>DWYZ01000113.1 GCA_019118425.1 Candidatus Blautia faecavium | reverse complement strand
ATTTTTCTTAATTATTTTACTTTTGTCTATATTATATTGTTATACTGTCTGTGTGTCAACAGCTGTTTTGTAAAATTTTTCTCCATATTTAGTTTTTTATAAAATACTTTTGTTGCCCAAGTCTGATTTTTCACTTATAATAGTACCAAAGTATAAGTGTCTTTTTATCTATAACACCGTAATGACAAAGGAGTCCGCCTATGCTGCACATTAAAAAAATTGAAGATGGTATAGACCTCTATAAAGCCCTGGGGTCTGAACTTCGGATCCAGATCATTAAACTGCTTCTGGAAAAGGGCGAAATGAATATGAATGAGATCGCCGGAAGTCTGGGAATTACCAATGGAGCTCTCACCAGTCACATAAAAAAACTGGAAGAATGTGGACTGGTCAGCGTTCTCTCTGAGCATGAAGGCCACGGCAACCAAAAACTCTGCCGGGTCCACACGGATCGAATCCTTATTGATGTTATGCCCCAGGTTCCGGAAGAAAACAAAAATCTTTACTCTGTGGGCATTCCCGTTGGGCAGTACACCGATTATCAGGTGTCTCCCACCTGTGGCATTGCTTCCCGGAAAAGTCTCATCGGAGAAGTGGACGATCCCAGATATTTCGCCCATCCCCAGCGGACTAGTGCGGGAATCCTCTGGTTCTCCAGGGGATATGTGGAATATCTTATTCCCAACTTTCTCCCGCCCCACTGCCAGGTGGAGCAGCTTATCCTCTCTGTGGAAATAGCCTCAGAAGCTCCCGGAACCAACAATGACTGGCCCTCAGACATTACTTTTTCCCTCAATGAAATTCCCATAGGCACCTGGACCAGTCCCGGAGATTTCGGAGATGTTCACGGACTTTTTACCCCCAGCTGGTGGCTTCCTGCCTGGAACCAGTACGGCCTTCTAAAGACCCTGATCGTTAATAAAAACGGCACCTTTATAGATGGTCTGAAGATTTCCGATGTCACCATTGAGCAGTTCGCCCTAGATCACAAAAGCCCTCTCCGATTTAAGTTTATGGTATCTGACACCAGCCCTAACACAGGAGGCCTTACCTTATTCGGTAAAGGCTTTGGAAACTACAACCAGGATATTAATGTAGTTGTTTCCTATGCGCCAGCCCAGAACTGAATCCCAGAGTCAACCCTCCTGAAATGACTGGGCTATGTAAAAAGAAGGACCACCCCGTGGAAACACAGCAGTTTCTGCTGTCCGCAGGATGGTCCTTTGTCTGTGTATTATCCTTTTACAGCTCCTGCTGTCATACCTTCGATAAAGTATCTCTGGAAGCAGATAAACAAGATAAAGATCGGGATGATAGAGAATACCGATCCTACAACCAGAAGGCTGTAGTTATCTCCATATGGATTGATCAGTGTATTCAGACCAATGGTCAGTGTGTACTTCTCTGAAGAACGGATTACCAGCAGCGGCCACATGTAGTTATTCCATGCGTTCATACCATTTAAGATAGCCATAGCTGAAAATGCAGGCTTCATAATCGGGGCAATCAGTTTAAAGAAAATACCATATTCTGTACATCCGTCGATACGCCCTGCTTCAATCAGGGACTTAGGCAATCCCAGCAGATACTGGCGGAAGAAGAAAATCGTAGATGCATGAGCCAGGAAAGGCAGTACGATTGATACATAGCTGTCCATCATTCCCCAACTGGAAATCTGGCTGTACAGAGGCAGCATGATAACTTCGAAAGGAATGGACAGGATGATCAGCACGATTACAAAGAAGAAATTCTTTCCTTTAAAATCATAGGCTGCAAATCCATATGCTACAAATGAGCTGACCAAAAGGGTAAGCACAACTGTGATCACTGTCAGCAATAAACTGTTTCCAAACCAAATCCAGTAATCATGGCTTCCGGTAAACAGCAGTATATAGTTGGACAGTGTCATATTTGCGAAATCCGGATTCAGGTTCAGTCCATACTGGAGCAGGTTGTTGCCCGGATGGAAACTGGCCACAAAGATGGCATAAACCGGGATCACGATCAATATCGCAAGAATGGAAAAGAAGATGATCATTAGCACAGTTGCCACTGCATTTTTCTTTTTCTGGCTTTTTCCAATTGTATCCATTGCCATATTATCTCTCCTCCTTCTTGAATGTACCTGTAGCTACCAGCTGGATCATGTTGATGATCATAACGATTACCAGCAGTACCAGACCTACGGCGCAGGCATAGCCCATAGCCCTCTTCTCAATACCCTGTCTGTACAGATATCCTACGATAGTCAGACCGATGTTCTGAGGTGAGTTGTTTCCTTTCCACAACATGAAGGACTCAAGGAACATGGACAGACCAGCGTAAATACTGATAGTCAGAACGTATACGGTTGTAGGTTTCAGCAGCGGAACAGAAATCTTAACAAACTGCTGCCATTTGTTTGCCCCGTCGATGGAGGCTGCTTCATATAACTCTGTATCAATACTCTGAAGTCCTGCCAGGAAGTACAGAATATTAACGCCCGTCCATCTCCAGCAGGCTACTACCAGCAGAACGGCGTAACCGGTCCACTCGCCTTTCAGCCATTTGATCGGAGACTGGCCGATGAGACCCATGATCTGGTTTGCCAGAGCAGTATCCATCTCACCAAACATCAGACGGAAAATGGTACCGGCTACTACTACAGATGTCAGGGCAGGCAGGAAATATACAGATTTGAAGAATCCGGCGCCCTTCATCAGCTTACTGTTTAACAGCGTGGCAAAAAGCATAGGGAAAGGAATCAGAAGGATCAGAGTTCCTATCATATACTTTACACTGTTGTAAACAGCCTTATAAAACATCGAGTCATTTATAAGTCTTGAATAATTGTTAAATCCTACCCATTCATCCCGAAGCACATCCTGGAAACTTAAAAGCACGCCATTTGCAATAGGCGCTATCCAGAACAGGATGAAAGTCAGTACGAAGGGAAGGATAAACACATATGGCGCCGCTTTCTGTGAATAGAAAAACTTCTTTACTTTACTCATACTGTCTCATACCCCTTTCTTTTCATTTTCTTTTCTTACTATATAGCACAAAACTCCT
>DWYZ01000112.1 GCA_019118425.1 Candidatus Blautia faecavium | reverse complement strand
GAGGATGAACGGGCTTCTTTCCGGATCAATGAAACACTCAATGAGGCGGCGGCTCACCGGCTTTTGGCGGCCATGGAATCTGGCTATACGGATGGAAGGATTCCGGGTGAGGGAACGGTAGAGGAATATTTGGAGTCTCTTCCCCGGCCCAGCAGCCGGACCTGCATGGAATTGTATTTGCGCAGCTGCGAGGACGGTCAGGAGGCCTATGAGAAATTTGAGGAAAAGATCCCTCCTGAAAAAAGTAAGCCCCCTCATACTTTAACCATACGGGAGGGATCTTAAATTAAATGTGAAAAAAATATAAAAAGTCGAATTTTGTAATGCATTCTTTTTTAAATATGATATAATGATACCGCTTAATGAGCCTTTTCGGGCGGCAAATATATCACTTAAATAAGAAAGCTGTCCTCACGGACGGAAGCGAAAGGAAGAGACGAATGAAAAGAAGACATAAGCCGGCGCTGATCGTGTGTCTGTTAATCTTTATTGTTGCAGTGGTTGGTCTGGCTACACATATAATCAGAAAATATACCCCTACTCGGGCGCAGATGGATTTAAACACGTATTATGGAGAAGTAGCGGATGGAGAGGCCGCTATAATTTTAGGGACAGAGATCCTGGAAACCAGGGGAACCACATATGATGGAGAAGGCTATCTGCCTATAGAAGTTGTAAATAACCGCCTGAATAAAAGATATTACTGGGACGCGGAAAATCAGCAGGTTTTATATGCCACTCCGTCAGAGCTTACAGCCACCCCTGCATCCCAGGAGGGAGGACAGGAGGTATGGCTTAAGGACGGAAAAGTTTATCTAAGTATTCCTTTTATAAAAAAATATACGGATATAGATTCTTATGTTTATGAGGATCCTTCCAGGATTGCCATACAGTATCAGTTCACAGACGTGAATATGGCGGAAGTGAGCAGGGACACTTATGTCCGTTATCGGGGCGGAATCAAGTCTGAGGTGCTGACCCGTGTAAACAAGGGCGACCGCCTGCTTTTCCTTGAAGAGCTTGAAGACTGGTGCCAGGTAGCCACCCAGGACGGCTACATCGGATATGTGCAGAAAAGACATATAGGAGAACCTCAGACAATAACCATAGACAGGGATTTCCAAACAGAGGAGTATACGTATCATACAATTGATGAGCCGGTTAATCTGGTATGGCACCAGGTGACCAATGCGGAGGCCAATGCCGGTCTGGCAGAGGCGGTCCAGAATGTAACAGGCGTAAATGTGATTTCTCCTACCTGGTATACTATACTGGATAATGCAGGAAACATCACCAGCATTGCAAGTGCGGATTATGTAAATCAGGCACATGAGAGGGGCATGCAGGTTTGGGGGCTGATCGATAATTTTAGTGTGGACATAAGCACAATGGAGGTGCTTTCTAAGACCTCATCCAGACAGAATCTGATCAGCCAGCTGATGGAGAGCGCCCTGTCAGTGGGACTGGATGGGATCAATGTGGATTTCGAATCTTTAAGTGAAGACGTGGGGATCCATTTCCTGCAGTTTTTAAGAGAGCTTTCGATTGAGTGTCATAAAAATAATCTGGTACTTTCTGTAGATAATCCTGTTCCGGCGGATTTCACCAGCCATTATGACAGAGAGGAACAGGGAAATGTGGTGGATTATGTTATCATCATGGGGTATGATGAGCATTATGTGGGCTCTGAGCAGGCAGGCTCTGTGGCTTCCCTTCCCTGGGTGGAAGAGGGAATCAAGCAGACGCTTCAGGAAGTCCCGGCGGAACGTGTGATCAACGCGGTTCCGTTTTACACACGTCTGTGGCGGACGGCTAACGGGGAGCTTACCAGTGAAGCTATTGGAATGGATCAGGCCCAGGAAGTGATCGCGGCCAATAATGTAGAGACCTACTGGGATAAAGAAGCCGGTCAAAATTACGGAAGCTATGAAAGCGAGGGAGCCACTTATCAGATCTGGCTGGAGGACGCACAGTCCATTGCAGCCAAGGTGATGCTGGTGCCGAAATATGAACTTGCAGGAGTGGCGGCATGGAAATTGGGCTTTGAGAACAGCGGCATCTGGCAGGTGATCACAGAAAATCTCCAGTAAATATTACGAAAAAAGATAAAAGTATTCTTATGCTAAAAACACTCTCTGGGACATATATTAAATGGAGTATGCCAGGGGGTGTTTTGTTTTGAAAAAGTACACCTTTGCAGATATAATCAATGGAAAGAAGAAGGGAATCCTGGAGGCAGCGATGGCCTGTCTTCTTCTGGCAAGCTTCGTATTTCTTTCCAGGGAGGCAGCCGTGGTATCGAAAGAAATGAACGAACAGAAGATGATCGTGGTGGACGCGGGCCACGGGGGCAGGGATCCAGGTATGGTAGGAGTAGGCGGCCTAAAAGAGGACGGGGTGAACCTTGCCATTGCAAAGAAGCTGAAAGGACAGTTGGAACAGAACGGATACACCGTGATCATGACGAGAGAGGACGAAAATGGTCTTTATGAAGAAGGCGCCTTGAATATGAAGGTGCAGGATCTGGAAAAGAGAATCTCCGTCATAGACGAAAGCAATGCCTTATTGACCATAAGTATCCACCAGAACAGCTATGAGGATTCTTCAGTGAAGGGGCCTCAGGTGTTTTACTATGAAGATTCCCTGGAAGGAGAGCGCCTTGCCCGGGCGATCCAGGAGAGAATGAACCAGGAACTTTCCCCTTCTTCCCCAAGGGAAGCGAAAGGAAATAAGACCTATTACCTTCTGAAAAACAGCTCCGGTGTTGTAAATATTGTGGAATGCGGTTTTTTGACCAATCCGGACGAGGCAGGCCTGCTTCAGACAGAGGAATATCAGGAAAGAGTGGCAAAGGCCATTGTGGATGGAATCCAGTCATATATGGGAGAAAAATAGGAATATGTGAAAAGATCAGGGAATTTTTGGAAATGGTCTGTTCTTGGATACATAATTTTGATATACTGGATACACTGAAATTAGGCTGCATGTCACACCCGAACCACACACTTGCCGCATGGTTACGGACCGATATGATCCAAAGGGCAATTTGGCAGAGACAGACAAGAGAAAAGACGGCTTTGTGACGCCAGAGGAGAAGAGATGCTGGGAATCTTTTATGTGATTTTGATATTTTTATTAGGAAGAGAATTGGCGCCAGGGACGGTACGTCTCCGTCCTTGGCTGCTGCTGCCTGTCTCCTTCGGAACGGGCACGCTTGTTATGGGCTGGGGGACTTATCTTGTTTCCTTGTTGGCAAGTGTATGTCTGGGGGCGGAAAAGCCTCTTTTTTATGGAAATCTCATAGTGATGGGAGGAGCCTGCGTCATTCTCGCCTTTCTTTATGTAAAGAGGATGAGAGAGGGAAGAATAAGCGGGACCTCTTTCAAAACATGTCTGGGGATTTTAAGAAAGAGCAGAAGGGAAAACACAGGAGAAATTATATTTTTTGGAATTTTACTGATTTTTATTTCCTGGACAATGTTTTATGTGTTCCATGTAAAAGACGGGGCGCTTTATTCCGGCTTTTCTGTATTTGGAGATTATGCGCCCCATACGGCTATGATCCGTTCTTTTTCCTGGGGAAATAATTTCCCTACCCAGTATCCGCATTTTGGCGGGGAAGATGTAAAATATCATTTTATGTTTCAGTTCCTTGCGGGAAACCTTGAGTATCTTGGACTGAGAATAGATATTGCCTATAATCTGATCAGTATCCTCGCTTTGGAAGGGTTCCTTATGATGCTTTACATGCTTGCGGCAAGGATTACGGGAATGCGGCGGGCAGGTGTGCTGGGAATCGTGTTTTTTTTCTTCCGCAGCGGGACCGCTTTTTTTCGTTTTGTCTGGGAACACATAAAGGCGGGAGACCTGTGGACTGTACTGGCGGAAAATACATCCTTTATCGGCTATACGCCTAATGAAGACTGGGGACTGTGGAATTATAATGTTTATCTGAACCAACGGCATCTGGCCTTTGGGCTTTTGATCGTGTGCATTGCCCTATGGATTTACCTGGACTGGGTGGAGGAGACTGCCGATGCTTCTGAAAAAGGTATCCGTTGGCTGAGAAAACGCTTTTTTACAAAAAACGCGTGGAAATGCAAGCGGATAGAGACTGCCCTTCTGGTGGGGATGATGCTTGGAATGACGTCCTTCTGGAATGGCGCGGCAGTGATCGGAGGCCTTTTGATCTTGGCAGGATTCGGGATTTTTTCCGATGGGAAGCTGGATTATGCGCTGACAGCTGCTGCGGCGATCATTTTTTCCCTTCTCCAGTCAAAGATATTTATCCAGGGCGAAGCCATGGAGCTCTCTTTTTACTGGGGATTTCTCGCCGAAGATAAAAGCCTGGGAGGGGTCCTCTGGTATATTTTGCTGGTGAGCGGCATTTATTTTGCAGGCTTACTCTTTGTATTTTTCTTTTTAAAGAGAAAAGGCAGGATAATTTTACTGAGTTTTCTCTTTCCGGCGGTGTTTGCTTTTTTTATTTCCCTCACGCCGGATATTAATGTAAACCATAAATATGTGATGCTGTCCTATGCCTTTTTAACTATGTTCTGGGCCTGGGCAGCGGTGTCTTTGTGGAAAAGAAACTGGATTGGGCGCATAGCCGCTTTAGGGCTGGCGTTGTGCCTGACTGTGACGGGGATCTACGATTTTGTGGTGATCCTGAAGGATAATGATGAAAACCATAGAGTCAGTGTACAGCTGGACAGCCCGTTGTCCAGATGGATATCGGAAAACCTGGATAAAGGAGACCTGATCCTGACTCCGGAATATAGTATTAATGAAGTGACCATGTCTGGAGAAATGCTGTACTGCGGATGGCCCTATTATGCCTGGTCAGCAGGCTATGACACCAATGACAGGGCCGCCAAGGCAACCGAGATCTACACCACAGACAGCCAGGATAGGCTGAGAGCCCTTGTGGAGGAAGAGAAGATCACCTATATCCTTTTCGAGGAGGGAATGGAGTTCGAACAGAATGTCTGCAGGGAGGATGTGATCGCACGGACATATCCTTTAGTATATAGATCGGAAGATGGGAGAATCAGAATATATGAAACATGAGTGTTTATACATTGTTATGCCTGCGTATAATGAAGAAGAAAATATAGAAAACGTAATTTCCCACTGGTATCCGGTGGTGGAAAAAGTCGGGGGAGAAAGCCGGCTGGTGATCTTTAACGATGGAAGTAAAGACAGAACCTATCAAAAAATACAGGAATGTCAGAAACAATATCCGCGTCTTATTGGAGTAGATAAAAAAAATGAGGGCCATGGGGCCACTGTCCTCCGGGCTTATCATTACGCAGTGGAGCATGGGGCGGATTATGTATTTCAGACAGATTCCGATGGACAAACCCTGGCGGAAGAGTTTTTTCGTTTCTGGGATGACCGGGAGGACTGCGGGCTTTTGATTGGCTATAGAAAGGACAGAAAGGACGGTATTTCCCGGGTGTTTGTTACCAAGGTGCTGCGGATTGTTTTGTTCCTTGCATTTGGAGTGTGGGTGAAGGATGCCAATACGCCTTACCGGCTGATGAAGGGAACCCAGCTTAAGAAAGTTCTGGAAAAAATACCAGATGGCTTTGACCTGTCCAATGTTTTAATGACGGTGATCTATGAGAAGCATCATTTAGGGGTGCGGTATTATCCTATTACTTTTCGCCCAAGACAAGGAGGAAAAAATTCCTTGAATATGAGAAAGATCATAAAAGCTGGCCGGAAAGCCTGGGTAGATTTTTGCAAAATACGAAAAAGCATTTAAGCAGGAGGAAAAACCAAATGATAAAAAAATGGGGAGTAAAAATCCTTTTTGCGCTGATCCTTATAGGAGCTTCCGCTTTTGCGCTGAAAAGTGATGTGTGGGTCTTTTGGACCTGGTGGCTGATGGCAGGCGTGATGGGGCTTGTGGGAATGCCTCTCACTGGTAAGCTGTTTAAAGGCTTTGCGGATAAGGGCTGGCTTTTTTCCAAGGTGATCTTTATTGCCATATCCGGCTTTCTTACCTGGTTTTTGGTTTCTGTAAAAATATTAAAATTTACGACAGCGGCTTGTATTGGCGTATGTCTGGTCCTGGCGGCAGGAAGCTTTTTTCTTTTCTGGCGGCAGACGAAAAAGGGAGAAGATTGTCTCCCTGTGGAGAATCTTTCTTTAATTTATTGGGAAGAGCTTTTGTTTTTTCTGGCTTTTTTCCTGTGGACGTATCTGGCAGGCTTTCATCCGGCTGCTTATGGAACGGAAAAATTTATGGATTATGGTTTTATGGAGGCGATCATGCGCAGTACAGAACTGCCTCCAAGGGACCTTTGGTACTCTAACGGCCATATTAACTATTATTACGGAGGGCAGTACTTTGCGGTTTTTCTCACGAAAATTTCCGGAAGTACGGTGGCTTTGACCTATAATCTGATGCGTACCTTTGTGGCAGGCCTGGCTTTTGCTCTTCCTTTTTCTCTGGTATTTCAGATGTCCCGAGACGCGCTGGGGAAAAAGCTGACTGGAAAAAGAACCGCCCTTCCTTATGTATTCGGCATTCTTGCCGGCGGGGCAGTGAGTATTGCCGGAAATATGCACTATGTGATCTACAGTAAGATCATTCCCTGGATCCAGCGGCTTACCGGCCAGGAAAATATAGACAGCTACTGGTTTCCGGACGCTACCAGATATATTGGGTATAACCCGGATGTGCCGGATAAGACGATCCATGAATTTCCCTGCTATTCTTTTGTCCTGGGGGATCTGCATGCCCATGTGGTAAATATCATGTTCGTTCTAACGGTGATCGGCCTTTTGTATGCGTGGATGCGCAGTATACGCACAAGGGAGGCGGTGATCGAAAAGCTTTCCAGAAAGGAATTCTGGAAGCGGCATCTTCTTATGCCGCATCTTCTTTTGGTCAGCGTATTTCTCGGGATGTTTCAGTGGACCAATTTCTGGGATTTTGTAATCTATTTCGTGGTCGCGGGGGGCGTGGTATTGTTTACCAACTGCATCCAGTTCAGAGGAAAAGTTAAGCTGGTTCTGGGAGTGACAGCGGCCCAGGCGGCGGAAGTTCTGGGAATCGCCCTTCTTGTGATCCTGCCCTTTACTTTACAGTTTGATTCTATGGTCCAGGGGATCGCTCTTGCCCAGAATCATTCTATGATCCATCAGCTTCTTGTGCTGTGGGGCCTTCCGGTCTTTTTGACAGTGCTGTTTCTAATTTTCCTTTTATGGGAAAAGCTTCATATTTTAAAACGAAAGAGTCTGTACCGGCTCTTACGTTCCATTAAGACGCCCGATCTTTTTGCGGTGATCATGGGGCTTTGTGCCATTGGATTGGTTTTGATTCCGGAGCTGGTGTATGTAAGGGATATTTATGAAAACGGAAACGCCAGGGCGAATACCATGTTTAAGCTTACTTACCAGGCGTATATTATGTTTGGGATGACTATGGCTTATGTGATCTTCCGGCTGATCTTTTTGACAGGACGGAAAGTATTTCAGATCCTGGCCGGCGTGGGGCTGTTCTTTTTACTTTGGACTTTTGGATATTTTGGGAACAGTGTGCAGGCTTGGTTCGGAAACGTGTGGGAGGTTTCTTCTTACCAAGGGTTAAATGCTACGGCGTTTCTGGAAACGGATTTTCCTGCGGACGCTGCGGCTATCCGGTGGCTGAGGGAAAATATAGAAGGTTCTCCAGTAGTGCTGGAGGCAAATGGTGACAGCTATACCGGATATGAGAGGGTATCCGCCATGACGGGCCTTCCCACTATTCTGGGATGGTATGTGCACGAATGGCTGTGGAGGAATGATGTGGAAGACTTAAATGAGAAGAGCGCGGATGTGCAGACGATTTATACTTCCGCGGATGAGGGACAGGTGGAAGCCCTTTTGGAAGAATATGAAGTTTCCTATATTTTCGTAGGCTCTAAAGAGAGAGAAAAATATGGAGAAAATCTAAATGAGACGCTGCTTAGGGGGCTTGGCGAGATCGTTTTTGAGGATGCTTCTTCTGGAACCTATATCATAAAAGTGGCTTAAAAATACAGCCCGCTTATCGATTCTGGCGATAAGCGGGCTGTAATATACAGTGATGTAGGTACAAATGCTATTTAGTAAGAGCCTTCAGTTCACGGATCCTTGCTCCTTTTTCGGCAAGAGCCTGATCTTGGGCAGCTATAGTTTCCTTCATTGCGGCAAGGACATCTTTCATTTCAGATAGGGAACTGCGCATTTCCTCTATTGTTTCCTGCTGCTTGTCTATAGTCTCCTGTATTTCATTAATCATATATGGGAGGGTATTTCTGTCCATTTGCCGTAATTCCTCTGAAAATATTCCCAGAATATTCTCCGTATTTCTGCAAATCTGATAAACGTGTTCGTATAAGTCCCGGAAATCAGGATAGCGATTTAAAAAAGAAAGGATATCCTCCGGGGCATCGCTGGATAGAAAGGTAAACCATCCGTCCAATCTGTTCTGTATGCCTTTATTGTGCAAGTTCTTTTTAAAAATGTCAAGAGGGATAAAGAAATACATTTGTGCTGTATATACATGTATCCGGGAGTTTATAAAATTTTAATTCCCTTTTCAGGCTGGATTTTAGTCCTTTGTAAGTTGCTGCGAAATAAATTAGTAGAGACAAACGGACAAAAATCGTGTACAATAAGAAAAAGACAACAGGGATTTCCTGAATCCATAAGAAAAAGCAGAAGGAGTTTGGAAATAAAGTTCCAAATCTACCTGTATGACGCAGCAAGTGCATCGGAAAGAGGAAAGTTTGGAAGTGAACTTCCAAATCTACTATTTTTGACGCAGCAAGTGCGTCAGAAAGAGGAGAAAATGAAAGCAGAAATCGTTCATATGACAGCAGAGAATATAGATAAAGAAAGTCTCAAGCGTGCCGGACGTATTTTACAGGAGGGCGGCCTTGTGGCTTTCCCCACAGAGACGGTGTACGGCCTGGGAGGAAACGCCCTGGATTTTAAAGCCTCTAAAAAAATATATGCGGCCAAAGGCAGACCCTCAGACAATCCTCTGATCGTTCACATTGCAGACATGGAAAGCCTGCCTAAGATCGTAAAAGAACTTCCGCCAAAGGCGAAAATCCTGGCGGAAAAATTTTGGCCCGGCCCCTTGACGATGATCCTTCCCAAGTCAGATGCAGTGCCTTTAGAAACCACAGGCGGCTTAAATACAGTGGCCGTCCGTTTCCCCAGCGACCCTATTGCCCAGAGCTTGATCCGGTACGCCGGCGGCTATGTAGCCGCACCCAGTGCCAATACCTCTGGACGTCCAAGCCCTACGTTGGCAGAGCACGTGGAAGAGGATTTAGGGGACGCCATTGACATGATCATTGACGGCGGCCAGGTGGGAATCGGTCTGGAATCGACCATTGTGGATTTTACAGAAGATGTTCCGGTGGTGCTGCGGCCGGGATATATTTCCCTTGAAATGCTGCGGGAGGTTTTAGGAGAAGTGCGCATGGATAAAGGGCTTTTAAAAACCGACAGCAAGATCCATCCAAAGGCGCCTGGAATGAAGTACCGCCATTACGCGCCTAAGGCAGAGCTTTCCATTGTAGAAGGAGAGAGCGGTGAAGTGGTGGCGGCCATTAACCGCCTTGCAAAAGAGGCAAAGGCAAAAGGGGAGACAGTTGGGATCATTGCCACAGATGAGACTGCGGAGCAATATACGGCAGGCCTGGTTAAAAGCATTGGAAAGAGAGAGGAAGAAGAAACCATTGCCCACCACCTTTATGAGGTGCTGCGGGAGTTTGACAAATACCAGGTAAGCGCGATTTATTCGGAGGCCTTTTATACACCCCGTATGGGACAGGCAATTATGAACCGGCTTTTAAAAGCGGCAGGACATAAAATTATAAAAGCACAGGAGGAGAACGAAAAATGATAGCATTAGGCTGTGACCATGGCGGTTACGAGTTAAAACTGGAGATTAAAAAATATCTGGACGAGCAAGGAATTGCTTACAAGGATTTCGGCTGCAACAGTCTGGAGTCCACGGACTATCCTATTTATGCAAAAAAAGTGGCGCACGCCATTTTAGACGGAGAGTGTGATAAGGGAATCCTTATCTGCGGGACTGGAATCGGTATTTCCATTACGGCAAATAAGTTTAAGGGGATTCGGGCGGCTTTGTGCTCAGACTGCTTCTCTGCGGAAGCTACCCGCCTTCACAACGATGCAAATATCCTTGCCATGGGCGGAAGAGTAGTCGGACCGGGCCTTGCAGTAAAGATTGTGGAAACGTTCTTAAATACACCGTTTTCCGGGGATGCCCGTCATATGAGGAGGATTGCTCAGATAGAAACGGAGTAGGAGCCGTGTATAGATTTTAAATACAAGGGCGTGTCTTTGGGGGTTCTGCTGGTATTTTTTGCGTAAGCTGGCAGCGAATGGAGAAAATTTAGGACGAATTTCAGCAAACAGGAATTTCATGCTGCTGGTTATGGCTTTGCCGCAGAAGCAGGGCCGGGTGAGGACCAGTATCTCTTAGGCACAGTAAGGAGGTTTTTATGGAAAACAGCAAAAAAAATCAAAAACGTGCAGATCATCTTTCCTGGGATGAGTATTTCATGGGAGTGGCAATGCTTTCAGGGATGCGCTCCAAGGATCCCAATTCGCAGGTGGGGGCCTGTATCGTGAGCAAGGATAATAAGATCCTTTCTATGGGGTACAATGGTTTTCCTATTGGCTGCTCAGACGATGAATTCCCCTGGGCAAGAGAAGGGGATCCTTTATATACGAAATATCTGTATGTGACCCACAGTGAATTAAACGCAATCCTGAATTACCGGGGCGGAAGCCTGGAAGGTGCCAAGCTGTATGTTTCCTTATTTCCATGTAATGAATGTGCCAAAGCGATCATCCAGTCCGGGATCAAGACCGTGGTGTACGACAGCGACAAATATGCGGATACCCCTTCCGTGATCGCTTCCAAGCGGATGCTGGACGCAGCAGGGGTACGGTACTATAAGTACAGCCGTACTGGCAGAGAGATTACAATTAAAGTGTGAGAAAATAAAGGGGGGATGTCCTGGCATTATGGACATTCCCTTTTCCTTTTGATGGCTAGCTCACGGATCTGATATTTTATGACACATAAAAATAATTATAATTTGATCTAATATATAAATAAAAAGAAGATTTTGCCGGAAAGGAAAATTTTTTCCTTTACAGTGCAAGTATCTTTTCAGACATTTTGACTGGGAAAAAATATATTTTTGAAAGCAAAATCACTTGACACCGCCGTTGAATTCGCATAGAATGAAAAAAGATTGAATAAATCTCACCGGCGATGAAGAGAATAGTACACGAGGAATAATCTCAGAGAGGAATCCCAAATCCAGGCGCTTAAAGGGCAGGGAGGGTGGTGTGAGGATTCTGTGCAGGAATCGTGGAACCGGCCTCGGAGCCCCGTATAATTGAAGTACGGCGTCCTTCCGGCGTTAACGGAAAGAAAAGAGAGTGTTGGGAAAGTATATTGCTCAGCGCTAATTAGGGTGGTACCGCCGAAGCGTTTCGGTCCCTTGTGGGGGATGAGAGGCTTCTTTTTTTATGGCAAAAGACCTTTTATTCCTGTAAAAATCTAACACAAAAAAGGAGAAAACAAATCATGGCAAAGGAAAAGAAACTTGTAGAAGCGATCACTTCCATGGAAGAGGATTTCGCCCAGTGGTATACGGATGTGGTAAAAAAAGCAGAACTGTGCGATTATGCCAGCGTAAAAGGCTGCATGGTCATTAAACCAGCCGGTTATGCAATCTGGGAAAATATCCAAAAGGAGCTTGACAAAAGGTTCAAAGAGACTGGAGTAGAAAACGTATATATGCCTATTTTCATTCCGGAATCTCTGCTTCAGAAAGAAAAAGACCATGTGGAAGGCTTTGCGCCGGAAGTGGCATGGGTGACTCATGGAGGAGTAGAGGAACTGCAGGAACGGCTTTGTGTCCGTCCTACCTCAGAAACGCTGTTCTGCGATTTTTATCAGAAAGATATTCAGTCCCACAGAGATTTACCGAAGGTATATAACCAGTGGTGTTCCGTGGTGCGCTGGGAAAAGACTACCCGCCCGTTTTTACGTTCCCGTGAGTTTTTGTGGCAGGAAGGACATACGGCTCATGCCACTGCAGAAGATGCCCAGGAGAGAACCATTCAGATGCTGAATGTTTATGCGGATTTCTGCGAGGAAGTTCTGGCGATTCCAGTTGTGAAAGGTCAGAAGACAGACAAAGAAAAATTTGCCGGAGCAGAGGCTACCTATACCATAGAGTCTTTGATGCATGACGGTAAGGCGCTGCAGTCCGGTACCAGCCATAACTTTGGCGACGGCTTTGCCAAGGCATTTGGCATTCAGTATACAGACAAAGAAAACAAGCTGCAGTATGTACACCAGACGTCCTGGGGAATGTCTACCCGTATCATCGGTGCGATCATCATGGTACATGGAGATAACAGCGGACTTGTGCTTCCGCCAAGGATCGCTCCTACACAGGCGGTTATCATTCCGATCCAGCAGAGAAAAGAAGGGGTGCTGGAGAAAGCAGATGAGCTTTATGCAGCATTAAAAGAAGCTGGTGTGCGCGTGAAAGTGGACGCTACAGATAAGAGCCCGGGCTTCAAGTTCGCAGAGCAGGAAATGAGAGGCATCCCGGTACGTATCGAGTGCGGTCCTAAGGATATTGAAAACGGACAGGCTGTAATCTGCCGCAGGGATACCAGAGAAAAATACACGGTACGCTTTGAAGAGCTTGCCGAAAAGGTTCAGGAAATCCTGGACAGGATGCAGAAGGAGATGCTGGAACGTGCCCGCAGCCATCGTGACAGCCATACTTATACAGCAACTACTTATGAAGAATTTAAAGATACTATTGTAAATAAGCCAGGCTTTGTAAAGGCTATGTGGTGCGGCTGCCAGGAATGTGAAGAAAAGATCAAAGAAGACGTGCAGGCGACCTCACGCTGTATTCCATTTGAACAGGAGCAGATTTCAGATACTTGTATCTGCTGCGGAAAACCTGCGAAAAAGATGGTTTATTGGGGAAGAGCTTATTGATTTTTATTTTATTTTCAGTGGGCCGGAAACCTTCCGAGAGGTTTCCGGCTCTTTCCATATCCGGCTATTTTACCAGAATAAAAGAATATAAATCCACTTGCATTTAAACAATATTTTCCCCTTATCCCCACCAGACAAGAACTATTGGAGGAAATCCAGACAAATCAAAAATAAAACGCTATATTCCAAGGCTGGGCACAGGAGCAGTTTCGGGATTTCTGTACGGGAGTAAAAACGCTTTACGAAGGTATCTTTAAAGAAGACATGAACCCTGAGACCGCGCCGGAATATTTAAACGAGCTCATCTCCCTTCTCCTTGGGAAAAAGGTGGAGATCATTGAAGTCCTTCCCAATGACAACAGCCGCATCGGTGGGAGTCCTCTCTCCTATTATGGATATTGTAGTCCGCCTGGAGGACGGAGCATCGCCGATATTGAGATCCAGCGGCTGGGCTACGCCTTCATTTCTTTCAGCAAAGATCTGACACTGGTCTAACCCTTCCGCTTCTTCAAAAGTATTTCTTCATTCCCCTTGATATTTTCAAAGAAAGCCTGCACAATAAAGGTATTCAGAACAGGCCGGCCGGATGGCTGACCTTCTTGTCCAGCGATGACCCGGAGGATATCTGTGCCTTATTAAACCGTTATCCTGATTTACGGGATTTATACGAACACATTTACCGGATTTATAGGAATATGGAGAATATTATGGGGAATTTTTAGAAAAATTACGATGATGGACGAAAATCTCTCATAGTAAGTAATACTATGGAGGCAGGAGCTGCAGCCATTTCTTACGGCTGGATTTTTAAAAGTATCTTCGATACATACGGGAGAGGATAAGCGTTTGGCTATCCTCTCCCATTTTTGGCGTACCTTAGATTTTTTCGCTTCTCTGCCTGATTCTCCAGTGAGTACATACGGATAAAAGAGACGGATGCCGGTGCGGTATGGGAGCCGGACGCTTCTATTTTTATCTGGAAAAGAGAACGGATTTCCTGTAAAATAAAAAATCAAAGGAAAGACAGAATGAAGGAAATATAAATGGAGAAAGGAAAATTTATGAATTTACAGATTCCTTTAAAAGTAAAGAAGATATTGGATGTGTTAGAGACTGCTGGATATGAGGCTTATGCCGTGGGAGGCTGTGTGCGGGATTCTCTTCTTGGGCGTACTCCGGATGACTGGGATATTACTACCCAGGCCGCGCCGGAAAAAGTTAAGGAGCTTTTTGCCCGTACGGTGGATACCGGGCTTGCCCATGGGACAGTGACCGTTCTTTTGAGCGGGGAAGGCTTTGAGGTAACTACCTACAGGATCGATGGAGAATATGAGGATGGCCGCCATCCCAAAGAGGTGATCTTTACCGCCAGCCTAAAAGAAGACTTAAAAAGACGGGATTTCACCATCAATGCCATGGCCTATAATCCGAAAACCGGAATTGTGGATTATTTCCATGGAAAGGAGGATTTAGAAAACAAGATCATACGCTGCGTGGGAGATCCTATAGAGCGGTTTACAGAGGATGCCTTAAGGATCCTGCGGGCAGTGCGTTTTTCTGCCCAACTGGGCTTTTCCATTGAAGAACAAACGAAAAAGGCTTTAAGGGTGATCGCCCCTAATCTGAAACTTGTAAGCGCAGAGCGGATCCAGGTGGAGCTTGTCAAGCTTTTGATTTCCCCTCATCCGGATTTTCTGCGGACTGCTTATCAGGCAGGCATCACGAAAGAATTCTTATGGGAGTTCGATGCATGTATGGAGACGCCTCAGAATACGCCTCACCATTTCTGCTCCGTGGGAGAGCATACTTTATTAACCCTGAAAAATATCCGGGCGGACAAGGTACTGCGCCTTACCATGCTTCTCCACGACATAGGAAAGCCTGTTGTTCGCCGAACCGATGAAAACGGACGGGATCATTTTAAAATGCACGGCCCTCAGGGAGAAAAAATGGCCGGAGTGATCCTGCGCAGGATGAAACTGGATAACGATACCATAAAGAAAGTACTGCGCCTGATCAAATGGCACGATTTCCGCCCCCAGCCTGAGATGGCACAGGTTCGCCGCGCTGTAAACCGGATCGGCGAAGATCTGTTTCCTCTTTATTTAGAAGTGCAGCGGGCAGATATACTTGCCCAAAGCGAATATAAACGGGAAGAAAAGCTAAAACGCCTGCAAGGGGTGGAAAGGTGTTATCAGGAAATACAAAAACAGCACCAATGCGTTTCTTTAAAAACCCTTGCCGTAACAGGAAAAGACCTGATCGAGGCAGGCTGCGTCCCGGGAAAAGAAATGGGAGAAATTTTAAACCGCCTTTTAGAAGAGGTCCTGGAACATCCGGAATATAATAAGAAGGAAATCCTTCTGAAAAAAATATAAAGCGCAGACCGCCCTTAGGAATTCCCACAGCATATCCCACACCTGCCGTTCATAAGATAGAAGGTACAAAAACAAGAGGGGGATATGCGATTGTATGATTATGGGCTCAGTACCTTAGAACAGTATGGCTTGACGGCAAAGACGACTTCCCGGATAAGGGGAGCGCTGCTGTGCCACACAGAAGAAGGCCTTCTTGTCCTGAAGGAGTTTTCAGGATCCGAAAAAAAGCTTTTAAAGCAGCAGGAGCTCCTTCTTTCCATACAGGAAAAAGGAGGCAGTGTGGACAGCTACCTGGCAAATAAGGAAGGCAGCCTTATAAGCCGCGACAAAGACAATATTCCTTATACACTCCAGCGCTGGTACGATGGAAAAGAGTGCGACACGAAATCCAGAGAGGACATCCAAAGAGGCGTGCGCACGCTTGCCGGCTTACATAAAATAATGAAGCTGCCTCTGGCAGAAGAATACATGGGAAGATCCCTGGAAGAGGAATATCTGCGGCACAATCAGGAGCTTCGTAAGATCCGTAAATTCATCCGCAAAAAAGGCGCTTCCTGTCCTTTTGAAAAAGAATTTTCATCCAGCGTGGAATGGTTCCTGAAAAGAGGAGAAGAGGCGCTTGCAATGCTTAAGGCTTCCTCTTATAAGCTGCTTCAGAAAGAGGTGAGGGGAGAAGGCTGGATCTGTCATGGAGAATATAACCAGCACAATATTTTAATGACCCGGGGAAAGACTGCGGTGACGAATTTCGGGCACTGGAGCTATGATGTGCAGATGGTTGATTTGTATCGCTTTATGAGGAAGATTCTTGAAAAATATAACTGGGACCTTTCCCTGGCAAAGGAGATGCTTTTTACCTACCACCAGGAACGGCAGATTTCGCCCGAGGAATGGGAAAATCTTCGCATTCGTTTTACCTATCCGGACAAATACTGGAAGCTGGCAAACTACTATTATTCCCATAATAAAGCCTGGATTTCTGAAAAAAACAACGAAAAGCTAAGGGCGTTGATAAGCCAGAAAGAAATGTGGAAAACATTCACGGAACAATGCTTTTTACAATATCCATTTTAGGGGAAAGGAGCGTTGGAATACCCTTTATTTTTTAGAGAAACTGTTATATAATAGAGAAAAATATGTATAGGGAGGTACTACAGTATGGATTATAAAGAGGTTTACAGTCAGTGGCTCGAAAACCCATACTTTGATGAGGACACCAAAGCGGAATTAAAAGCCATCGAAAACGATGAAAACGAGATCAAAGAACGGTTTTACATGGATCTTGAGTTCGGAACAGCCGGACTTAGAGGGATCATCGGAGCTGGAACGAACCGGATGAATATTTATGTGGTTAGAAGAGCTACACAGGGACTGGCGAATTACATCCTGAAGGTAGGAAAAGAATCCCAGGGCGTTGCCATTGCTTACGATTCCCGCCATATGTCGCCGGAATTTGCCCAGGAAGCCGCTTTATGTCTGGCTGCAAACGGAATAAAAGCATACATTTTTGAATCTTTAAGGCCTACGCCGGAGCTTTCTTTCGCGGTAAGGCAGTTAGGCTGCACGGCAGGCATAAACATCACCGCCAGCCATAACCCGCCGGAATACAATGGCTATAAAGTCTACTGGGAAGACGGAGCCCAGATCACGCCGCCTCATGATTCCGGCATCATGGCTGAAGTAAAAGCCATTTCTGATTGGAACACCGTAAAGACCATGGAAAAAGAAAAGGCAGAGGCTGCTGGACTTTATGAGGTGATCGGACAGGCAATTGATGATGCATACATGGCGGAACTGAAAAAGCAAGTGCTCCATATGGACGCCATCCAGGCAGAAGGGAAAAATCTAAAGATCGTATATACCCCTCTCCATGGAACCGGAAACATTCCTGCCAGAAGGATTTTAAAAGAACTGGGGTTTGAAAATGTTTATGTAGTAAAAGAGCAGGAGCTTCCTGACGGAGATTTCCCCACAGTCAGCTATCCGAATCCGGAGGCGGCAGAAGCTTTTGAGCTGGGCTTGAAGCTGGCGAAAGAGATTGATGCGGATCTGGTTCTTGCCACAGACCCGGACGCAGACCGCTTGGGAGTCCGTGTGAAAGACAAAAACGGAGAGTACCACGATCTTACCGGAAATATGTCCGGCTGTCTTTTGGCAAATTATGAGATAGGCCAGAGAAAAGCCATTAACGGAAGCCTTCCAGAGGACGGCGCTCTGATCAAGACCATCGTTACCAGCAATCTGGCAGACGCCATTGCCAAGGGTTACGGCGTGAAGCTGATTGAAGTACTTACTGGCTTTAAATTTATCGGCCAGCAGATTCTGGGCTTTGAAACAAGCGGAAAAGGCACCTATCTTTTTGGATTTGAGGAGAGCTACGGCTGCCTGATCGGAACCTACGCAAGAGACAAGGATGCCATTGTGGCCACTATGGCTCTGTGCGAGGCTGCAGCTTACTATAAGACCCAGGGAAAGACCCTCTGGGACGCTATGATAGAGATGTATGAAGAGTATGGCTATTATAAGGACGCAATTCAGTCCGTCACTTTAAAAGGAATCGAAGGCCTTGCAAAGATCCAGGAGATCATGGATACCTTAAGGAAACAGCCGCCTGCAGAATTCGCGGGACATAAGGTGGTGTCCTTCAGAGATTATAAGAAAGATACGATTACGGATATCGCCACAGGTCAGGTGAAACCCACAGGCCTTCCTAATTCCAATGTTCTGTATTATGACCTTACAGACGATGCATGGGTATGTGTACGCCCGTCAGGTACAGAACCCAAGGTGAAATTCTATTATGGAGTAAAGGGAACTTCTCTCGCGGATGCGGATGAAAAATCCGAAGCCATGGGAAAGGCTGTTCTGGACATGGTAAATTCCATGATGTAAGCCATGGGGAAGGAAAGTACATTTGACGAATTTGTGGACGTTGTCCGCAGACTTCGGAGGGAATGCCCCTGGGACAGTGTGCAGACTCATGAAAGTCTGAAATCCTGTCTTGAAGACGAGACCAGGGAAGTTATGGAAGGGATCAAAATTTTATCAGAAAGCGGCAATGGGGAAAACCTCTGTGAAGAGCTGGGGGATGTTCTTTTTAATGTGATCCTTCAAAGCATCATTGCACAGGAGGAGGGATTGTTCACCATAGAGGATGTGATTTCAGGTGTCTCTTCTAAAATGAAACATCGCCATCCCAGGATCTTTTCGCCAGAGGACAGTGAGGCAGCTGCCCTCTCCTGGGAGGAATTGAAGCGGCAAGAAGGTAAAAAAAACTCGGCTTCTGAAAAAAATAACTAATTGTTACTGGTCAACTTGTGACCCGTATCAACTAATTTTGACTGAATATTAGGAAAAACCTTGACAACGTGCACTAAAAGGTATATATATAGTAAACAGAGCACTGTCGCCTGCCGTAAAATTGGCGGCAGTGTGACCAAAACTATTAAGAAAGAGAGATCAATTTAGAGGAGGAAACACCATGAATAAAACAGAATTAATAGCAGCTATGGCGAAAGAAACAAATTTGGCTAAGAAAGACGTAGAGGCGGTTCTGAAATCTTTTATCGATGTTGTATCTGACGAACTGAAAAAAGGCGGAAAAATTCAGTTAGTTGGCTTCGGTACATTTGAAGTCAGCGAAAGAGCTGCTAGAGAGGGAAGAAATCCTCAGACTGGTGCTACTATGAAGATTGAAGCTTCTAAAGCTCCGAAGTTTAAAGCTGGCAAGGCTTTAAAAGATATGGTTAATGGCAAATAATTGACAGATGATAACCTAGGGGAACGGATTGTTCCCCTTTTTCTTTTGGGAGGAAAATATGCGTTTAGATAAGTATTTAAAAGTTTCCCGTCTCATTAAGCGCCGCACAGTGGCCAATGAAGCCTGCGATGCCGGAAGAGTCCTGGTAAACGAAAAGCCGGCCAAGGCATCCGCTCAGATTAAGGCTGGAGACATTGTTGAAATCCAGTTCGGAAGCAGAAATGTAAAGGTGGAAGTTCTGGATGTAAAGGAAACGGTAAAAAAAGACGATGCAGAAAGCATGTATCGTTATCTTTAACGTCTATTTGCTCTGCAGGCAACATAGACTAAAGAGAGAGATTCTAGGGGAGGCCTTCTTTGGAAGAAAGAAAAACAATCCTGCCGCATAAGCTGCTGCTGGAGAACCGCCAGGGAGGAACCGTTACAGGGGTTCTTGATGTGGAAGCTTTTGACGAGAAAGAAATCCTTCTGGTGACAAATACGGGAAAACTTTCCATGAAAGGGGAGCAGCTCCATGTCAAACGCCTGAACCTGGAAAAGGGAGAAATAGATATCTCCGGAAAAGTGGACAGTCTTATGTATCTGTCAAAAAATATAGAAAAGCGGGAAGAGTCCTTTTTTAAAAGGATGTTTCGTTAGTGTATGAGTACGTATATCCGCTATGAGACCCTGCTTTTTTTTCAATCTCTATGTACAGGCGCTTTGCTGCTCCTTTTTTATGATTTGCTGCGGGCTTTTCGGGCCGTTGTCCGTCACGGCGGCTGGTGGACAGCGGCAGAGGATTTGCTGTACTGGGTGGGAGTTTCTATTTTCGGCTTTGCTTATGTTTACCAGGCGAATCAGGGAATTCTCAGAAGTTTTCTTCTCCTGGGACTTTTATTGGGAGCCTGGATCTGCCGTTTTACGATCACTCCGCTCTTCTTAAAACTTTGGATTATAATTTTAGGAATTCCTGTATTTATTGTAAAAATTTCAATAAAAAGGTTGCTATTTCTAAGGGAAAGAGGTAAAATTTTGTTACGCAGCATGGAAAAGTCTGTTTCCCGGAGGGAAAAAGACAGGATTTTGCCAAGAAAGAGGAGCAAGCAGGTTGAAAAAAAGAAAAAAAAGCAACAAAAAAAGAATAGCGAATAATTATCTGGGCATGCTTGCCATTGGATTTGTCGCGATCGTACTGCTTGCAGGCCTTTTTATGCAAAGCCAGACGTTACGGAACCGACTGGCAGTTTATGATGCCAGAGCAGCCTCCCTGGAGGAGTCCATAGAGGACGAAAAGGCGCGCACTGAGGAAATAGATGAACTTAAGGAGTATATGCAGACCGATGAATACGTGGAGGAAGTTGCCCGGGATAAATTAGGCCTTGTTAAGGATAACGAAATCGTATTTAAAGAAGAAGAATAAGAGATATTTTGGCGAAAAATTTTTTGGGATTTTCGCCTGTGTTTGACAGATATTTCATAAGACATCCCTTATAATACCCACTTAATGAGGACATTAAGAGGGAGGGGAGAATATGCAGGAGTGGATTATTGCCATGCTCGTTATCAGCGTGCTGCTGATCATGCGGGACATGGCAAAAACTATTTTGGCAGTGAGAACGCCGAAGAAGGAGGAACTGCTTCCTCTGTGTGAAAGCCATCCTCAGAAAGAAAAGGTGGAGCGGTATGCCGCTTCCTTTCAGAAGCTGGCGGATACATTTTATGGAATGCCTTATAAAAAGGATTATCTAAGCGGCGGCCAGATAGAGCGGATCATTCTGGATACGAACCAGCGGGTATGCGGCAGATGCTACCAGCGGGAAATCTGCTGGAAGGAGCATTCCCAGGAATTGTATAATGGTTCGGAGGCCTATATCCGTGCAATGGAAGAGGGAAATGAGGAGGAACAGAAAAGGCTGAAAAGCAGCTGGATGGGAATATGCGGACGCTATGCCCAGTACCTGGAGGTGACAGGGGAGCTGTTCCGGAAGGAAAAACAGAACCTGGCATGGGACAATCGTATGATAGAAAACCGTATGGCAGTGGCACAGCAGCTCACAGAGGTGTCTAAGATCATGCAGATGGTAGCGGAAGATCTGTATGATATCGCCAGGGCAGAGCCTTTGTTTGAAGATAAGCTGAGAAAAAGCCTGAAAAAGAGGCATGTGCTTTTAAAGCAGGCTTGGGTGATGGACAAGGTGGAAGGGAGAAGACAAGTCTTTCTCACTATGCGGGCCAGAAGCGGCCAGTGTATTTCCATGACAGAGGTGGCACAGATTTTGTCCCAGGAATGCGGAAATGCCATGGCTCCCGTTCAGGGAAGCAGGTGCATCGTAAACGGGGATTATCATACCGTACATTTTCTGGAGGACGTAAGCTATCAGGTCATGTATGGCGTAGCGAAGCTTACCAGAGAAAAAGAAAAGGTTTCCGGCGACAATTATATCTGCCGTCAGGAAGAAGAGGGGCGTTTTGTCATGTGCCTGTCTGACGGTATGGGGTCGGGAATGGAAGCATGCAGGGAAAGCGAAGTTGTGGTGGAGCTTTTAGAGCAGTTTATGGAATCGGGGTTTTCTCAGGAAACAGCTGCACGTATGGTGAATTCCGCATTGATTTTAAAAGGACGGGACGGTATGTTTTCCACTCTGGATATCTGTGCGGTGGATTTGTATACAGGCATTTGCAGCTTTTTAAAGGCGGGAGCAGCGGCTACCTTTATTAAAAGAGACCACTGGGTAGAATCCATCGCCTCGGAAAGCCTGGCTGCAGGACTGGTTCAGCAGATGGAGTTTGAAACCGCCTCAAGGAAGCTTTATCACGGGGATTATCTGATCATGATGACAGACGGTGTTTTAGACGCCCTTCCCATTGAGAGGGAAGAAGAGACAATGAAAGAGATCATCATGGACGTACAGGAGGAAACTCCTAAGGAAATCAGCAGAGGAATACTGGAACGGGTATTAGGATACAGTGACTACCGGGCAAGAGACGACATGACTGTCCTGGTGGCGGGAATGTGGAAAAAATAGGAGAATATATGTATAAGAAGGCAAAAGCTTACATACTGGAAAATAATATGATACCGAAAAACGTCTGCGTACTTGCCGGCGTATCCGGGGGAGGCGATTCTATGACAATGCTCCATATGCTTTCGCGGCTTTCCAGGGAGTGGGGCTTTTCCCTTAAGGCAGTGCATGTTCACCATGGAATCAGAGGAGAAGAAGCAGATAGGGACGCGGCTATGACAGAAAAAATATGCAGACAGTGGGGGATCCCCTTAATCTGCCGCCGTTTCGATGTCCCGGCGCTGGCTCTTAGGTGGAAATGCGGAACGGAAGAGGCAGGAAGGGTTGTCAGGCAAAAAGTTTTTCAGGAAGAAGGTGCTCTCCTTGGCGGAGAGGATTACCGCGTTGCCTTGGCGCATAATCAGGATGACCTGGGGGAGACCCTTCTGCACCATCTCGCCAGGGGAAGCGGGATCAGAGGGCTTGCCAGCATGCGGCCTGTATCCGGAAGGCTGATCCGCCCTCTTTTATGTTTAAGAAGAAGAGAAATTGACTATTATCTAAAGGAGAACGGAATTCCTTATGTTACAGACAGTACGAATCTTACGGATGCTTATACAAGGAACAAGATCCGTCATAAGATTCTTCCCCTGATTGAAAAAGAACTGAATCCAAAGGCCTGTGAACATATGGCGGAAACAGCCAGAATACTGGGAATGGCGGAAGACTATTTTACCAGGAAAGGCAGGGAACTTTTAGATAAATGGAAAAAAACGGATCAGGGAATCCTGGTTAATGGGGAGGATTTTCAGGAGGAACCCCTTATTTTAAGCTATGGGATCATGGAAGCTTTTTATTTACTTTCCGGGAAGAAGAAGGATTTTTCGTCGATTCATGTACAGAGTGTTCTGGATTTAAGAGAAAGACAGGTGGGAAGCAGCGCAAGCCTTCCTTATGGGCTGAAAGGAATACGGAGATATGATGGGCTTTGGATCGGAAAGGCTTCGGATGAAAGAAAAAAAGAGTTACTATGGGACATGGAGTGGGAAATCCTTCCAGGAGAGGAAACCAGCACTCCTTTGGGAACCTTTTTTGCAAGAATATTTTTTTATCAAGGTGAGAAGATTCCCGAAAAAAAGTATACGAAATGGCTTGATTATGATAAAATAGAGTACAGGCTGTCCATCCGAACAAGAAGAGAAGGAGACTTTTTGGTGATTGACCGGAAAGGAAACCGTAAAAAACTAAACCGCTGCATGATAGATGAAAAAATTCCCAGAGAGGAGCGGAATAAAATCCCTCTTTTGACCTGCGGCGGGGAAGTGCTTTGGCTTATCGGAGGCAGGATCAACGAGCAATATAAAATTACTCAGAATACCAGAATGGTGTTGGAAGTGAAATACCAAGGAGGAAGCTGCAATGAGTGAAAAAATCAGGATTTTGATCAGTGAGGAGGAGGTAGACAGACGTGTCCGCGAAATCGCTTCACAGATAAGTAAAGATTATGCCGGAAGAGAAATACATATGATCTGTGTATTAAAGGGCGGTGTATTTTTTATGTGCGAGCTGGCTAAGCGGATCACGGTTCCTGTTTCCCTGGATTTTATGTCAGTATCAAGTTATGGGGACGACACGAAATCCAGCGGCGTGGTAAAGATCGTGAAGGATCTGGATCAGCCGTTAGAGGGAAAAGATGTACTGATCGTGGAGGATATCATAGATTCGGGAAGAACCTTAAGCTATTTGATCGAAGTGCTCAAGGGCAGGAACCCTAATACAGTGCATTTATGTACGCTTCTTGATAAGCCGGAACGCAGGGTAAAAGACGTGACGGTAGATTATTGCTGCTTCGAGATCCCGGATGAGTTTGTGGTAGGGTATGGGCTTGACTATGCCCAGAAATATAGAAATCTCCCCTATATAGGTGTGGTAGAATTCGAAACAGATTGAAAGGAGATTTAGGTAAGTGAGTAAGCAACCAAGCAGAATCGGTTTGTATCTGATACTGATAGTGGCCCTGATTGCTGGCTATCTGTATCTGAATAACCAGGTAGTAAACCAAAGCAATTATACGTTGGGTGAACTTGAGACTGCGGCAAAGGAAGGCGAGATCACCTCTGTAAGGATCCAGCCTAACAGAGAGGTTCCTACAGGAGCCGTTGTGGCGGAAGTGGTAGGAGAAGGCCAGAAGCGTCTGTTTGTAACGGACGTAGGTGAAGTGGAAGATATGCTCAGAGAGAATGACATTGACCCTGTAGTAGAAAATGTACCTCAGGAAAATGTATTTCTCACCACGCTTCTTCCCATCCTGATCTCAGCTGGTCTGATCATCTTTGTCTTTGTCATGATGAACCGGCAGATGTCCGGCGGCGGCAGCAACGCGAAAATGATGAATTTCGGAAAAAGCCGGGCGCGGATGATGATGCCGGATGATAAAAAAGTTACCTTCCAGAACGTGGCAGGACTTCAGGAAGAAAAAGAAGATCTGGTAGAGGTAGTGGATTTTTTAAAGGCACCTCAGAAATATACGAATGTGGGGGCAAGGATCCCTAAGGGCGTACTTCTCGTAGGACCTCCCGGAACCGGAAAAACTTTGCTGGCAAAGGCGGTGGCAGGAGAGGCAGGGGTCCCTTTTTTCTCTATTTCCGGATCTGATTTTGTGGAAATGTTTGTTGGTGTAGGAGCCTCTCGTGTGAGAGATTTATTTGAAGAAGGAAAAAGACACGCGCCCTGCATCATTTTTATCGATGAGATCGACGCGGTGGCAAGACAGAGAGGAACTGGAATGGGCGGCGGCCATGATGAAAGGGAACAGACCCTGAACCAGCTTCTGGTGGAGATGGATGGTTTCGGTGTCAATGAAGGAATCATTGTAATGGCTGCCACGAACCGTGTGGATATCCTGGATCCGGCTATCCTTCGTCCGGGCCGTTTTGACCGAAAGGTAGCTGTGGGAAGGCCGGATGTGAAGGGAAGGGAAGAAATCCTTCTTGTCCACGCTAAGGATAAGCCGTTAGGCGAGGATGTGGATCTGCGTCAGATCGCCCAGACTACAGCTGGCTTTACAGGTGCGGATTTGGAAAACTTGTTAAATGAGGCCGCGATCCTGGCAGCGAAAGATGGCCGCAGCTATATCATGCAGAAGGATATAAAAGGCGCCTTCATTAAAGTGGGTATAGGAGCAGAGAAACGCAGTAAAGTGATCTCCGATAAGGAAAAAAGGATCACTGCCTACCATGAAGCCGGACACGCGATCTTGTTCCATGTGCTGCCTGATATGGAGTCGGTCTATACGATTTCCATCATTCCTACGGGAATGGGAGCGGCAGGATATACCATGCCTCTTCCGGAAAACGATGAGATGTTTAATACAAAAGGAAAAATGCAGCAGGATATTACGACTCTTTTAGGAGGGCGTGTAGCGGAGGAGATTATTTTTAACGATATAACCACAGGAGCTTCCAATGATATCAAACGAGCTACCGGAATCGCCAGGAGCATGGTGATGAAATACGGAATGTCTGAGCAGATAGGACTTATCTCTTATGGTGACGATGACGATGAAGTATTTATTGGAAGAGATCTGGCCCATACCAGAAGCTACAGCGAAGAAGTAGCCAAGGAGATCGACAGCGAGATACACCGTATCATCGAGGAATGCCATGAGCAGGCAAGGGAGATCATCGTGCAGCACCAGGATGTTCTTCACCGCTGCGCGAAGCTCCTTCTGGAAAAGGAAAAGATCCATCGGGAAGAGTTTGAAGCACTTTTTACAGCAAGCAAACAGGATGCAGAAAATGCACCTATATAAAATGCACAAAAATTAATAACGAATTTTGTGAAGTTTGTGCAGACTTTTTCCTTTACTCATGCTATTATATATATCGTAAAAACCCCCCAATACATTATATAGTTTTTGCTACACCCCATAAGAAGAAATACCTTCTCCAAAAAAGACAGCTTATCCCGCTGTCTTTTTTACTTTGCACGAAAAGCCCTCAGATTTGCACTATTGGGCTTTTGGTTGTATATTTTTTAAAACTAAGATAAAATATATATATGACATACTAAAGGGGACTGATTATGAAACGGGAAGATATCGATATTACAAAAAAGATGCAGTACATTTTGAACATGCGGGCGGTCCTGAACAAGGATGCACTGTTCAGCGATGGTACAGAATATTACAGAAGTCCTGCCGAACCAAAGCCGGGTGAGGTAGTGGTCATCCGTTTCCGGACCCAAAGAAATAACGTGGATGCTGTGTATCTGGTTTCCGGTGATAAGAAACAGAAGATGAAGATTTATAAGACAGTAAATGGGTTCGATTATTATGCGGCGAAGATCATAATGCCGGAAGAAGTATTTAAGTATCATTTTGAGATTTTGTATGGCTGGATAACCTGTTATTATAACCATCAGGGTGTGAGCATGGATATGCAGGAATGGTTCGATTTTGAGATTTATCCTAACTATGACACCCCGGACTGGGCGAAAGGGGCTGTCATGTACCAAATTTTTGTGGACAGATTTTATAACGGCGATCCCACCAATGATGTGGAGACCGGGGAATATGCCTATATCGGGGATATCAGCATCCGGGTGAAGGACTGGAATAAAACGCCGGCTGTGATGGGAGTGCGGGAATTTTACGGGGGTGACCTTCAGGGTGTAATGGATAAGCTGGACTATCTTCAGGAATTGGGTGTGGAAGTGATCTACCTGAATCCTGTTTTTGTTTCTCCCAGCAACCATAAGTATGACTGCCAGGATTATGATTATATTGATCCTCACTATGGAAAGATTGTAGAAGACTGCGACGGCCTGCTTCCTGATGGAGACAGAGAAAATTTCCATACGAAAAAATACGTAAAGCGTGTGACAGACCGCAAAAATCTAGAGGCCAGCAATGAACTCTTCGCAAAGCTCACAGAGGAGATCCATGCAAGGGGCATGAAGATCATCCTGGACGGAGTATTTAACCACTGCGGTTCCTTTAACAAATGGATGGACAGAGAACGGATCTATGAGGGACAGCCGGGCTATGCCCCGGGAGCCTATGTATCGGCGGACAGCCCTTACCGTTCCTATTTTAAATTCAACGATGAGAACAGATGGCCCTATAATCCCACCTACGATGGGTGGTGGACTCACGATACACTTCCTAAGCTGAATTATAAGGATTCCAGAGAATTATACGACTATGTGCTGGAAATAGGGAAAAAATGGGTCTCCCCTCCTTATAATGTGGACGGCTGGAGATTGGATGTGGCTGCGGACCTGGGATACAGCAATGAGTTTAATCACCAATTCTGGAAGGATTTCCGGAAAGCAGTAAAGGAGGCCAATCCTAACGCTATTATCCTTGCGGAGCATTATGGAAATCCGGAAGGGTGGCTTAAGGGAGATGAATGGGATACGGTGATGAACTATGATGCCTTTATGGAACCTGTGACCTGGTTCCTGACAGGGATGGAAAAGCACAGCGATGAATACCGGGAGGATCTTTATGGAAACAGCGAGGCGTTCATCGGGGCTATGCGCACACATATGCGTTCCCTGCACATGTCTGCTTTGACTACAGCTATGAATGAGCTTTCCAATCATGACCATTCCCGCTTCCTTACAAGGACGAACCGGCGGGTAGGAAGGATTTCCTATGCAGGGGCAGAGGCTGCTTCTCAGGGAATCAATGTGGCGGTGATGAGAGAGGCTGTGGCCATACAGATGACCTGGCCCGGAGCGCCCACTGTTTATTATGGGGATGAGGCCGGTGTCTGCGGATTTACAGATCCGGATAACAGAAGAACGTATCCCTGGGGACACGAGGACGAAAGTCTTATAGATTTCCATAAAAAAATGATCGGGATCCATAAGAGCTACCGGGTGCTTAAGACCGGTTCTACTGAATTTTTATGGAATGATTACCAAGGGCTTTGTTATGGAAGATTTTCTCACAATGAGCAGATTATTGTAGTGATAAATAACAGGGATGAAGAGCGGGAGGCTGTGATTGAAATCTGGAAGACCGGGATCACGAGACTGGAGGATACGGTTATGGATCGTCTTATGCTCTCCCATAAGTTTGGCTTTACAGATGAAAAGGAGACTATGACGGCAAAGGCAGGTATTCTGCATTTGTATATGCCTGCCTACAGTGTGACTATCCTTCATCATAAAGGAGAATAAAAAAGAAGGCGGATTACAGAACTTGTGACAAAAGGTTCTGGGATCCGCCTTAAGTTTTTTATAGTTTTAATTCTGTTTTTCGTATTACACAGTAGGCTCCAAAGCTGAAGACTCCTGTCAAGCAGAATAAAATAAGAAGAGGATAGACGAAATTGATGGAACCATCCGCCATAAATCCGGCCGCTTTCAAAAGAGTCTTAAGAAGCTGGCGGGCTGCGTCAGCCGGCAGGGCAAAGCGGAACAGGACAGGCAGTACCACTGCGATTATCATGCCAAGTATGACTCCACCTGCAACGGCTGCTGTTTTTCCGAGCTTATTTATGGTAAGGATAAGCAGATAGATCAGGCAGCAGATGGACATGTAAGCGAAAAACAGCCAAAGCCAGTTTATAAAAACAGAGTGTTCATATCCATAAATCCCGGCAAATAATGAAGAATAATTTTTACTTACCATATGGAGGACATTTCCGATCAAGGTATCCATCAGAGCTAAAATTCCGGAAATAAAGGCAAAGAGGGAGAGGGTGGCAAGAAAAATATATTTTCTGGTGAAGCCGTTCTGGATCAGCATCTTAAAATCCTCTTTAAAGCCAAGGGCGCCTAGTATCCCCACATAGACCATGGAATTGATCTCCATCGCATTCGTGCCCACATGCTCCATGCTGCCGGTTCCCATAAAAATAACAGCGGCTATGGAAGCGATCACCGCAAAAATGACCGCATAAAAGATCCAGATGTATTTAAAAGAAGTGGCACATTCATAATAAATTGCAGTACCCAATTTTTTCATGTCAGTTTCCTCCCTTCTCAGTAAGCTTTATAAACAGCTTTTGTAAGTTTAGATTGGAGATCTGCAGCCTGCTGCCCGGGGGCAATTCCTCTTTTTCTCCTAAAATATAAACGAGCTTTAAGCCGCCCAGTTCATCGCAGCCGATTACATTTTTATTCTTGCTGTAGGCTTCTACATCTGAGGAAAGACCGGAAATACAGTATCCGGAGTCCATAAGGTGTTCTACAGAGTCTTTCAGCAGGATTTTTCCATCATTTATCAGGACTACCTCTTCAATAAGAGAGGCTACTTCCTCGATCAGATGCGTGGCCAGGATGATGGTCCGCTCCTTTTCTTCAAAAGCTTCTAAAAGAAGATGATAAAACAGCTCTCTGTGATTCGCGTCCAGCCCTAATACCGGTTCGTCAAAGATCACATAGGGGATATCGAGGGAAAGGGCAATGGTCAGCTTAAGAATGGACTGATATCCTTTAGAAAGGGTCCGGAATTTTTTATTTGTGTCCAGGTTAAATTGGCTGGCAATGGAAAAAGCTTTATCCAGATCAAAGGAGCTGTAAAAACGGCTGGTCCATTTAAAAAGGTCTTTGACCTTAAGACTGGTATCATAGAGGTCTGTTTCGCTCATGCAGTAGATTTTTTCGTGTACTGCCATATTTTCTTTTGCAGGGAGACCGTCTATAAATACTTCGCCTGCGTCTGGAAAAATGCGGTTCGCTAAAATATTGATCAGTGTGGACTTTCCGGCGCCGTTCCGGCCGAGAAAGCCGTATATCCTTCCCTGCTGAAAGGAAAAGGAAACATTGTCCAGTGCGGTGACGTTCGGATAGCGTTTCGTGACATTTTTAATTTCAATTCCGTTCATGTGCGTAACCCCTTTCTATTAATTCGATGACTTCTTCTTTTGTCATGTCAAGCTTCGATGCTTCTTCGATCAGTGCGGCAATGTACTGGTCGTAAAACTGTCCCTGTCGTTTTTTTCGTATTTTTTTTACAGCGCCTTCTTTTACGTACATTCCAAGCCCTCTTTTCTTATAAAGTATTTCTTCATCTACCAGCATGTTCATGCCTTTCAGGACAGTATGAGGATTGATATTAAATAAGGCGGAGATTTCGTTAGTGGATGGAACCTTCGTTTCCTCGGGAAATACTCCTGTAAATATGGAATCCTCTAATTGTTCGGCAATCTGAATGAAGATGGGTTTATCTGTGTTTGGGTTTATCTGCAAGTATCATCACTCCTTTGCTAGTTAGTTACTTGAGTAACTAACTACCTTGCAAGACTAATATATACGATAGTGAGGGGATTGTCAAGAGGAATTTATATTGATTTAGTGTGTTTCTTCTTAAGGGTTTTTCATCTGCAGCTTTTATATGGAAAATATGGTTCAATTCCCAGAATAATCTTATAAATTTTACAAATGTTGCAAACCGCCATTTTCTGCGGCCAGCAGGGCTATATTAAACGACAGGCGTCGTTCTAGCTGGCAATCTGCAAATGTATAAAATAGGTGTTTTTTCCGTGAGATTTTTAAAGAAGCGTATTCTATTAAAGCATGTGAAAAGAAGATGAGAAT
>DWYZ01000021.1 GCA_019118425.1 Candidatus Blautia faecavium | reverse complement strand
GTATAAAAGCCAGCCGGCTGTCTTTCCTTTCTTATATGTCTACATCATACCTTGTTTTCTCTCAAGTGTCAAAGGATTTTTACTCCGAAATTTGCCTCCGGGCGTAAGACGCCGCCCCTGATACCGTCTTGGTCTTCTCCTCTTTGGAAAAAATAAGGGAAAGACTGGCGGCAGGATAAGGCTTTCTGGTATATTCATAAATCTATTCTGTAAGATAGGAAACAGGGAAATCCTTCATAGCCAAAACCCCGCCCCCAAGGATCACATGATCCGGATTTAAAATATTGATCTCCGAAGAAACCGCGATGGCCATCCTCTTTACAAACTCCTGCAAAAGAGGTTCCTTTCCATGCTTTTCAAAAATCTGTTCTATGGGGGTACCGGAATACTGCTCCCTGCACAGCTTCGCCAGATACTTTCCTCCTGCCAGATTTTCCAAACAGCCCTTGTTTCCGCAGCCGCAGGGCTCCTCGCTGCCCCAGACCTTCATGTGCCCCAGTTCTCCCGCAGCGCCGTCTTTTCCCTTCAGGAGCTTTCCATTGATAAGGATGGCGTTGCCGATTCCGGTGCCAAAGTAGCATCCCACAAGGATCCCTTCGTCTGGAATCCGGTAATAATCTTTGTCATAAAGAAGGGTGAGGTTTACATCCTTTTCAATAAAAACAGGGAAGGACAATTCTTTCTGCAGGTAATCTGTGATGGGAAGATTCTCCATATAGGGGATGTTCGGCGCCTGGACTACCACAGTCCGTTCTCTGTTTATGGTAGCCGGGAACCCCATCCCTATGGCCTTTATTTCCCCTTCAAATTCAGGCTGCCTTATATACTTGAGCAGATAATTCTTTAAATCCAAAAGCGCGTCTCTCGAGCTAAAAACCTCCCCTACCGGAACCTTTTGAAAGCAGACGAGCCGGTTATCCAGGTCCACTCCACCGATCCGCAGATAAGTCCCGCCGATGTCCGCGCCTATGACAAAACTTCTTTTTTCTGTCATTGTTACCTCTTTCTGACGCACTCGGCTGCGTCAATAATGGTAGATTTGGAAGCTTACTTCCAGCCTTGATCTCCGGGAAAGAAAAGACCTGCCTTTGTTCTGGCCTCTTCCAATACCCGGATCGCCTTCTCCGTAAGGGTAAGGCGATCCCATAAGGCCTGACGGTCCTCTGAAAGGATCAGCTTCGTCACATTCTGCACTTCGAAAAATCTCCGGTCTGTCTCTCCCTGTTCATTAAAGACTTCTTCTCCATCCCTGGTAACTGTCCGGATTTCTGAAAAGCTATTGCTTCCGTCCTTTACATACAGATATCCTTTTTCTCCCTGGATCTGCACACTGTTTACGCCCCAGGTATCCTTGGCTCCCGCGCATTCACTGACAAAATCTTCATAGGCGAGCGTCAGGATGCCGGAAGTATCCGCCAGATTCTTATAAATATTTGGATAATAAACCGCTTCCTTTGGTTCCCCGAACAAAGCGATATTCAGATACAGGTTATAAAAATTAATATCCATCAGGCAGCCTCCGGCAAATTCCGGATTAAACACATTGGGGACCTCTCCCATAAGGAGCTGGTCATACCTGCTGGAATACTGGCTGTAGCTGCTTAAGACCAGACGGATCCGGCCGATCTTTTTTAATTCTCTTTTCAGTATCTCATAGTTAGGTAGGTACGTGGTGGGGACTGCGTCCACTAAAAACAAGCCTTTTTCCCTGGCAATCCCTGCCAGCTCCCTTACCTGCTCTGCCCTGGTACAGAAGGGCTTTTCACAGATCACATTTTTTCCTGCCAGAAGGGCCATTTTCGTCTGTTCATAATGGAGAATGTTAGGAGAAGCGATATAGATAAAATTGATTTCCTTATCCATAAACATATCTTCCAAGTTTGTATAAACCTTTTCCGCCTGATAAGCCTCTGCCAGCCTGCGGCCCTTTTCCTTTGATCTGGAATACACGGCTGTACATTGTACTCCTTTCGTTTCCTTCACTGCATCCAGGATCGTATGCACGATCGGGCCGGAACCGATTGTTCCAAGGCGTATTTCTTTCATTTTGATTCTCCCTCTTTCTTTTCTTTTTTATGCGACTTTGCGATCTCGGTTGCCTGCTCTAAAATTTCCAATACCCAGATCACCTCATCGTCTTTAATACATTTTTCTTTTCCCTGTTCTATGGCTTCCGCCAGATTGTCATAGATTTTTTCATAGGCTGCGCTGTACACAGGAATTTTTTTTTCTACTTTTTCTCCCTGGTCATTGATGTACACCAAAGTGCCCCATCTGTCTTTCGGGGCTGGTTCCCTATTGATCTTATGCCTTCCCACTGTCTTTTTCTTTCCGGAATTATGGATGACCGGTGGCAGAGTGAAGCTTCCTTTTGTTCCATGGAGGGTAAAACGCGGATAATCGATCAGGACGCACATACTTGTATTTACAGATGCCTTTCCGTTTCCATAAAAGAACTCCAGATCGTAGTAATCATCTCCAAGCCCGGGATGGTGAATGCTGCGCACGTCAAATACTGTCCGGTCCGGTTTTCCGAAAAGGCTGATAATCTGATCCACTGTATGTACAGCCAGGTTATATAAGGTGCCGTAGGTATCGTACCATCCGTTTTCCCGGAAATAATCATAATGGCTTTCTAATCTCACCATCTGCCCGATCTTTCCGCTTTCCAGCACAGATTTCAAAGCCATAAAATCCCCGTCGAATCTGCGGTTCTGGTTCGGCATGCAGATCAGTCCTTTTTCCTTAGCCAAGGCGCATGAATTATGCCGCCCAGCTTTTAAGCCAAAGAGATACGCTGAACCTTTCCATAGGGGATATCGCATCCATGTGCGGATACTATGATCCCAGATATTTTTCCAGAATATTTAAAAAGATCTTTGGGATTTCTCCTTCCGCCTATCCGCCCTCCTGCTGACTTTCTTTTTTCTTTCATAAAAGAAGAGAATGCCCGCTGCTCCCATCCCCGCTAAAGTACACAGGGCACCCGCGCGGATATAGGGCGTTTCGTAGCGCAGCTCCACTCTATGGCTTCCCGCTCCCAGCTCCGCCGCCATAAACATTCCGTTGGCCTTTTTTATCTCAGCAGCCTCTCCATCTACAAGAAGAGACCAGCCTTCACTGTATGGAACGGCAAACACAAGGGCTTTCGGCTGATCCAGGGTAAGGCTGCAGCTTATGGTATTTCCGCTGTAAGAAAAATCTTTTATCTGATCTTCTGTCCTTTGTACAGCATAGTCATCCAGAGTGTCCATTTCCTGGCAGACTACACGCATATTATCGAAGGAATAGGTTCCCGGCTGATTAAAGGTGATCTTGATCCTCTTTACCCCTTCCTCATGATAGCCAAGGTTCGCCGTAAAATTTCCTCTGTTGTCCAGGAAATCATTTTTATAGGAGCGAAGGGTGATGGTCCGGTTTCCGCTTTTTCCTTCATCTAATAATTCTATCTTTATACTGGCCTCGTCTGCGTAATTCCCTTCAAATACAGAGGCTTCCTCCCATTCCCATCCATGGTATTGGAAATTTTCAAAGGAAACATAGGTCTCACATAAAGCATCTCCCTCTACTTCCAGGATCATGCCCGCCCCTTTTCTTTTTACCTCGATTTTTTCGTTTTCAGACACCTCTACTCCTCTTTGTCTTATGATCTCATAGGGAACCTCGCTGGAGGTAAATTCCGGTTCGCAAAGGGGCAGATCGCTTTCTTGCAGAACCACTCCCTGGAGCATTGCCTCCTGCCGCTGTTCTCCGCTCATCTGTTCATAGGTTTCCTGGGGTATATAACGGTCATAGGTGTACGCAAGAGGCACAGGGGAGGTATCCACATAAATCTGTTCTCCATTGGAGTATATGGTCTCTGGCTCAAGGGGCACAAATCCATAAGGAACCGTATCTTCAGTCCCTATATAATACTTCATGCCAAAGAGCTTCATCAGCCATGCCCGGCCGTTCACTCCATGGATCACCTGTTCCATCAAAGTGATCACGTAATTATCATCAAAAAAATCACTGATCCCCTCCGGAGCAATAGAAAAATAAAACTGCCCGCTGTTCAGCTGATTTAACATGGCTGTATTATAGATGGTCGTCGTTGCCTGCTCGTATCGGTATTTATCTATATCCGGCTGTTCTTTTAACCCTTCGTACACATCTGCATGAACCATCTTGTTGGCTTCTCCGATATCCAGATTCTGCCTGGCCCGCACCCACTCCCCGTCCTTCAGGTTATAAGCGTATAAAACATTTGCCGCCCCGCTTAAGGCTATGCTGCCTGCCAGAACAGAAGCCACTGCCTGTTTTTTCTTTATAAAAAGGAGCAGAAAAGCCGGAAGGATCACCCCGATTCCGCCTAAAACGCTGCCAATCCGCCTGGTGGCAGGATACCAGATGATATAGGTTCCGTAAGCCAGGGCGGTAAAAAACAGCACCCATCTTTCTTTTTTCGAAAGCGTAAAAAATTCCGGATACACCTTTACAAAAAGATAAGGGAAAAATACGACAGCTGCAAAGCTCCACCGGTTATTCACATAGGAAAATCCGTTTAAAACATGGCCTGCATAAGGTATACAGAATAAAAGCGCAAAAAGAAGGACGCCCCCCTTTAAAGCAGAAAAACGCTTCCTCTTCATAAGTATAATCGTAAGCGCCAGGGCGCACACGCCTGCCACTCCGATCAGCGTATACCGTTCCATCCGCCCGCTTGTCAATGCCACTGGAAGTTCCTGGTAATAATCTGTCGAATACAGCGTTGGTATAAAATATGACATGGAAAAGCGGTCCGCAGCCACAGTACTTGACAACACCGGAAGCAGTATCACTGCGGAAATGAAAATCCCAGTTACACTGTACAGGAAAAACCGGGCAAGAAATTCAAGGATCACTTTCCACTTCCAGCCCTTATACAAGACAAAATAACGGAAGATGCCATAGATCACCGTAAAGATGCCCATCATATAAAAAAAGTAGTAATTTGCCAATGCAGAAACAGCTGTCGCGCAGATATAGGTGAGAGGCTTTTTTTCTTTAAAGACTTTATCCACTCCTAAAAGCATCAGAGGGAAATAGACACTGGGCACCAGAAAAAAAATATGATTAAATCCCACAGAGATCATCCACATGGAAGAAATATAGATCATGGATCCCATCAGCGCCGGAGTCTGTCTGCTGCCCTGATAAAAACACAAGCGGGAAAAGGTGATTCCAGCCAGATACATCCGCAGAAAGATCAAAAATTCAAACAGGTACTCCGTATATTCCTCCGGCACGAAAACAGCCAGAAGATTTAAAGGATCTCCAATGGCATAATAATGCAGCGTCTGAAGGATATCTGTTCCAAATCCAATATGCAGATCCCACATAGGGACCTCAAAAGTATGATCCACCAGAAAATTTTTCAGTATTGTTCTCAGGTATTCTCCATAATAGGCAAGAGCAATATAGTGCTGTTTAATGGGATCATTCTCCCATATGGAAGATTTTCCAGAAAAAAACAGGATAAAAAAGATGCTTAAACATAAAAGCGAGGCAAGGATCGTATAAAAAAAATAAAACTTTTTTCGATCCTCTCCCATAAAAAAGGGGAAAGTTTTCTTCGATTGTGAAAGCAATGAAACAGATTTCTTCATGGCATCCACTCCTGACTAAATAAAATAAATTTTTAAAGCTTCTATTTTGATAAAAGGACACTTTCCTGTATGAAAAGTGTCCTTTTATGGGAATGCAGACTGTTTTTTAATTTTCTTCTTTCTTGTCGTTCTTAGCGTCTCTTGTGCCAAGCTTGCCCATGATAAATACGCAGAGCATGATGATCAAAATGGCAACAAAAATGCCCACCATTCCTTTTACCATGATCTCAAGGGCCTGTATAACTGTTGTCATATCCATAATCCATTCCTCCTTACAGCATACTTGTAACCAGGCTGATTACCATACCTCCGGCAATAACAGATGCAATCTGTCCGGAAACATTGGCGCCTGCCGCATGCATGAGAATGATGTTCGTAGGATCTTCCTCCATAGCCATTCTCTGAACTACACGGGAAGACATCGGGAATGCAGAAATACCTGCTCCTCCGATCATCGGGTTTACTTTCTTCTTCAGGAAAAGGTTCAGAAGCTTTGCAAAGAGAACGCCTCCGATGGTATCCATAACAAAAGCAAACAGACCAATTACCATGATCATGATGGTTTCCACTTTTACAAAGTTCTCTGCCTGCATACTGAAGGAAATAGTGATTCCTAAAAGAAGAGTAATCAGGTTTGCCAGCTGATTCTGAGCTGTGTCAGACAAGGTTCCCAGTACACCGCACTCACGGATCAGGTTTCCGAACATAAGGAAGCCTACCAGTGCCACAGAAGTCGGCGCGATCAGACCAACAATAGCCGTTACTGCGATCGGGAAAGCAATACGCATACGCTTGCTTACTCCCTTAGGATTGTATTCCATATGGATCCGGCGTTCCTTCTTGGTGGTTACCAGACGGATAGCAAATGGCTGGATAATAGGAACCAAAGCCATGTAGGAATACGCAGCCACCGCAATAGGCCCTATATAATTCGAATTCAGGATCTGAGAAGCCAGAATGGATGTAGGTCCGTCAGCGGCGCCGATAATACCGATAGACGCGCAGTCCTGCAGAGGGAAACCTAAAAGCGCTGCCACTAAAATCGCCGCGAAAATGCCGAACTGAGCACCTGCTCCGAATAAGAACATGACCGGATTAGATAACAAAGGTCCGAAATCGATCATAGCTCCGATTCCGATAAACAGCAGGATCGGCATCGCCTCAGATGCATCGATACCTATATCAAAGAGCCAGGCAATGATACCATGTGATTCAATTCCTCCCTGAAGGGTCTGATCCAGTACGCCTGACATAGGCAGATTGACCAGGATCGCTCCAAAGCCCATGGGAAGAAGCAGGGATGGCTCATATTCCTTTCTGATGGCAAGCCAGATAAGAATGATGCCAACTACATACATGACGACCTGTTTCCACGTAAGCGCCATGATGCCTTCAATAAGAAATTCCATATGTGAGTCCTCCTTTTGTTTCTGGAAGAAGCTATTTATTTTTTACTATAAAAAAGACTTTTATTGTATTGTGTATTTTCACCAGCCACGAAAAACGAAATACAATAAAAGTCTTGCAGTTTCAATCTTTTACGGGCTGCGGTTCCGCAACCGGGTCTGTCGTAAAAAATCCACAAATGCGCCTTTGCATATGTGCTAGCTACTCCCTTCTATCTTGACTGATTATAAACGTTTCAGAATGGAGTGTCAATG
>DWYZ01000111.1 GCA_019118425.1 Candidatus Blautia faecavium | reverse complement strand
AAATTACAGACAAAATTGAAAAAAATTCTTGCTTTATCCTCTGATCTATGGTAATATAATTCTCGGTTCAAGCGCCGATGTGGCGGAATTGGCAGACGCACTTGACTCAAAATCAAGCGGAGAATATCCGTGCCGGTTCGAGTCCGGCCATCGGCATAAAAGCTCTTTAGTCCTTGCTAAAGAGCTTTTTTATTTATAAAAAAAATCAGCAGACAGCCGTCTCTGCCGGACATTCCTCTGTCTGCTTAAGTCTACTGGCCCGTGACTACGCAGCAAGCGCGTAGTACGGGTGTACATGTGAGTAATTTTTATTCCTGTTCCAATATATGCAGCTGTTCACCTACAAAGGGACTTTCCAGTGAAAACTGTTCCTGGATTCCCTCAGTCAGATATATGTTTCCATCCTCAGTCACTAAGATCATATCAAAGTAAGGATTCTCTCTCCAGAATTCTTCCGCTTTCTCACGCCCCATAACAAAAAGAGAAGTAGACAAAGCGTCCCCCATTTTTCCCTCCTCTGCGATAATAGATACGGACACCAGTCCGTTATCAGCAGGATATCCGGTAGATGGATCGATGATGTGTCCGTAGGTCTTTCCATCCTCTCCTACGAAATATCGTTCATAATTCCCAGAAGTTACAACTGCACGGTCCGAGATTGTCAATATGCCTACATATCCTTCTCCAAAAGGATTCTGTATCCCCAGACGCCAGTCAGCGCCGTCCGGCCTGCTTCCAATGGCCTGCACATTACCGCCGAGGTTTAAAAGGGCAGAGGAAATCCCCTCTTCTCTTAAGACTTTCGCGGCCTCGTCTCCTGCGTATCCCTTTCCCACTGCGCCAAGGTCCAGTTCCATGCCCTCCGGAAGCTGTATCTCATTTCCCTCCAGAGATACTCTCTCGTAATCTACATTTTCCAAAAGACTTTTTATTTCCTCTTCCCCGGGGATCCGGTTTTCATCTGTGGTAAATCCCCAGGCACGCAGAACCGGATATATAGTGGGTTCCAACGCTCCGCCTGTCCTTTTTGCCATATCCAGCGCGAAATTCAGGATCTCCGCCGTGTCTTCTGAGAGGGTTACTTTCTCACCTGCGCTGTGATTGATCTTATATATCTCACTGCTCTCATCTGTTACAGACCATTCTGTCTCTAACTGCTCTACTCTGTCCCTGGCTTTTTTAAGTGCTGCATCCGCTCCCTCTCCATAAGCCGAGAAGGACATATACGTGTCCATAGCAAAAAAGTCTTCTTCCGCCTGATCCTCTTCCTGTGAGACTTCCTCTGATTCCTGTTCCGAAGAGGATGGCTCCCGGGTGTCTTCCCCGGAAAAAGCACAGCCTCCCGCTGCAGTCATAAGGAAAAAGGTTAAGGTAAGCAATATTGTCAATCTTTTATTCATCATTATGATCAGCCTTTATCAAATCCCAGCTCCCTAAGCCAAGGCTCGATTTCTTCTTCATCATTGGCAGTCAGCCCTTCTTCTATAACTGCATCGGGCACCAGCTCTTCGAAAATATGAAGGCTGTTGTCAATGGAATCGCTTGCACTGGTACAGAACGGGATAATCCTTTTGTCAGTAAAGTCATAGGACTCCAAAAATGTAGAAATCACCATAGGAGCCTCATCCCACCAAATGGGATATCCGACAAAAATTGTATCATAATCTTCTACATTGTCAATACTTATTGTGATCTCAGGGCGGGCATTACTGTTCAGCTCTTCCTCTCCTTCTGTATTTACATCCTCATAAGGCACTGCTCTCTGGATTTCTGCCAAAGTCCCTCCTGTATACTCTGCGATCTGTTTTGCTGCCTCCTCTGTGTTGCCTGAATAGGAAAAATAGGCAACCAAGGGATCTCTTGCCTGTGCTGAGTTTGTATCACTTTCCGCAAATGTGCTGCACGCGGCCATAAAAACGGTCATCACTGCAGTTCCAATAATTGCCATAACTTTCTGATTTAACTTCATCGCCTTCTCATATCCTTTCTGTTTTAATATATTCATGATCCATATTATCTTACTGCATAAACTTTTGTATCCCTGTCAGCTCCTCTCTTTGTATGCTTTCTTGTTTTTATCTGAGTACAGATAAATTGTAGCAACCGATTGCAGCAATCGGTCAAGAGCTTTTAGTACTGTTCACCATTTTTTCACAAAAGCGCTGCCGGACGTATATAAAAACAGCTGACCCCGCAGGATCAGCTGTTTACTAAAATTTATTTTAGTTTTTCTTCGTCTTCTAAAAGTTTCTCATAAATAGGAAAACAATCAAAAGTAGCGAAATAATCTCTGGGCGTTTCTGCCCGGCGGATCATCTCAAAGCTTCCATCCTCGTGCAGAAGGATCTCAGCGGACTTCAGCTTGCCGTTATAATTGTATCCCATAGCAAAGCCATGCGCTCCCGTATCATGGATCACAAGGATATCTCCCATGTCTATCTTGGGAAGCTGCCGGTCAATGGCGAATTTGTCGTTATTCTCACAAAGGGAGCCCGTCACATCGTATGTGTGGTCGCAGGGTTCGTTCTCCTTCCCCATTACCGTAATGTGATGATATGCCCCGTACATGGCAGGACGCATGAGATTTACCGCGCAGGCGTCTACACCGATATATTCTTTATGAGTATGCTTCTCATGGATCGCTTCCGTGACAAGACAGCCGTAAGGCCCCATCATAAATCGCCCAAGCTCTGTGTAAATAGCCACATCACCCATTCCCGCCGGAATCAGGATCTCCTCGTATACTTTACGCACGCCTTCCCCAATCACACGGATATCATTAGGTGTTTCTTCGGGGCGGTAAGGAATGCCAATGCCGCCGGAAAGGTTAATAAACTTCACATGTGCTCCTGTTTCTTTCTGGAGCTTTACTGCAAGCTCAAACATTACCTTGGCAAGCATAGGATAGTAGTCATTGGTCACCGTATTGCTGGCAAGAAAGGCATGAATACCAAATTCCTCCGCTCCTTTTTCTTTAAGAATGCGAAAAGCATCAAATATCTGCTCTGTAGTCATGCCGTACTTAGCATCGCCGGGATTGTCCATGATATCATTGCTGATCTTAAACACACCGCCCGGATTATAACGGCAGCTGATCACCTTAGGAATCTTTCCAATGGCTTTCTCCACGCTTTCTATATGTGTAATATCATCCAGATTAATGATCCCGCCGATCTCGTATGCATATTTAAACTCCTTCTCCGGCGTATCATTAGAAGAAAACATGATATCTCCCTGGCTGCATCCGATCGCCTTGGCAAGCATCAGCTCTGTCATGGAAGAGCAATCACAGCCGCAGCCATATTCCTGAAGAATCTTTATCAGATAAGGATTCGGTGTGGCTTTTACGGCAAAGAACTCTTTAAATCCTTTATTCCAGGAAAAAGCCTCTTTTAATGCGCGGGCGTTTTCCCGGATTCCCCTTTCATCATAAAGATGAAAAGGAGTCGGATATTCCTTGATGATCTCCTGAAGCTTGCTCAGACTTACAAACGGTGTTTTTTTCATAATTGTCTCTCCTCGTATTTCAGCTTTTATTTTGCTTCAACAATATGAAGCATATTAGTAACGGCACCCTCTCCGGTCCTTATGTTTGTAGCAGGATCTCCGGCGGTGAATACCACCAGATCGCCTTTTTTTATCAGACGTTTTCTTCTAACTACACTCATAGCCTGGGAAATGATATGTTCTGTAGAATCCTTTTCATATCCCTTCAGAGGATAAACACCCCAGGCAAGCTGCAGTCTGTGCTGTACCGTCTCATTAGGCGTAATCGCATAAATAGGAACCTCCGGACGGAAATTAGAGATCAAAAGCGCGGTCTGCCCTGCCATAGTAGGGGTTATGATCGCTTTTGCATTCAGCTCTCTGGCAGCCCGCACCGCAGCAAGTCCCACTGCGCTGGATACCCTGCTCTGACGGTACATATTTCTGTTTTTCGCATGGCTCTTATAGTTTAGATGGGGTTCTGTAGTCTCCGCTATCTCCACCATCATTTTTAAAGCAGCCAGGGGATATTTCCCGGCAGCAGTCTCTCCGGAAAGCATGATGGCGTCTGTCCCATCGTAAATAGCATTTGCCACGTCCGCCACCTCAGCTCTTGTAGGTCTGGGGTTTCGGATCATGGAATCCAGCATCTGCGTAGCTGTAATGACAGGCACATAGTTTTCATTACATTTTTCTATGATCATTTTCTGGATATGGGGCACCTCACTGGCAGGTATCTCCACTCCCAAGTCTCCTCTTGCCACCATAATCCCGTCTGCCGCCTGGATGATTTCGTCAATGTTTTCCACGCCTTCTGCGTTTTCGATCTTGGCTATGATACCGATCTGCTTTCCCCCATTGGCATCCAGAAGCTGGCGGATCTCACGGATCACCTTTGCATTCCGGACAAAAGAAGCAGCAATATAATCAAATTCCTGCTGGATCCCGAAAAGAATGTCATTTTTATCCTGCTCTGTGATTCCCGGAAGCTTCACCTTCACATAAGGGACGTTTACTCCCTTATGTTCTCCCAGCTCGCCGCCGTTTAACACCTTACAGTGGATGTCTCCGTTTTTTATATCCTCAATCTCCAGCTCAATAAGACCGTCATCGATCAGGATCCTGCCTCCCTTTTTCACATCCTTATAGAGTGTTTCGTAAGTAATGGCAACCTTATGCTCATCTCCTGCATAATCCCCTGTAGTTAAGGTGAACTTATCTCCCGTATGGAGCATAACCTTCTTTCCATCCTTCAGAAGCTTCGTACGGATCTCCGGTCCCTTGGTATCCAGAAGCATGGCAACAGGAACGTTCAGTTCTTCCCTTAAATTTTTGATCATATCCACTCTTTCTCTGTGTTCCTCATGTGTGCCATGGGAAAAATTAAATCTGGCTACATCCATCCCGGATTTTATCAGAGATTTCAAAATGGATTTTCTGCTTGTTGCAGGTCCTAAAGTGCAGATGATTTTTGTTCGTTTCATTGACGTATCCCCCCTACTTTACATGTTCGTGTGTAAATAAATGATCCTGACAATATTCATAATTTCCTTTGCATTTTGAGCAAAAACGAAATTCCAGGTTCGGATCATCCTTTTCTGTACGGCCGCAGATCGCGCATTTATGCTTAGTGACTCCTCCTGTATGAGGATTTACCCGGCTCTGGGCCATAGCCTTTTTAAAATCCTGTCTCCTTCGTACTTCCTTGGGGTTATATCTGCTGAAATCTTTCGTACCAAGATAAAACAGGACAAAATTTAAAAGCGATGCAACGATAGGCACGGCCATAAACCACATGCCTCCGCGGATATAAGAAACAATATCAAACAATACGATCACACCGTACACCACTGCCATCCAGCGCATTTTTACAGGGATGACAAACATCAGAAGAAGCTGCATATCCGGATAGCTCATGGCATAAGCCAAAAAGACGGACAAGCTTATATAATAGGTGGAAAAAATTCCTCCTCCGATCAGATAGGACACTCCATCCATAACCACGATCCCGCCTGTGATAAAATACAAAAGGAAGGCTCCGATGATCGTAAACAGGATTCCGGAAAAAATATAAAGGGTGTACCTAAAAGATCCCCAAGTTCTTTCCAGAGACATTCCGATAGGAT
>DWYZ01000110.1 GCA_019118425.1 Candidatus Blautia faecavium | reverse complement strand
TGAAACGCCTGGAAGCAGAAAAAGGTTCTGTAAATGATGCAGAGACAGAACACTTCGCCGATTTCGACAAGTATAAAAAGAAATCCACCACTTTAAAGACCTGGTTCCGGGAATTTAACCGGTACCATGGTCTGCCCAGACAGGACGCTGTATTCTTTAACATGAGCGACCTGATCTGCAGCCTGGCTAAGCAGGAAGACTGTGTTATTATGGGACGATGCGCCGATGCCATCCTTGCCACTAACCATATCCCGCACATCAGTCTCTTTATCAGTGCTCCTTTCGCTCTAAGAGTACAGCGGATCATGGCTTCTAAAAACATGGATCTGAAACACGCCGCCAGATTTTTAAAGCAAATGGATAAGCAGCATAAAAAATACTACGATTTCTTTACAGGAGGGCGCTGGGGCAAACCGGAGAACTACGACTTGTGCATCAACAGCGCCAACTATGGCATCCGGGAGACCATTGACCTGATCGAGAGAATGATCGACCAGCAGAGGAAATAGTTTCTTAAAAGAGATGTCCTGAACGATAAGTTCAGAGGCATCTCTTTTTTTGTATAAAATTATATCCGAATGCTGCAATGAGATTAAAGAAATAACAGCAGCATGGTAGAATAGGAGCACGGGAAACCATAGAGCCGGGCGGCTTACCCTCTGATTTTCGGAGGGGCTACCCCTCCAGACGAAAGAAAGGAGGGCTTGCCAATGAATGTTACATATTCTGATCTGATTCAGTTTTGTATATTTGTTATTGCCCTTGTCAGTCTGTGTTATCAGATATTTAAGGACAAAAGAAAATAGCCGCCAACTACTGCGAATAGCTGACGGCTGATGTTGAAAAACATTTAGTTTAAATTGTTCGAGGGTAGGCCGCTTCTATGGTTTCCCCTTTTTCTATTCTCAATATAGCACATCTGGCAGAAGGGCGCAAGAGGATTCCTCGATTTATAGGGGGAGCCAGGAAATCAGTTCACACCTTCACACTTAACCTTCACACTTTTTTCACAAAAGAATTAGCACTCATCTCTTGACAGCGCTAACAATTAGTGTTATAGTACAACTAGAACAAAGGAAAGGAAATAAAAATCCCAACCGGTTCCATTACAAACAAGGCTGCGGAATTAATTCCCCGGCAATAACATAGATTCAAGTCAATGAAAGGAGATATGACTTATGATGATGCCTAGTATTTTTGGAGAAAGTTTATTTGATGATTTCTTTGATTTTCCGTTTGCCGCGTATTCTTATCCTGTCAGTGATCTGATGAAGACGGATGTAAAGGAAACAGACGGCGGCTACGAGATTGATATGAACCTTCCAGGAGTGAAGAAAGAAGATGTAAAGGCAGAACTGAAGGATGGCTATCTTACCGTCCAGGTATCATCTAATACCAATAACGATGAGAAAGATGATAAGGGAAGATACATCCGCAGAGAAAGATTCAGCGGTTCCTGCAGCAGAAGGTTCTACGTAGGCCAGCGGGTAAAGCAGGAAGACATTAAGGCAAAATTCGAAAATGGTATTTTGACCATGGTGGTTCCGAAAAAGGAAAAAGAGCCTGCAGTTGAAGAAAATAAGTACATTGCCATTGAAGGATAAAGAGATTCATAAGTGAGAGATAAAGGAGGAATGACTTATGATGACACCTAGCATTTGGACAGATGATTTCTTTGATGATTTTATGAGAGATTTCCCGTTTTATGATGACCGGGATATGCGTAAGCTGGAAAAGAAGCTTTACGGCAGACGTGGCAAAAATATAATGAAGACTGATATTAAAGAGACAGACGGAGAATACACCCTGATCATGGATCTGCCAGGATTTACGAAAGACGAAGTGAAGGTTTCCCTGAAAGATGGTTATCTGACCATCAGTGCAGAAAAGGGAGCCGCCCAGGAGGATAAAGAAAAGAAATCCGGAAAATATATCCGGAAAGAGCGCTACGCAGGTGCCTGCCAGAGATCCTTCTATATAGGAAATCAGTTGAGGCAGGAAGACATCAGTGCAAAGTTCAAACATGGTATCCTGACCCTTACGATTCCGAAAAAAGAAGAAGTAGAAAATAAGACTATTGCAATTGAATAAAAAATTAAAAAAGCAGTGTTGATTTCAGCACTGCTTTTTCTTTTTTAGTTGTTCTAACAAACGATTTTGCTTTTTTACTTCCAAGCGCAAAAAGATATAATAAATCACAGCCCCGATAAAATACGGAACAGAAAAAGATAAAGTAAGATCCCGATATCCGTCAGGATGGATATCCACAAAAAAGGAGGCTGCTTTTAAAGAGACAAGAATAAGGAACACAGCCAGGAAATACTGCAGGAGGAGCATCGCTGCCGGAGAAAAACGGTCAAACCTGTAATGCTGGGAAAGGATACCTACTCCTAAGATACTTAGGATCAAAAATAAAAAAATATTAAGCTGGGTAGGATTTATACTGCCGTTTATAAAAATTTCAAATATAGTATATCCGATGGAAATCAGAGTGTAGGAGATACAAATGATGGAGATGATATTTTTTTATTGATGATCTTCACTGGAACGTCCTCCTTTGGTCATAGTATTGAGAAAAAGATTGAATTTTCTTTTGTAGCTTCTATTGATCTGGATCCGTTCTCCATTATCCAGCACGGCTATGACGCGCATATTTAATTCTGGTTTTATAGTGTGGATTCTAAATACATTAAGGACAGTGGATTTATTTACCCGCACAAATCCTGATTCAAAATAAGCGTCTTCTAAATCCTGAAGGCGTGCGTCCATCTGCAGGACTTTTTTTCCAGGCAGGCAAAAGTCTTTTTATCCACGGATTCAAAATAAAATACTTCGTCAAGGGAAAAAATCATTTCTGAATTTTCTGCCTTTCCCAGCAGGCGCTGGCTATGCTTTTTTAAAAAGCTTAATATATCGTGTACTTCTTTATTTTTCCGTCTTGAAAAATAATTACCGGAAAATCTGACAAGTTTTTAAATTGTGCAAGTTGATAGGTTTTTTCAGGGGAAAGGCCGGTTATATCTAAC
>DWYZ01000109.1 GCA_019118425.1 Candidatus Blautia faecavium | reverse complement strand
CCTCCCTCATTCCGGTATCCGAAAGGCGCGGGGCCGCCCGCCCAGCCTCCCTCCATCACCTTCTGCATCCGTCCGGCCATAAACTGCACCCGGATGTTCTCCCGTTCAATCTCCGCCACAGCGGACAGGATCGCGAGGGTCAGCCTTCCGCCCTGAGTGGAACTGTCAATACTGTCTTCCACACATACCAGATCCACATCATAGTCCAGAAGCGTCTGAATGGATTTCAGCACATCCGCGGCGTTCCTTCCGAACCGGGACAGCTTAAACACCAGCACATAAGAGATCTGATCCTTCCCTCTGGCGATGTCATCCATCATCTCCATAAAGGCAGGCCTTCCCAGGATGCTCTTCCCGGATTTTCCGGCGTCACAATATTTGCACGCAATTTCAAGGTTCTTGTATTCCGCATACTGGCGCAGGCGTTCCTGCTGAGCCTCCAGGCTGTAGCCTTCCGTCTGGGCGGCCGTAGAAACACGGGTATAAATGTGACATTTCTTTTTCACATCCTCACCTCTTTCGGTTGCTCACTGTCACACGGTTCCCCGTGTATGATTAATATATCGGAGTCCGGCATCCCCGCCAACTCGCAGGACGCACAAGGTTTCTCCCTGAAAAATGAGTTTCCCGCCTCTCTTGCCGCAGGGAACATCCCTGCTTTGTTTCCTCACGTCACAGGCAAAGAAAAACCCAGGTATTTTACCCTGGGTTCACAATAATTCAAATAAACCGATTATAGTATTTTTGAAACTGTATTATAGTATTTTCAGTTCCATATGCTGGCTCTACTAATTTGAGGTATTTGATACAATCACATTTTTTCATTTTGGAAATGAACACCTTTGAACACCCCCTGCGGGGATATTCAATTCTGATTTTCCCGAACAATCATCAAATGGCATACACCAAATAAAAGCGAAGCAGCAATCAATGCATAACGCCGCAGCAAAATGCCATTCATCAGAAACAATTTAATCGGAATTGTCGCCCTCGTTTTCAGTTAGTTCTGCTTCTATTTCCTCTATTGTAGGCAAACTCCCTTTAAATTCTTCCGGAATAAGCTTAGATAATACATAGCTTGATACTCCAAGAGGTTGACTGCTGGATTCCAATGCATACTGCGCCTCTACTTTATCCATATCTTTGCATACCAAAAGACCAACAGTAGGTTTATCCTCATCCATTTTGATCTGATGATTTACCGCCACCACATAGGTACCCAGCTGCCCGGCATAAGATGAATCAAATTTTCCAGTTTTTACCTCTACTACCACATAGCAATGCCTTCTGGCATTATAGAACAGCAAATCCAAAAATTTTTCTGTATCGCCAATTTTTACCATAACCTCTCTGCCCATATAGGCAAAGCCAGTTCCCAGCTCCATCAGGAAATTTTCCACCTTGCTAATCAGTGCATCTTTAAGTTCCTTCTCATTATACTGCTCACGCAATGTCAAAAAATCAAAATTATAAGGATCCTTCGTCATTGCCTGGGCCAGGTCGCTCTGATCCTTTGGAAGTGTTAAAGCAAAATTTGTAACGGCTTTTCCCTGCCGTTCATACAAGTCAGTATCAAGAAAATTCATGAGTACCGCTCTTGACCAATTGTTCTCTATTGTTTTCTTAACATAAAATAATGCTTTCTCGGAATTTCCCCTGCATTTACCAAGTATCTGAATATGATGTCCCCAAGGAATATGAAAGATTACTTCCAATTGGTCAACTGCCTGTTGACCGATTCCCTTACTTCCAGATTCGTCAACAAGCTGTTGACGAATTTCATCTGCGTTAGGATACATTTCATAAAAGTATCTCATATATTTTAAATTTGTCGGCGAAAAGGATTTGATGTCTGGAAATATATCCCGCAGGTCAGTGCTGATAGTTTTATAAAAATTAGAACCATAACCAGCATTCTCACTCAGAAATGCTATATCCCTACCCATACTCCAGTAGAAGCGGAGCATTTCACTATTAACTTTAACTGCCGCTTTAATTTGACTCTGCCGGAAGCGTTTTGATATATCTGATATCCATTTTTTATATCTTTCATCGGTTTTCATAAGACTGGTCATGATTACCATCCTTCCTGATTACATATGCTGTTAACTATCAATCATACTTTTCTATATTCAGTGTGGCTATGGCAGATTGATTTGGATCTCCGGTAACAAGATTCTGAGGGGCTGGCACCAACATCATAAATCCATCTTTCCCATAACGCTTATCATATCCCTGCGCGTACTCCTTTTCCACCAAAATATGCATCACCTGTCCTATAATCATAGCGGTAATTCCTGAGCCGCTTAAATCCTGAATGTCCTTCAGTGTACATTCCATATTGACAAAAGCCTCTTGAATCATAGGTGCATGAATCTTTTTCCCATCATAAAGTGTAAATCCACCAACATCAAACTCATTATCATCTAATTCATTATGATGGATCGTATCCACCAGCCTATCATAGCTGCTTATAGGGAGGAAATTAATGCCAAAACATTTCTCTCTCTGAATATTTTTGTAGGAATGCGTATACTGGTACAAATTTCCCATGACCGCAAAAAACGCTGTCTTATCCCCATGAAAACAGCTCCAGGAATGAAAGCATACATTAGGCTTCCCATTTTCTTTCCAGGTAGTCACGGCAAACAACACTGTAGGTATTCCTGCTGTCACTTCAAAATGATGAAACAGTTCAAATTCCTCCGGATAAGAAGGCTTAAAATATTTAGGGAAATCTGAGCCAATTTCAATCTTCATCTCAATTCCTCCAATGCTTTTTTCAAATCCTTAACATATAATTCCTGCTGTTTTTTTAAGTATATTTTAACAAAAGGTCTCATAATGATTTTTTTCGCCGTTACTTCCTCCGTAAAGTCAATCTCAGTGCAATCACCCTTTTTGTTAAAAACACCCGTCCAATGTCCCTTCATATTACTGTTTTCCATATCAAATTCCCAGCGCTTACAGATTTCAGTACAGGTAACGGTAAATTTAGTTGGATATCCATCTTTTGTATATTCAATGAACTCCTTCTCACTCAAGATTTTAACTTTACTCAGATCGCTGCGCCACCAATAATTAGAAAGAGAAGTCACAACGTCCCACACTTTTTGTATATCACACGAAAAAACAGCCTTTATATTTGAAGTTGCCATATCCTAATGCCTCCATAGATACGCTATAAATCATCACTATAACTCACACACCATAATATATTCCTGCTCATTCTCATCCACAGTTTGAAATCCTATCCGTTCATATATTTTTACGGCATAGTTGGCTTTCTGCACCGCCAGAGACACCCGTTTAAAACCCTGCTTTTTCAGCAACGCCAGCATTTTCCTCATCATCTGTGTGCCAATGCCTTTTCCACGGTACTCCTCATACAAGGAAATCGCAAGGGATGGCGTGTCATCATCCACATGACCGTAGTCGTCCATGATCCTTGTCCACACAGCGCCCATCACTTTTCCATTGCAGTCAGCCACCAGGCAATGATCCCCTTTTCGGGAACCGAAATCATCTATGTATACTCGCAGCTCCGGCTGGTCGAGGATACTCCTCGGTGGCGGAGTTACACCCTCCGGAATAAAAATCGCTTCATACAGAAAATCTTTTAGCAGCTCAACCTCATCTTTGCGGATTTCACGGATTGTATATGCTCTGTCATTATCAGTTACCATGGTTGCCCTCTCCATATCAGTTCTTCAGCATCTTTGCTATGGCCTCCGGCGCACATTTGTTTATCTCATGTCCTGTACCTGGAATTCATAAATTCTCCCTGACTCATTTTCGGTTTTCTTCTATCCATCTTACAGCGAAATCAACCAGCTCCCGTTGCTTCATCAATGTGATCGTACCGTTTCCAAGATCTGCTTTTTTAACATGGCACTCATTTTCAAAAGCCCTGCCAATCTCATTAAAATCTTCGCCGTCCACATAAAGCGTTTCATACTGTTTCCAAACCCGCCTGCCATTTTCCATGACTGCGCTGAATTCCGTGCTGTTATGCTTACCCGGATAATCTGCTCTGACATCTGCCAGGTGCAGGGAGGTGTTTTTATCATAGCCTACACCGATGAGCAGGACAAATCCATCCAACTCGTATAGTTTTCCGATGGGAGATCCCTCTCCGAAAATATTAGAAAGGTCATGGTCGGAAGTCAGATACGAAGCGTATCTTCCTTTTGCAGCAACAGAACGAGCGGGATGATCACTTCGCAATGCACCTGGCCATTTTCGGAACATTTCTGCCACCGCTCCCATCGTATTAGTTGGCGTAATGTCTTTGTTATATGCTGGCCAGTTTTCCCGGATCAGCGGCCACCACTCTTCTGGCTCTTCCCAATGAACACCTGCTGCAGGATCAAGGTTTTTCCATGACTGTGCGGGCATCATAATTGTTCCTTCATCGCCAACTGCTTCCAAAAGCGCCTCTATCATCACCTGCGCACCGCCGCAGACAAAGCCAAGACTGCTCAGAGAGGTATGCACCATGACCGTCTGACCTTTACAAATACCAACATATGCTAAAGCTTCCAATATATCCTGTTTTAATACGATTTTTCGTTCCAATTCCTTATATTCTTTTTTATAATCAGAGGCCATAGCCTATTCCTCCCTCTTCACAATTGTAGTATTCGTACAAATAATTGTATCAGATATATGCTGATTTTTCCATGACTTTAAAAAAGGCTTCACAAAGCGTCCTCTGGATTTCTTTCAGCACGTGGCTTACTTGACACTGCGAACGATTTTGTTTATAATAGAAACATCTGTTGCGCAACGTTTGTTTCTTAACAGGAGAACGATTTATTATGCCACCTAAATTTAAATTTTCAAGAACCCAAGTTATATCTGCTGCTCTGGAAATCGTCCAGGACGAAGGTATGGGAGGTCTCACCGCACGGGCGCTGGCATCTCGGCTCGGCTCTTCTGCAAAACCAATATTCGGTCTGTTTAAAAATATGGAAGAAGTTCAGCAGGAAGTAATAAAAGCCGCAAATACCATTTATCAATCCTATTTAAGCAATGATATATCAGCAGGCAAATACCCTCCCTACAAGGCCAGCGGTATGGCCTATGTCCGCTTTGCACGGGAAAAACGAGAACTGTTCAAACTGCTGTTTATGTGTGACAGAAGCAGCGAGAACATAGAGGAAGATCGAGAATCCATTCTCCCACTACTGGATATGATTCAAAAAAATTTGGGCATCGGGGAGGATGAAGCATATCTGTTCCATTTAGAAATGTGGATCTATGTTCATGGTATTGCGACCATGATTGCCACCTCCTATCTGGACTGGGATGATGCTTTTGTAAGCCGTGTACTAACGGATGCATACATTGGTTTAAAAATTCGATTCACGGAGGAAAAACAGCATGAATGCGATTAAAACAGAACAATTGCGGAAGGAATATGGAGATGTTGTCGCTGTAGAGGGACTTGATCTGGAAATAGAGGAAGGCGAGCTGTTTTCTCTGTTGGGAGTTAACGGAGCCGGAAAGACCACTACAATCAAAATGCTTTCTTGTCTGACCAGACCAACAGGCGGAGATGCCTGGCTGGAGGGAAAGAGTATCCTATCTGACACTGCTGCTGTCAAATCACTAATCGCTGTATCACCACAGGAAACTGCCGTGGCTCCCGGTCTTTCTGTACGGGAGAATCTGGAATTGATGTGCGGTGTATACAGTCTTTCCGGGGAAAAGCGAGATGACAGAGTCCTGGAACTGACAGAATTGCTGGGATTGGAAAAGATTTTAAAGAAGAAAGCTGGTAAACTATCCGGTGGTTGGCAACGCCGGTTAAGCATTGCCATGGCTCTTGTTTGCCATCCAAGGATTCTGTTTTTGGATGAACCGACTCTTGGACTGGACGTTTTAGCCCGAAACGAACTGTGGGATCTAATACGCTCCCTTAAAGGCACTGTCACCATCATTCTGACAACTCATTATATGGAAGAAGCCGAAATCCTGTCTGATCGGATTGGCATTATGAAAGACGGCCGGCTGCTGGTCTGCGGTACAGTGGAATATATCAAGAACATCACAGGAGCAGACCAGTTTGAGGATGCATTTATTCAGGTAGTAAAGGGGGCCGAAATATGAGAATGTTGACATTTGCAAACAGAAATACAAAGGAGATTCTGCGTGATCCGCTGAATCTTGGTTTTGGTCTGGGATTTCCTCTTGTGCTGATTTTCCTATTGACAGCGATCCAGGCAAATGTTCCGGTTCCTCTGTTTGAGATACAGAGTATAACACCCGGTATCACTGTGTTCGGTCTGTCTTTTTTGACACTGTTTTCTGCCACCATACTGGCGAAGGACAGGGGCAGTTCTTTACTGCAAAGGCTTTACACAACCCCTCTAACCCCCATAGATTTTATTCTGGGCTATACGCTGCCCATTCTTCCCATTGCGGTTGCCCAATGCGCAATCTGCTATCTTGCGGCAATCATTCTGGGATTGGATATGACGATACGAATTCTATATGCCATTGTGCTTATTCTTCCAGTATCGGTTTTGTTTATTGCCCTGGGTCTTCTCTCTGGCAGCGCCCTGAACGACAAGCAGGTTGGCGGCATTTGCGGGGCGCTTCTGACGAATCTTTCCGCATGGTTGTCCGGAACATGGTTCGATCTTGATCTTATAGGCGGCGCTTTCAAACAGGCTGCGTATGCTTTGCCCTTTGTTCACGCAGTAGAAATGGAAAAAGCCATTCTTTCAGGCAGGTTTTCAGATATATTCCCCCACCTTTGGTGGGTGCTGGGATATGCTGTCATCATTTTGTTGGCAGCGATATGGATGTTCCTGCGGCAAATGAAACGGCAATAGGGGGACAATATGACAAAAAAATTATTTATTCAGGCAATGGTTAAATTCCTGTCAGGTGTTTTGTTGGTGGGACTGTTAATCTTTCTCCCGGCGGGAACACTGAGCTTTTGGAAGGGTTGGCTTCTGATGGGAATCTTGTTTATCCCCATGTTTATTGCAGGTATTATCATGTTGATCAAGAATCCGGAATTGCTGAGAAAGCGTCTGAATGCCAGAGAACAACAGACGGAACAGAAACAAGTAATCAAACTAAGCGGCTTGATGTTTATACTGGGCTTTCTACTGGCAGGACTGGATTATCGGTTCACATGGTACCCTTTACCGGATTTAGTCTCCCGGGCGGCTGCAGTGATGTTCCTGTTGGCTTATCTGATGTACGCCGAGGTTCTGCGGGAGAATACCTATCTATCCAGAACGGTTGAGGTACAACAGGGACAGCAGGTGATTGATACAGGATTATATGGTATTGTTTGCCATCCAATGTACAGTGCTACTGTACTCTTATTTCTTTCCATACCACTGGTGCTTGGTTCCGTTATTTCATTTGTGGTATTTCTGATATATCCGGTTGTTATTGCCAAAAGGATCCGAAATGAAGAGAAGATACTGGAAGATGGACTTGCGGGATATTCAGAGTACAAAAAGCGAGTAAAATACAAATTGATTCCATTTATTTGGTGATGAATGAATTTGGACGCAGGTAATGCTATACCTAATAGCAGAAAAATGCAATATGAGGGGGAAATCTAATGAATCAAGAATGGTCGGAGTTAAACAAAACAATGCAGCTGCAGATAAAAAAGAAAACAACCTTTGCGGCTGGCATTGCTGCCCTTCTGAATTTACGGGAAAAGCTGATGGAGGAGCTGCTCTCCATAAAAAGAGAAATCTCTCCGGCAGATTTTTCTGCGATGCCTTTCCCGAATGCGAAGGGCTATCACTCAAAAACCATAGCTTATTTCATCTGGCACACGATCCGCATAGAGGATATTGTTGTCCATAGTCTGATCCTGCAGGATGACGAGATATTCCGGTCTCATCAATCTTCCATAGGTGCACCGATTATCACAACAGGCAACGAACTGGCAGGACCGCAGATTAGGTAGTGTAAAAAACTTTGTGGCTTTGGTAAAACCTGGCTCCTTTTTGGTAAGAATTACAGATATGACAATTCTTATCGAAAAGGAGTTTATTTATGGCAGTAGCAAAAGACCAAATCCGACAGATTATTA
>DWYZ01000108.1 GCA_019118425.1 Candidatus Blautia faecavium | reverse complement strand
AGATTACACAAATTATGACGGAAATAATTAAGGAGGACTTTATGATCGATTTGGTTGATGTAAGTAAATCTTATGGAAAAGGCCTTCCGGCAGTAAACCATGCCAACTTACATGTAGATAAAGGGGAATTTGTATTTGTGGTAGGAAGCAGCGGATCCGGGAAATCTACTTTGATAAAGCTTCTGCTGAAAGAACTGGATTCCACCTCCGGCAAGATCACAGTAAGCGGGGAGCGTCTGGAAGGAATGAAACACAGGCGTGTGGCGAAATACCGCAGAAAGCTGGGGGTAGTATTCCAGGATTTCCGTCTGCTGAAAGACAGGAATGTATATGAGAATGTGGCTTTTGCGCAGCGTGTGATAGGGCGTCCTACCCGGGTGATACGGAAACGTGTGCCGGAGATCCTGCAGGAGGTGGGGCTGGCAGAGAAATATAAATCTTATCCAGATGAACTTTCCGGAGGAGAGCAGCAGAGAGTAGCTCTTGCCAGGGCTTTAGTAAACCGTCCGGATATTCTTCTCGCGGATGAGCCTACTGGAAATCTGGATCCTAAAACTTCAGAAGAGATCATGCATCTTTTGTCAGAAATTAATGAAAGAGGCACCACCGTTCTGGTAGTTACCCACAATAAGGACATCGTAAACACTATGAAAAAACGAGTGGTCACCATGGATGAGGGCGTGATCATCAGCGATGAAAAAGAAGGAGGATATCATGAGGCCTAGTACGATTTGGTTTATCCTGAAACAAGGGGTAAAAAATATAAAAAGAAATTGGATGTTTTCCATTGCCTCTATCCTGACTATGGCGGCCTGTATTTTTTTAGTAGGGATTTTCTATTCTATTGTGAATAATGTGGACAATATTGCCCATCAGGTAGAACAGGAGGTCCCCATTACTGTGTTTTTTGACGAGGGAACTACGGAGGAAGAAATCCAGGAGATAGGCAGGCTGATTGAAGCCCGTCCGGAAGTGGAAAGGATCGTATATGAATCCGCAGATGAAGCTTGGGAGAGATTCAGCGAAATTTATTTTGAGGGCTCCGCGGCTGCTGAGGGATTTAGGGATGATAATCCTCTGGTGAATTCGGCTAACTATCAGGTGTATATGAACCAGATTGAAATGCAAAGCGAGCTTGTAGAGTATATTCAAGGACTGGATCATGTAAGAGAAGTAAATCAGTCTGAGGACGCAGCGAACACCCTGGGCAATTTTAACAGACTTGTTTCCTATGCGTCTATTGCCATTATTGTGATTCTTTTGATCATTTCTATCTTCCTTATCAGCAATACTGTATCGGTAGGTATTTCTGTCCGTAAGGAGGAAATTGGGATCATGAAATATATCGGAGCTACAGATGCCTTTGTGCGCGCGCCTTTTGTGCTGGAGGGCATTATACTTGGGGTGATAGGAGCGGCGATTCCTTTGACTGCTTTGTATTTTCTCTACAGCAGCGCAGTAAATTATATTCTTACCAGATTTAATGTTCTGACAGGAATCGTAGCGTTTATTCCTGTGGGAGAGATTTACCAGATACTTATTCCCATTGGACTGGCGCTGGGAATTGGAATCGGACTTGTGGGAAGTTTCTGGACAACGAGAAAGCATTTAAAAGTGTAAGAGTGAAGGGGCTGCCGGGATTTCCGGCGGCCTTTCTTTTTTTAAAAAGGGAAAAGGAGAGCTTTTATGGCAGACAAAAATTTCAGAAAAGGTGTTCTCACGGGAGCAGCGGGAGCAGTGTTGGTATTCATTGGCCTTTATATAGGAAGAAACTTAGCGTCCGGGCTGAATGGGACGGTACTTTCCAATCCTGCTTATGTGCAGAAATTGGGGTATTTGGAAGATCTGATCGATGAAAATTACCTGGGAGAGAAGAAGGAAGAAGATCTGGCTGAAGGGCTTTATACAGGATTAATCTATGGATTGGGGGATCCGTATTCTGTGTATTATACAGCGGAAGCATATGAGGAAGAAAATTCTTCCACAGAAGGGGTATATGAGGGGATTGGCATTCTTATGCAAAAAAATACCGAGGGCGGTGTAATAGTGGTAGAATGTTATGAAGGCGGGCCGGGAGAAAAGGCCGGTCTTTTAGAAGGCGACATTATCAGTGCCATTGATGGAACGGATATTACGGATATGGAAACCTCAGAAGTATCGGAGATGATAAAAAACAGCGAAAAAGGAGAAGCTGTGCTTACGGTACACAGGGAAAACGTAGAAGAACCTCTTGAGATCACTGTGGAAATCGGAGATGTGGAGCTGCCTTCTGTTTTTCATGAGATGCTGGATGGGGAGACGGGATACATTCGGATAACGGAGTTTAAGGGCGTTACCTATGAACAATATAAGAATGCTTTTTCGGATCTGTCTGACCAGGGAATGGAGAAGCTTGTGATAGATTTAAGAGATAATCCGGGCGGGCTTTTATCTTCCGTGTGCGACATCTTAAATGAAATACTGCCGGAAGGTCTGATCGTTTATACAGAAGACAAGTACGGAAACAGGACGGAGGAGACCTCAGACGGGGAAAACGTTCTTGACCTGCCTTTAGCGGTTCTGGTAAATGAAAACAGTGCCAGTGCTTCGGAGATTTTTGCGGGTGCGGTACAGGATTATGAGATCGGAACGATCGTAGGGACAAATACTTATGGAAAGGGAGTGGTTCAAAGTATTTATCGTTTAAACGATGGAAGCGCGGTGAAGCTTACTGTTGCCAATTATTACACTCCTAACGGGAACAATATCAATGAGGTGGGGATCCAGCCGGATGTGGAAGTGGCGGTAGCGCCGGAACTGCTGAACAAGGACGAGATCAGCCATGAAGAAGACAACCAGCTTCAGGCGGCCCTTAAAGCCCTTGAAGAGCTTGGTGAGTGATTTCATATTTCATCGTTCAGTTACTGGTCACGCTGTGACCAGTAACATTTCGTCTTTATAGTTGCCAAAAAAAGTAGGAAATGGTATGATAAATAATAAACATCCGCATAAGCGGAAGAAGGGACAAGGATATGAGAGAATATGTAATTACTACGGATAACAATTCTGACCTTCCAGAGGAGTACTATAAAGAACATGGGGTTGGCTGTACCTATTTAAGCTATGCTATGGATGGTGTAAATTATACTCGTGAAAATTTTTTGCCGGTTCACGAATTTTACGACCGAATGAGAAATGGTTCCCTGCCTACTACAGCTCAGGTAAATCCCGAGAATGTGAGAAAGCTGATGGAACCATACCTGAAAGAAGGAAAGGATATTCTTCATATCGCCTTTTCTTCAGGATTGAGCGGAAGCTATAACAGTACCCGCATTGCAGCGGAGGAACTTCTGGAGGAGTATCCGGAAAGATCGATCATTGTAGTAGATTCTCTTGCCGCTTCCCTTGGACAGGGACTTCTTGTATATCTGGCCCAGCAGAAGAAAGAGGCCGGAGAAGATATGGAAACCGTGGCCAAATGGACGGAAGAAAATAAGAAACATATAGTCCATCTTTTTACTGTGGATGATCTTAACCATCTGTACCGGGGAGGCCGCGTATCGAAAACCACTGCTGTTCTTGGCGGAATGCTGAATATCAAGCCGGTGATGCATGTAGATGACGCAGGAAAGCTAATCCCCATCGGTAAGGTGAGAGGCCGTAAAAAGGCCCTTTTAGATCTGGTACGGCTGATGGACGAAAAAATTGGCAGTTATAAAGAGACCTGCGATACAATTTTTATCAGCCATGGCGACTGTGAGGAGGAAGCTCAGTTTGTCGTGGATAAAGTAAAAGAGAAATATAACATAAAGACAGTGGTGATGAATCATGTTTGTGCTACCATAGGTGCACATTCCGGTCCAGGAACCGTGGCCCTGTTCTTTGTGGGAGATATGAGATAAAAAAGAAAAGAGTACAGACCTTTCTGACAAGCAGAATGGATCTTGTACTCTTTTTTTAGAAGCATTTTGCAGCGCCTGCCTGTTGAATATTTGTTACTGGATACAAGTTGACCAGCGACAGGCAATTTGGCATTTAGAGTTCGCGTAGCGAAGACAAATTTTTTTTGGATCATATCGGCCCGTAATCACGCGGCAAGTGCGTGATTCGGGTGTGACATGTAATGAATGTTTTTGGTTTAGGCGGCTTGTATGTTAACGCGGAAAAATGAGACAGGAATGGATCAGGGAAATAAATTTTTTCGGCGGGCAGCAGTTTTCTGAGGAAATCCATCGTTTAATGGCAGCTATTATGGCATCTGTATAAAAATGAATGTAAAAATCCAGATGGGTGTTTTCCGTTAAAATGTTTTTCAGACATTGATAAAAAATTTTCTGTAAAAATTGACTGAAATATTCTGAAAAAGAGTTTTGTTCTTCCACCATAAGGACTTTTTGATAGAAGTTCCGGTTGTCATAAAAATATTGGCAGATATCTTCT
>DWYZ01000107.1 GCA_019118425.1 Candidatus Blautia faecavium | reverse complement strand
ATTGTACCAAGCCGCTAGCGCGGCGGCTAGCCCCAGGTACGTTTTTCCACCACTTTTTCAAAAAAAAGTAGCAGTTTTTGAATATATGTTGTATTGTTGAGTTACCACACACACCAATCAACCTATACCGCCAACTGCTATGATTAGTTTACCATGGATTTTCAAACTCAACAACTACATATCGAAAAATTTTTATCGTCCGCCTCCTGATCAAGGTTGTTTTCTCAGTTATCACTTGTTTTTTCTATCTCTAAGGAGGTTCTATCATGGACGATTATTTAAAACAATTCCGAGAGATGATCTCTCTGCGCGGTCTTACTGACCATACTATCGTATCTTATTCTACCTACATCCGCGTTTATCTGGATTATCTTTCCTATATCCTTCACAAGATGCCTGAAGATGTTTCCTGGGCGGAACTGCGCGGTTTTGTCCGCTGGCTTCAGAAAGAAAAAAATCTCTCTGACAGGACTATTAATCACTGCATTTCACAGCTTCGTTTCTTTACCCTTTATGTCCTTCACAAACCCTGGGACGCCTCTCAGCTTCCTATGCGCAGGTTTGATTCCTATCTTCCCTATGTCCCTTCACAGAAAGAAACCTGGGCTTTTATTCATTCTTTTTCCAACCTCAAGCACAAAGCAATCCTTTCGCTCATGTATTCCGCCGGACTTCGCGTTGGTGAAGTCTGCGCGCTCCGATATGAGGACATCAGCCGCTCCTCCATGCGCATCCATATCCGTCATTCCAAAGCGCGTTCTGACCGGTATGCGATCCTCTCCCGGAATGCCCTGGATATCCTGACTCAATACTGGTTCCATGCCGGCAGACCAACGGGGTTCCTCTTCCCCAGCCGGAATGATCCCGCACGGCCCATGGCTTCTTATACCGTAAATCAGTTTATTTTTGCCAAAGAAAAGGAACTTGGCCTCAAACATCAGCTGACCTGCCATTCTTTCCGCCATGCGTTTGGCACACACCTTTATGAAAATGGCGCCGACCTGCTCACCATTAAAGCCTTGCTCGGCCATAAATCCTTAAATTCAACCACCATTTATGTCCATCTTGCTTCTAACGGCATCCGCAATGCGGTGAGTCCTTTTGACCGGATGGGAGGTGGTTCCCTTGGGTAAGCTGTATATCCAGCAGATATGGAAACACTCCTACGAAGCCTATACTTCCTCCGGCTGCTTCCAGTCAGAGGTCCAGCGCAAAGCTTCCCAGGCGATCCTGAACTGTAAATCCGGAAAACTCGGAATCAATATTTCCCAATGCCCTGACTGCGGGCATACGGAATTCCACAATAATTCCTGCCGCAACCGCAGCTGCCCCAACTGCCAGGCTGTGAATAAGGAAATCTGGGTGGACAAACGCAGGGCAGAAGTCATCGATGCTCCCTACTTCCATGTGGTTTTCACCCTTCCGCATGAACTGAACCCATTGTTCTTATGCAGCCAGCAGCTTCTCTACGGATTTTTCCACAGATGCTGCGCCGAAACGCTTTTAGAACTTTCCGCAGATAAAAAACATCTCGGAGCAACACCTGGGATCATTCAGGTGCTCCACACCTGGGATCAGGAAATCAACTACCATGTCCATATGCACTGTATTGTTTCCGGAGGAGGGCTTACCGCCGACCATAAGATACGGAAGGTAAAAAACAGCTTCTTTCTCCCCGTGAAAGTCCTCCGGGATAAATTCAAGGGAAAATTTCTTGCAGGGCTCGATTCGTTTTACAAAAACGGCAGCCTGACCTTCTCCGCTTCCTGTGACAAACTCCGGAATTCCTATGAATGGTCTGAATTCCGCAATCTCCTTTATGGAAAGGAATGGTGCCCTTACATAAAAGAAACATTCCATGGATTTGGCAATGCGATAGAATATCTCGGAAGATATACCCACAAGATTGCCATTTCTAACAGCCGTATCCTTTCTGTCGATGAACAGCAGGTCACTTTTTCTGCCAGGGAGAAAAAGCCTGGGGAACCGCGCAGGGTGATCACTCTGAAAAACATCGAGTTCATCCGCCGTTATCTGATGCATGTGCTCCCGTCCGGTTTTCAAAAGATCCGGTATTATGGCTTTCTGAATAACCGTGGAAAAAGCAAAAACCTGAAACTGATCTTTACCCTTCAGGGGCATCAGCGTTTCCGGGCCAAATATATCAATCTTTCCATCGCTGAACTTTTAAAGGCAGTATGGAAGATTGACATCCGCATCTGTCCGGAGTGTGGATGCTGCCGGATGCAGGGCATCGGAAGGACCTATGGGCCTTCCTGACAAAAGCAGTTTACCACTGAATATTTTTTTAAAGGCCTCCGCAAGAAGGCCTGCGAAGCATGCCCTTTTATAAAAAGCTTTCGTGAAATGGTACAGAAACCGCCCTTTTATATCGATGAGATCCTGTAAAACCGCAGCATTTTCACCAAATAGAAAAGATACTTTCCCCATATGCATCCTGGCTGACCCGTCCGCGGCCTGGTACAATTGGAAAGAATCACATTCAGAGCAGTTCGAGTTTTTCTCAGGACTGCTCTTTTTGTGTCTGCTCTGAATCTGATACTTTCCTAATGAATTGTACCATATATTTCCTAAGACTTCAAACAGTTATCCGACTAAAGCGCGGGTGTGTCTCCTCATTTTTGTTAAAATTATAAGCCGGACCTTAAAAGTCCGGCTTATAAAATTTATTTTCCTATACAATACTCTGTATGGAGCAAATGATGTGCAATATGGCTGTTCGGCTCTTCCAGAAAATCTTCGTAAATTTTCTTGATAGCCGGATTCTCATGAGACTTGCGGTATGGCAGTTCCTTATCATGCGCAAAAATAGAAGCTCTTCTTGCTCTATATGCCTCTTCCAGGTCTGTATCCATTAAAAGTTTCGGCTGTCCGCCGCCGCTTATACAGCCCTCGGGACAGGTCATCACCTCAATGAAATGCAGATTTAAAGTTCCATTTTTTACTGCTTCCAGAACAGGAATCACATTTTTAAGGCCTGTCACCACGCCAACCTTTAATTCCAGGTCTCCTACTTTTATCGTAGATGTACGGAATCCTTCCGTACCACGGACAGAAGTCACTTCCACATCCGGGATAGGCTCTCCGGTTACAAGCTCATACCCTGTACGGATAGCCGCTTCCATAACGCCTCCGGTCACACCGAAGATCGTTCCTGCACCTGTATAGATTCCCAGGGGCTGGTCAAATTCAAATTCTTCCAGGCTGTCCCAGTCAATCCCTTTTTCCTTGATCAGCCAGGCAAGATCCCGGGTCGTAATGGCCACATCTACATCCTGATAGCCGCTGTCCTTCATTTCCGGACGTTCACACTCAAATTCCTTGCAGGTACAGGGCATTACAGAAACACTGTAAATCCTGGAACCGTCCAGGTCCTCCAGGGAGGCGCCATAGCTTTTAAAGACTGCTCCGCCCATCTGCTGAGGGCTTTTGGCGCTGGAAAGATGATCTTTCATTTCCGGATAATTGTTTTCCAGGAATCTTACCCATGCCGGACAGCAGGAGGTGAACATTGGCAGAACGCCGCCTTCTGTCACTCTCTTTACCAGCTCGGTTCCCTCTTCCATGATGGTAAGGTCAGCAGGAAAATTCGTATCATAGATTCTGTCGAATCCCACCGCCCGAAGAGCAGAGGCAAGCTTTCCGGGAGTGAGGCTTCCTAATTCCGCCCCAAACTCCTCTGCAATGGCTACCCGGACAGCAGGAGCACACTGTACGATGGTAAACTTTTCTTTATCGGCAATGGCTGCCTTTACCTTATCCAGATTGCAGACTGCATGGGCCGCAAATAATGGCTCTTGGACGCAGTCCGGTATATGTCTTTCCTTTTTTACTTTCTCATAGGCAGCCTTTCCATGTGTCAATATGGAAACATAAGATTTACATTTCTGCACACACTGGCCGCACATTACACAACGGCTCTCATCAATGGTCTGCGGCTGTCCCTGTTCTCCCACAATGGCATAGGCAGGACAGACTTCCGCACATTCCCGGCAGCCGGTGCAAAGATTTTGATCAATGGCTACTATCATGTCTTTCGTCCTCCCTTATCTCCAGTTTCTGGTCAGAAACAGCGCTTCGGCCGCCCTGATATTTTTTTCTTCCCGCTCTGCCTCCGGATCTACCAGGCGCAAAGCCTCATGGGGACAGACTCTCACACAGGCCGGTCCGCCCTCGATTCCCTGGCAAAGGTCGCATTTAGAGGCAAAAACTTTTTCTTCTCCAGATACAGGCTGCGCGATCACACGCCCATCCTTGGCATAGGGAAGAAGGGCTATCGCCCCAAAAGGACATGCCTGCATACAATCCTTACAGCCAATGCATTTCTGGGGATCTACGATCACCTGATGGTCGATGCGGCTGATCGCACCCTTGGTGCAGGCGTTCAGACAAGGCGCATCCTCACAGTGTTTGCACTGGATAGGCATACATCCATTTTCAAATTTCGTGAGAAACAAACGCGGGGTAACAGGGACCGTAACGGTCCCTACGGTTTTCCCCATTTTATTTTCCTTACGGCTGTGAACGGTAAAGCATGCAAGCTCGCAGGCTTTACAGCCGGTACATTTCGTACTGTCTCCCAGTACGAAAGCCCCCAATTCTTTTTTCATAATTTTTTTCCTGCCTTCCTATTCCTGGGGATGATTTTCCGCAAATGCGTTTCTGGCCGCTTCCATTCTTTTCCGCTCCATGGCATCATCCAGATCTTCTTCGGTTACCAAAGTAAGTGCTTCCGTAGGACAGACTCTTACACAGGCCGGTCCGCCTTTTATGCCATAGCACAGATCGCATTTGTTCGCCACTCTTTTTTCACTTCCGTCTGCCTGAAATTTTCCTGCCACCGGAAGCATATTAATGGCACCGAAGGGACAGGCATCCATACAGGATTTACAGCCCATGCATTTTTCCGTGTCTATGACGATGCAGTGTTCTTTCCTTGAGATAGCCTCTACTGGACAAACCGCCATACAGGCTGGATTCTCACAATGTTTGCACTGCACAGGAACACTTAAAACTGCTGTCTTTACCATATGCAGCTTGGGATTGAAGGTATAGGAGTCCGGATCGATCTCAAAAATGTGTTTTCCCTCATGAGCCACCACACAGCCGATCATACAGGTCCGGCATCCGATACAAAGATCCGGATTTCCTTTTACAAAATAGTTCATGCCTTCGCCCCCTTTCCGGTTTCAATTCCCATCTGGGCGCGAATCTCATCATAAAGTTCAAGGACATGGCGTTCTGCCCATTCCTGATCCTCTATCTTTTCCACCCGGCAGGCACAGTATTTGTATTCCGGTGTATTGCTGATGGGATCCAGCTCTGCGATGGTAAGTTCGTTGCAGGCGCCTACCCACCACTGGTAAGTCATGTAAGTAGCACCTGGCGTTACCCGGTCTGTAGGCAGACATCTGGTGATGCAGTATCCTCTCTTGGACATGATCTTTACCAGCTCGCCTTTTTTCAGTCCCATCCGTTTACAATCTTCTGTATTCATCTGTACCCAGCCCGGCTCATCTTCCAGATTGCGGAGCGTACGGCAGTTTCCGGTCATAGTACGCACGGAATAATGCCCGACTTCACGCACGGTAGAAAGGGTCATTGGGTACTGATCATTTTCTTTTTCCAAAGGCGGATGCCACTCTGCCCCATAGAACAGGGCTTTCTGGTCACTTGTAGCAAATTTTCCGTCTTTGTGCAGATACGGTGTTCCTTTGTCTTCCATAGATTTATCCCGGCAGGGCCACTGTAAGCAGCCGTATTTTTCCATCTTTTCATAGGTGGCTCCGGTAAAGCTTGGACAAAGATCGATCAGCTCATTCCAGATTTCTTCTGTGTTCTTATATTCCATTGGATAACCCATAGCGGTGGAAATCTCCGCTATGATCTGCCAGTCAGGCTTTAAATCTCCTTCCGGCTCCACAAGCTTGCGAATCCTCTGGAAGCCGCGGTCCGCACAGGTATACACGCCTTCGTTCTCTCCCCAGCCGGTAGCCGGAAGGATTACATCTGCGTACAAACCTGTCTTATTCATATATATATCCTGCATAATGACAAAATCACACTTGTCAAGAGCTTCTCTGACCTCTGCCAGATCCGGATCTGACTGTGCCGGATCTTCTCCGAATATGTAATATGCATGGATCCGTTTCTTCTCATCCTTCTCATGAAGAATACGGCGGGGAACATGGGTGATCGGGCATCCCACCTCTGCGGGAAGGGTTACGCCCCATGCTTTCTCAAATTTTGCCCGGTTCTCCGGAACTGTGACATTCTGGTATCCAGGATAAGAATTGGGCAGAGCTCCCATATCACAGGCGCCCTGTACATTATTCTGTCCGCGCACCGGTCCGATTCCCATTGCAGGGCCTCCGAAGTTTCCGGTCATAAGTGCCAGATTTGCCAGCCCTTTTACCACATCCACTGCCTGGGAGAACTGACATACTCCCATACCGTAAAGGATCATAGCCGGCTTAGTAGTAGCATAGAGCCTTGCGGCTTTACGGATCTCCTCTGCCGGGACATGAGTGATCGGCTCCGCATATTCCGGAGTATATTTTTTGATCACTTCTATGAATTCATCATACCCTTTGGTATGCTCTTTAATAAATGCATCATCCGCAAGACCCTCACTCCAGATCACATTTGCCATAGCATTTACAAGGGCAAGGTTAGAGCCGCCCTTTAACTGCAGATGGATGTCGGAAATACGTGCCGTCTCTGTAACACGCGGATCAACACAGATGATCTTCATTCCCTTTTGTCTTCCGCGTACGATACGCCTTGCGACAATCGGGTGTGAGTCTGCTCCGTTATAACCGAAGCACAGTAAACATCCCGAATCCTCAATCTCCGGGATTCCCATTGACATTGCGCCTGAACCTAAAGAATACAGTAGACCCGCTACCGAAGGCGCATGTCATATTCGGGCACAATGGTCCACATTATTCGTGCCGATACATGCGCGCATAAATTTCTGCATAAGGTAATTGGCTTCATTTCCCGCCCCTCTGGCAGAACCTGTACCCATAATGGCATCCGGACCATATTTCTCCTTGATTTCTCCAAGACGTTTGGCAACGTAGCTGATCGCTTCCTCCCAGGACACCTCCACAAGTGGCGTATGTTTGCCGCCTTTACGGATCATAGGATGGCGCAGACGTTTCGTTAATATCTGCGGATCATTCAAATAATCCCAGCCATAGTGTCCTTTTAAACAGAGGGTTCCGGCATTCGTCCTGCCATTTGCCGGAACAGCTTCTACAATCTTATTTGCATCCGCATCGACTGTAAAATTAATCTGACATCCTGCTCCGCAATAGGGGCAGGTTGTCTGGATCTGTTTTAAATCCATGCTTGTTCCCTCCTTTTATTCTCGTATCTTGCCACCAGGATAAATATATGAAAGAATTATTTCCTCCTCTTTTCCTTAATGTCAGATCGTTATTGATATTTTATCACCAATAACCAGCAGCTACAATAAAAAAGGGTAAATTTTTCACATAATTTTTCCTTCGTCTCCCAGAATTTTCCTCTCTAAAGCATCTGCACACCGGGAGATTTCCTCCATTCCAAATACCGGAACTCCCGGGATCTTTAAATCCGTATCGGTGACAAGGCCTATCAGGGTCTCCGGCGCACAGACATGCCCAGAAGACACCCCTTTTCTTACCAGCTCCAGCTTCGGCAAAGAAGAGTCCTTCATTCCTTCAAAAAGTATGATGTCCGCTTCTGGAAAAAGCGCTAAAAGACTGGACGGAGTCGTTAGAGACTCCTGTTTTACCGCCATCCATTTGTTTTTTGAAAAAATACAAGTTCCGAAAGCGCCTGCCTTCTGCATCCGAAAGGTGTCCGTTCCTTCTACATCCGCCTGGAAATCATGTCCATCGTGCTTTATGACTGCCGTTCGGTATCCTCTTTTGGTAAGCTCCCTCACCAATTTTTCTAAAAAGGTGGTCTTTCCGGAATTTTTCACCCCGCTCACAGCGGCAACATAAGGCTTTTTTACAGCATCCATACCGTTACCTCTTCTCCTGCTTTTAGCGGCTCTTTTCCTGCCGGGATATCCAAAAGGCAGTTGCACCCCCGAAGCGTGCCGATAGCGCCTGATGAAAAGATCCCTTCCGGAAGCGTTACCATACCCTCTTTATAATTTGCTCTCACAAAGCGGCGTACCTTACTCTTTTTAGGAAAAACATCTTTTAGGATCCCTGTTCTTTTTTCCATAGAAAAGCGGTCTGTTCCCATAAGGATTCCAAGTATGGGCCGGAACAAAAGTTCCAGATTCGCCATAGCTCCAAAAGGATTTCCGGAAAGGGACAGGATCAAAGTCTTTTTATATACAGAAAAAATCGTTGGCATTCCAGGCTGAAGGCGTATCCTCCAGAATATTTTTTCTGCTCCCAGACGTTTAAGCGCGCCATGAAGAATATCTTTCTTTCCCACGGAAACGCCCCCTGTGGTGAGGATAATGTCTGTGTCCTCACTGGCTTTTTCTAAGATTCGTGCCAGCTCTTTTTCATCGTCTCCGGCGTGGGATACGGATAAGGGTTCTATGCCAAGCTCTCTGAGCCTGGCTGCAGTCATCATCCCGTTGGAGTCGTAGATTTTCCCTGGAGCAAGAGACATTCCCGGCATGCAAAGCTCATCTCCTGTAGTAAAAATACGAACAGACGGTTTTTTATATACCTTCACATAGGTCCGCCCAATGCCGGATAAAATGCCCTGTTCCGCAAAGGTGAGAAAGGTACCTTCTTTTAAAAGGAGAGTCCCCTTTTTATAATCCTCTCCCTGGAAGCAATAATTGTCATAAGGTTTCTGTTCTTTGTAAATATGAACCGTTTCTTCTCCGTAATCCGTATCTTCCTGTTTCACAGCCGTATCCGTTCCCCCAGGGAACGGCGCCCCTGTCATGATCCTATAAGCCTCTCCTTTTTCCGCCTTATAGGACTGTCCGTCGTCGCCGGCATAAATACAGCCTGCCACCTTTAATTCTGCTGGACTTTCTTTGGATGCCCCCCTTAAGTCTGCGGCATTTACCGCATAGCCGTCCACCGGCGACCGGGGAAAAGGCGGATTATCCAAGGATGCATAAATATTCTCTGCCAAAACATGACCGCCCGCTTTTTGAATTTCCTTTTCCTCTATTTCCTGGATCTTTGCTGTCTGTTTTCCAATAAGATCCAGCGCCTGTTCCAGTGTGATTTCTGTTTCCATTTTTTCCTCCTTACTGACACATTTCCTAGGTCATCCAGATAAATTTGGAAGTTTGCTTCCTAGTTTCCCGTTTCATGCTTTAAAATCTCCTGGTAAGTCTGAGGCGTATTAATATTTTCTCCCTGCCATTCTTCCATTTCCACCTGACAGGTGCCATATCCCCATTTTCTTAATACGGAGAATACGGAGGCCGCCCCTTCTTTTATCGTCTCCTCGATCGTATCCGCCATTTTCGTAGGATAAATACCGATCAAAGGTTCTTCTCTTCCTCCATGGGAAAGAAGAAGGGGGAGTTCCTTCCCTCCCTCTTTACACAGCTTTTTATGGGCAGTTATAAGCCCCTCCATGACCTGTACAGGAAGCTGAGGTACATCTACGGGCAATACCAGGCAGTATGGCGTATCCATCTGTTTCATACATGCCTGCATCCCGCCCAATGGTCCTCTGTCTTTGTAGTTGTCGGGAACACAGTGTATTCCTTTTAAAGAGGTTTCGTGACCGGAAAGATATTTTTCCTTTATTCCCGCACGCTCTGCCTTTTTAAGGAGATTTTCCAAAAAAGATATCCCTTCATAGGAAAGTGCGGCTTTATCCTGTCCCATCCTGCTGCTTTTTCCTCCTGCCAGAAGAAGCAGAGAGTATTCCTTCTTCTCTTCCCCCATATCTTTCGCCTTTCTTGTCATTTACTGCCTTTACCCAAACAATACAGGCAGCTTCTTAACAGATATTTTATCATTATGTATCAGTATAAAACAATTTAGGAAAGATGTATAGAAAATTATCCCTTTTCTTCCTCAATCTCTAAAATCTCGTCTAATGGGATCTTCCTTCCATCCCCGAAAAGAAGCCAGCGCCTGTACCCGTCTATCTTTTTTACCTTTCCTACTGCTTCTTTATAGGTGCCCCCATCCTTTTTTCCGTCGGGTACAAAATATGTGACACGAATGGATGGGGGCTCCTTTGCCTTTTCCTGGATCGCGCTGAGTTTTCTGTCTAAAGCCTCTTTGCAGTCTTCATCCAGTTCTATTTTTTTCTCAGTCAGACGGGCTGTCTCTTTTACCGCCTCTCCATGTCCTGTAAGAGCTGCAAAGGGGGCAAACTGAGCCGCCCTGTCTCTTACCGGCATAGGGGGATGGACAGACGAAACATGATGGGGAAGATACAGGATCTCATCGTAGCGATGTCTGTCTTTTTGGCTCATCAAATGTCTTTTCATGCCCGGTGTCCTCCAATCTGCCTGTTTCTGTCCATGGCTGTAGCTCCTTCTAAAAGGTTCATGCCTTTTAAAACAGCATTTTTCCCAAATTTCTTTTTAATCTCCAGCATGGCTTCCTGAATCTTTCTCTCCCGCATGGCCTCTTCTTCCTTTTTCTTCCGCTCTTTTTCCAGCGCCTCGTAGTCAGTAAAAAGGGTAAGCTGTTCGAATGTCCGTTCCCTGACCGCACACTCTTCATCCAGCACATGGTTTGCACTAAGGGTCACCCTCCGCACAAGCAGTCCCTTATCTGTAATCCTGTCATACAGACCTAAAACAGCTTCTGTGACAGTTTTCCCAGAGGAAGTCCATTCTCCTAAATTTACGGTTCCATGAGCATGTTTGGGAACCTTTCTTCCGTACCTGTCCACTGTCACTTCTCCCTGATAAGCGCTCTTCCCTTTCAGTTTCTTTAAATTTTCTATGTCATAGCCTATCGTAAGAACGATCTGATCTGTCATAAGATGTTTGTCCACTAAATCCAGCACAAGCTGATCCGTCATTTCCTGCACCACCAGCCGCGCCTTCTCCCAGGGGTAAGGGCAATGGAGCACCTGCCCGCTTCCCACACTGTTAGAATCCGGCTTATATTCTTTAATATCTCTAATGGTACAGGGCTCCCAGCCCCAGGCATGGTCGATTAAAAGCTCGGCATTGACGCCGAAAAGTTTGTACAGCAGATCTTCGTTATAATAATCCCCTGGTTTTCCCAGAGAACATTTCGCCACGTCGCCCATGGTGAACATTCCGTATTCTGCAAGTTTCTTCGCATACCCTCTGCCCACCCGCCAAAAGTCAGTGATGGGCTGATGGGTCCATAAAAGCTTTCTGTATGCCAGTTCGTTAAGCCAGGCGATCCGTACTCCATTTTTATCCGGTTTGGTATGCTTTGCCACAATGTCCATAGCTACCTTGCTGAGATAAAGATTCGTTCCGATCCCTGCCGTGGCGGTAATCCCTGTTTCTTCCAAAATATCCAAAATGATCCTTCCGGCAAGCTCACGGGCAGTAATGCCATAACACTTCAAATACTCTGTCACATCCATCATGATCTCATCGATAGAATAAACATGACAGTCTTCCGGCGCTACATATTTTAAATAGATCTGATAGATCCTGGTGCTGTATGCAATATAAAGCGCCATTCTGGGAGGCGCGGTTATATAAGATAATTCCAGCTCCGGATGGGCTTCTAATTCTTTTATATCTGAAGAAGCTCCTGTAAATTTCCCCTCCGGCGCTTTCAGCCTTCTTTCCTGGTTAATCTCCTTTACCTTTTGTATGACCTCAAAAAGCCTGGGTCTTCCTGAAATTCCATACGACTTCAAAGCAGGAGAGACCGCAAGACAGATCGTTTTCTCCGTCCTGCTTCCGTCCGCTACCACCAGATTCGTCGTCATAGGATCCAGCCTTTCTTCCCGGCATTCTACTGACGCATAGAAAGATTTTAGATCAATACAGATATAGGTTCTGTCTTTATGCATATCTTTTCTCACCTGCCTGTCCTGACCCTAACATATTCAATATGTGTTTGATATTTTTTAGAACATTTGTTTACTCCATTGTATCAGAACAATTGTTTGTTTTCAAGTGAATGATGGATGGGATTTGAGGAAGTGAATGGAAATCGAATAGAC
>DWYZ01000106.1 GCA_019118425.1 Candidatus Blautia faecavium | reverse complement strand
TTTTTTCATTAAACATATGTGATAAGATTTAAAAGATAACTAATGTAAGAAAAATCTATGTTTTTATATTTTTTGTTGATTTTTTTACAAATATTATGTACAATCCTTTATAGATGAAAATGCAGTATCTTAATAAAGGAGTAAAATGGCTGGTAATATTTTGACTAAAAATGAAATGATTATTATGAATGTTTTTTGGGAAGTAAAAAAACCTCTGACAAGCGCAGAGCTTACTGATTTAGTGGCGGATAAAAATTGGTTTCCTTCCTATGTTATTACTGCGCTGCGTTCCCTTGAGGCGAAAGGATTTGTAAAGGTATGCGGGACTGTCCGGCATTCGACACAGTACGCAAGGCAGTTTGTAAGTACTGTCTCCAGGGAAGAATATGCCGCAAGGTTGGCCCTTACAAGCGGAATCAAAAAGAATGCGCTTGCGGACGTAACACTGGCTCTTGCCAGGGAGGTCAGCGATGATGATGCCGACCTTCAGGACATTTTAGGAGATCTTATAAACATTTTAGTACAGAAAGAAACGAATAAAGGAAAATAGCCTATGGAAAATTTTCTGTTTTCTTTGCTTACAAGTATTTTTTGGTGCAGCTTCTTTTTCGTGATCCTTCATATAGCCCGGAAGAAAAGATATGACACAAGAAACCGGAATTCAGATGTTTTATTTCTCTTTTATCTTCTTTTTTTCGTGCGCATCTTTCTGCCATTCGATATTGGTATCGCCAAGGCAGTCCCTATACCTTCTGTTTTCAATGGGATCGATACTGCCCTGCGGCTGAATACCTATACGATCTTTCAATATGATTTTACGCTTATCTCTGTGATCGGCCTTTTTTGCTTTGCCGTTGGCTGTATAAAAACCTTCCATTTTCTGTTTCGATATTTCCATATCCAAAAGCTCCTTTCGTATTTTATTTGTCCAGATACAACCGCAAGGCAAATGCTGATAACGGTTCAGACGTCTATGAAACTAAAAGGGAAAATACATCTGTTTCAGAGTGACCTGACACAGACTCCCATTTCCTATGGCATTTTCAAGAAAAAAATCTGCCTGCCCTCTGTAGAATTCTCAGAGAAGGAACTTTCCAACATCTTTATTCACGAATTAACGCATTTCAAAAACAAAGATCTTCCTATTAAGTTTTTTTCAAAGCTTTCCACCTGCTTTTTCTGGTGGCTTCCTTTCACTTATTTAATTTCTAAGGATCTGGAAGAATTTCAGGAGATCCGCTGTGATTTATGCGTGACCCGCTCTATGTCCAGACAGCAAAAAATTTCTTATCTTTCTACAATCCAAAGATTAGTCAGTGGTTCCGGCAAAGGAAAAAATTTAAAAGCCGCAAATGGCAGCCTTACTCCCCTAGCCGGCGATTCATCCCGAAATCTTTTGATTGAAAGATTTGAAACCGTAATCCAGCAGGAGGATAAACAAAAATCCTTCGGGTTACGCGGGATCCTCCTTGCCTTTACAGCCTTTTTCTGTTTCGCGGGCAGCTACCTGGTTGTATTTTTACCCTTTTATCCCCCGTCCAAAACTGAAACTGTGCCGCAGCAGGATGGAACCAGAGAAATCACTTCTGAAAACGGCTATATTTCGGTTTCAAAGGATGGAAAAATCTATTTGAATTCCAATGGTTATTCTTTTGAAATCGACCAGGAGTTCCTGGAGCTCTCGGAACAGAGCGGCTTCAGAGTCTTATATGAATAGAGACGCTCCAGAACGAAGGGAGGGCTGCGTATGGACCTTTGGGGAAAATATTACTACATTTCAGTCAGGGCAGAGATTGTTCTGGCTCTGGCAGGCCTTCTTCTTTTCCTGGTCTTCCCCTCCCGTATGAACCGTACGCTTTTATCGCGGCGGATCCAGGGGAAAGCAGGGTCTGCTACTATATCCCGGGAAGGCTGATTTCCGCGGAAGCTTTCCAGGGAGAAGTTTCGGAGGTCCGTGTGGAATCCTGGGAAGGAGGAAGCCTCCTTGCTTTTTCTCTGGAAAAGTCTCCGGGGGAGGAAGAAATTACGGAGATTTCCATCGAATTCCAATACCTGGGAGTGCTTCCAAGAGGACAGGCCGCGCTGCCTGGGGAGGCTTCTTTCTTGGAATGGACGGAAGAAAAGGCAGCTCTCCAGTACGCTGTCCCGGAAGAAGGCTATCTCTTTGCGGCCCGTCAGGAAGGGGATTACAATACAGGGCACTTTTACAGCCTGGAAAAGTCCTCCTGGAACCATCAAAGATGGAACCTTTTTGGCGGTCTGCTCCTGGGAAGCGCTTATTTTCTTCTGGCGGATCTGGCAGCCCGTTTCGGACGGCGCAGACGCAGGCTGGAAAACCGGAAATACTGGAAGCTGGACGAGCTGTCCGGGGAATACATTCTGGCGGCCCGTACCAGGACAGACCCGCCACTGTTAAGAAGAAACCGCAGTGTTTTTAAGAGGGTTCTGTGCTTCCAGTTCCTTCAAAGGCTTCTGCTTCTGGCAGTTGTCGGCCAGTGGCTGGCGCGTCTGCTTGACCGCTCCTTGGACAGAAGCTTTATCACGTTCAGCCTGGCGCTGATCCTTTTATCAGTTCTCTTGTATTACGGTCTTTATTGCTGGTTCTATCTAATCGCTTACAAAAAAATACTTTCCCTGGGAGAGCAGAATCCGTCCGGGGCCGCTGTATGTTTCCTGGATCTTCGCTTTATAAGCGCCCCGGTTCCCCAATGGGTGCTGTCCGATCTGAACTTCGCCGTCTTTATGATGCGAAGCGGATATTATCGGGAGTCTGCCCTCTTCGCCGGAGAGCTCTGGCGCCGTTTTGGGAAAAATCAAAAGCAGGGGAGGCAGTACCTCCAGTATCAATATGTCCAGTTCTGCAGCTTCCACTATATGGGGAAAGAGGAACAGGCGGCCCGTTATTTAGAAGGGATCCAGGACGAAATAGAACGAAATCCCCGTGACAAATACAGCCGGAAGATAACAGCCAGACTGGAAGAAATCCGGGAAACGGAAGGGCTGTCCGGCTTTGGCAGCGGCTTACCCTCTGAGGGCAGCCCTGCATCCCAAAAGGAGGTGAAGGAGCCGTGAGAGGGATTCTGAAGACGGCAGGTTTTCTTTTGATTCTGTGGTTCCTTCTGAGAAGTATCTCCGGAATAGAAGAAGGAAAAGAAGAACTGGAGCTTCCGGAAGGCATGGTATACCTTTACAGCCAGAAGGAGGAATTTGACAGCCAGCTTTCAGAGGCGGATCATCTGGCAGTGTTTGACGGGAAAGGAAGTCCCATATGAGCGGTCTCGGAAACTCAATATAGCCCGTATTTCCGCCCCTTTTTCTTGTTCTTCATTTCTGTTTTCCTCCATATTTCGGGAAACAATTTCATAAAATTGTTTAAATAACTATTGACATTGCCTCTGAATTGTGCGGCGCATTTGATAACTGTCCCAGTTATCAAATGCGCCCTTGTAATTAAGAAGTATTCCACCACAACTTACTTACAAGGAGGTTCCGCACTATGATA
>DWYZ01000105.1 GCA_019118425.1 Candidatus Blautia faecavium | reverse complement strand
ATACAGAGCAGTTTTCCTGTATATAAAATATAAATATGGAAAGAAATTCCCATCTATGGTATCTTAATTAGTATAAAGAGATACATACCAAAAACATAGAAAAACAATCCACTGTCAAAAGAAGATCCATGAAAAATCACATCTGTTTCTTTACAGTAGCAGATTGTCAGCAGCGGCATATTCTAATCATAAAAGGACAATTAGGAGGAAATACCAGTGGCATATAAGATTATGCTCGATGCTGGACACGGGGGAAGCGATCCTGGAGCGGTTTATAACGGCAGACAGGAAAAAGACGATGCCCTTCAATTGACTTTGGCAGTAGGAAAAATCCTGGAAAATAATGGCATAGATGTATACTATACAAGAACAACGGATATCTACCAGACGCCTTTCGAAAAGGCACAGATTGCAAATGCGGCAGGAGTGGATTATTTCATTTCGTTCCACAGGAACAGCAGTCCCCGGGAAAACCAGTATAATGGGGTTGAAGTTCTTCTGTACGATAAAAGCGGGATTAAATATGAAATGGCGGAAAATATCCTGGGAGCTTTAGGCGAGATTGGTTTTCAGGAAATTGGTGTAAAAGAGCGGCCGGGCCTTGTGGTTTTAAGAAGGACTAAGATGCCGGCGCTGCTTGTAGAGGCTGGTTTTATAAATTCCGACGAGGATAACCGCCTGTTTGATGAAAAGTTCCAGGAAATCGCCCAGGCCATTGCGGATGCGATTTTAGGAACGCTTTCACAGGAAACGATAGAAGATCCGGTTTATTACCGGGTACAGACAGGAGCCTTTCAAAACAGAGAAAACGCGGACAGGATGCTGTATCAATTGTTAGATAAAGGCTACCCGGCATTCCTCATTTATGAAGGAGGGCTTTATAAAGTCCAGGTAGGGGCATTTATGCAGTTGGGCAATGCCATTAATATGGAGCAGAAACTTCGGGATGATGGATATACCACGCTGATTGTTACGAGATAGAGAAAAGGAGCAGGAAGATGAGTACGTACGAGAGAGTTTTGGATGAAATACAGGATTTCATTTTTGTGGAGGATAAACCAGAGAAGGCAGACATTATTTTTGTGCCGGGAAATGGTTATCCGCATATGGCAGAGCGGGCGGCGGAACTTTACAGAGAAGGGCTTGCACCCTATGTACTTCCCAGCGGAAAATACAGCATCACAGAAAAAAAATTCTCAGGGGTACTGAAAAAACGGGAATGTTATCGGAAGAACTATCAGACAGAGTGGGAATTTTTAAGAGATGTCCTTATAAAAAATCAGGTGCCGCCAGAGGCAATCCTTACAGAAGACCAGGCTGGTTACACCTACGAAAATGCAAGATTTTCTAAAAAGGTGACAGATACGGCTGGATTAGAAATAAAAAAGGCAATTTTATGTTGTAAGTCCTACCATGCCAGAAGGTCGCTGATGTATTACCAGTATGTTTATCCGGAGACACAGTTTCTGGTGGTTCCTTGTATAGTGGATGGCATTAGTAAAGAAAGCTGGAGAGATACAGAAAGTGGTGTAGACGCAGTGATAGGAGAGATGACAAGGATTATAAAACAGTTTTCTTTCATGATGTAGGAAGACAGCCGGCACAATCCGCCAGGAGGGTGTTCGGCTGTTTTTTTGGAGGGGAGAAGGAAAAAGAAAATTACAGGGCAAACCTCAGAAAGTGTTATGCTATAGCAGGTATATCGAAAAATGTAAAAATTTGTTACAAAATATTTACAAAAGGATAAAGATTTGGTATAGTGATAGTGCGGAATCAAAATAGATACGTGATACAGATACATACAGATTGCTTTTTAAATAATTGAGGTGCGGTAATGATGAATGTGAAAAGAAAAAGTGGAAAAATTACATATAGAAAGGGGATGCGGCTTCTGGCAGCAGCGGCTTTAACAGCGGCCATGATCAGCGGACAGGCTCAGGGTGTGCTGGCCCAGTCAGAAGCAACTATAGAGACGGCGGTCAGTATCCTGCCGGAAAATATCACCATAGAGGAACCTGTTCCCTTGGCAGAGATTTCTCTTCCGGAAAGTGAATATGGAACTTTATCCTGGGTGGACAGTTCCTGTGTTCCGTCTCAGCGTGTCCAGTCCTATGAGGTAAAGCTTTCTCCTTTTGATTCAGTGGATTTGTCTGGGGAGGAAGGCTGGGATTCGCAGGCTGGTGTTTTAAGAGGATTTGTTACAGTAGTAGTGAGCAGTATTGAAGATACGGACAGTACAGAGGAGGCATTGCCCTCGGAAACTCCTGATCAGACTGTGACTCCTGGGATTTCGGCAGCGCCTGATATATCTCAGATACCTGATGCAGAGGGACAGGTGACTGGCATACCGGATCAGGAGGAAAACTCCGGAGGGACAGCAGATGAGGTTCAGGAGGAAGAAGAAGTTGGTGAAGCGGTAATCGGTGAAGAAGAAATCAGCAGTCCAGGAGAAAGCGAAGAGTCAAAGCCAACGCCGGAAGTAACAGAAACTCCAGTAGAAAATATCTTTGATCAGGAGGAAACAGACCTGACGCAGGATGAACGTCCTATGTCAGCGGATGAGAATTTAAGTCCGGATGAACAGATGGTACGTGCTGCTGAAAATCATAGCTGCAATGGCATTTCCGTATCTGGGATTTCTCTTCCATGGTATGTACAATTCAGAGTTTCCAGCGGAGATGCATATGAATTTACTAATGAAATAGATGCAAGTATATTTAAATCTTATGAGTTTGAACTTTGGGACTTAAGGACCGATACAGAATATGAGATACCGGACGGAGAATATATAAGCGTTACCGTTCCGGTAAAAGAAGGATATGAATACACGATCGAACATCTTTTAGACAATGGTGCTATTGAAACGATCATTCCCAGTGTAGATGGTGACACAATGGTATTCAGCACGCACTCCTTCAGTCCTTTCGGAATAGCAGGAAGCAAGCCTGTGATCGGAAGCGATATCGCTGAGCAGGGATATGGAGATGACAATACTTCCCAGCTGGGAGGCGATGACGGAGCAACTACAGAAGTTCCCGTATCTCCGGCAGCCTCTTCCAATACTACCACAGCCTCAGGAACAAACCAGGCCACTGCCCAGAATACAAGTGCTCCAGAAAATACACAGGAGAATACGCAGGGATCGGGCGCCTCTTCCACCGGTGCCGTTGAAACGGGAGACGATACCATGATCCTTCCTTTTGCGGCTTTGGCTGCTGCTGCGGCTATGGTAATGACAGGAACGGCTGTAGCTTATAAAAAGAGAAAATAAAGGCATACAGGAATAAGGATGGAACCCCTCCCATATATTGCATATGGGAGGGGTGTTTTATGAAAGTGAAGGCAGTGTTAAAATCCCTTTTGGCAGCGTATGCTTTGACGGGAGCTTTTTTGTTCCTGCTGGCATTCCTTCTTTTTCAGTTTGACCTGGGAGAAGGGCCCATAGCCGCAGGAATTGTGGCGGTTTATGTGATTTCCTGTCTGGCAGGCGGCTTTATAGCAGGAAAGATCATGCGGAAGGATAAGTACCTCTGGGGGATACTGGTGGGGCTGTGCTATTTTCTTTTACTGCTCCTTGTATCTTTTACTGTTCAGGGAAAGTGGGATATGACCGTGCAGCATTTGGTGACAACCTTTTTTATGTGTCTGGGAGGCGGCGCTTTAGGCGGGATGCTTTCCTAAAGAGAATAGAGATAAGAGGCCCCATAGAAAAAAAGACTTTTAAATTAAAAAGTTTTATGCTATACTATCCGGAGATAAATTATACATAAGGAGGAATTCTAATGGAGCATATTAAAACATTAAATACAAAGAACCTGCAGAACACGATCAAAAAAGGCGGATGCGGTGAATGCCAGACTTCCTGCCAGTCTGCATGTAAGACTTCCTGTACAGTAGGAAACCAGAGCTGCGAGCATAAATAGTCAAAAACCCCGCAGCAAGCTACGGGGCATCAAACTTGTAGCGCGGCAGAGCTGCGGGGTATTTGACCCTCGCGGCAGTCGCCAAATGGACATGCAAGCATGTCCGCTTGGCTCGTTGCTCGCGGGGATAAAGTCGCTCTGAAAACGGCGTAAGCAGCGGAATGACTTCCGCTGCTTATTCTATGAAACCGGAAATTTTCCGGTTGCTATACCATACAGGAAAGGATTTCGAAGAGATGAGTCTGATTCATCGTTATCAGAATAATGGCTATAATATCGTGCTTGATATTAACAGCGGCTGTATTCATCTTGTAGATGAAGTTACCTATGAAGTATTGCCTTACATGGAGGAAGGATACTCCGACGGTGAGATCGCGGACAAGCTTTCTCCTAAGTATGACAGACAGGATATTTTGACCTCAGCCGCGGAATGCCGAAAACTAAAAGAAGAAGGTATGCTGTTTACCAAAGATATCTACGAAAATGCCATAGATGAATTTACGAAAAACAGACAGACAGTCGTAAAGGCTTTGTGTCTCCACATTGCCCATGACTGCAATCTTGCCTGCCGTTACTGCTTTGCGGAAGAAGGGGAGTACCATGGCCGACGTGCCATGATGTCCTTTGAGGTGGGGAAAAAGGCACTGGATTTTCTCATTGCCAATTCCGGTTCCAGAAAGAACCTGGAAGTGGATTTTTTCGGAGGAGAGCCGCTTATGAACTGGGAAGTAGTAAAGCAGCTGGTTCAATATGGCAGAGAACAGGAGGCCTTGCATAATAAGCGCTTCCGTTTTACCCTGACTACAAATGGCGTCCTTTTAAACGACGAGATCATGGAATTCTGCAACAAGGAAATGGCCAATGTCGTACTCAGCGTAGATGGAAGAAAAGAAGTAAATGATTATATGCGGCCGTTTCGCAAAGGAGCCGGCAGCTATGATCTGATCATGCCGAAATTTATACGCTTTGCACAGTCAAGAGGGCAGGACAAATATTATGTGAGAGGTACCTTTACCCGTCATAATCTTGATTTTTCTAAGGATGTCCTTCATCTGGCCGATCTGGGATTTAAACAGATTTCTGTAGAACCGGTGGTTGCTTCGCCGGAGGAAGACTATGCCATTAAAGAAGAGGATATTCCGCAGATCCTTGAAGAGTACGATCTTCTTGCAAAAGAAATGATCGCCCGGGAAAAAGCGGGAAATGGTTTTAACTTTTTCCATTTTATGATTGATCTGACAGGAGGACCCTGCGTGTATAAACGCCTTTCCGGCTGCGGATCAGGAACAGAGTATCTGGCGGTTACCCCTTGGGGTGATTTGTATCCCTGCCATCAGTTCGTAGGTGAGGAAGAATATCTCATGGGAAATGTGGACGAAGGGATTGTGAAACCGGAAATTCAGAAAGAATTTTCCGGCTGCAATGTGTATACAAAAGAAGCATGTAAAGACTGCTTTGCAAGGTTCTACTGCAGCGGCGGCTGTGCTGCCAATGCGTATCATTTCCAGAATGATATAAAAGGAAACTATGAGATCGGATGCGAACTCCAGAGAAAGCGTGTGGAGTGCGCGATCATGATAAAAGCTGCATTAGCAGAAGACTAAAAAAAGTAAGAAGGGAAAGAAAATGAAGAAAAGCAGAGGGATCGTGGTTCTGATTCTGACGGTAATCATTACTGCCTTTTTATGTTTTACTGCAGCTGTGGGCATTGGGCCTACAGGAACAGGAGCTGCCAGAAACATAAAGACAGGTCTCGATTTGGCAGGCGGTGTCAGCATCACGTATCAGGCAAAGGAAGACAACCCCAGCAGCGAGGACATGGCAGATACCAGGTATAAGCTGCAAAGACGTGTGGAACAGTACAGTACGGAGGCTCAGGTTTATCAGGAGGGGTCTAACCGTATTAACGTAGAGATCCCTGGAGTGACAGATGCAAATGCCATTCTGGAAGAGCTGGGCAGACCAGGTTCTCTTTGTTTCATTGAAGAAACAGATGATGACGGCAATACGAACTTTACTCTGGGAGAAAACGGATATGAACTTTCCAGAAGTCTGGATGAGATCCGTGAGGCTGGGTCTGTGGTGCTGGAGGGAAGCGATGTGGCGGACGCCGAGGGCGGCGCTATCCAGACCTCTACTACAAGCGGAAGACAATATGTAGTAAGCCTTACCATGACAGAAGCGGGAAAAGAGAAATTCGCCCAGGCTACAGAAGAAAATGTAGGAAAACAGATCGCTATCGTATATGACGATTCTATCTTAAGTGCCCCTACGGTAAATGAAGCGATTACGGGCGGACAGGCGCAGATTGATGGAATGTCCAGTGTGGAAGAGGCGCAGAATCTTGCTTCTTATATCCGTATCGGTTCCCTGAGCATTGAATTGGAAGAGCTTCGTTCTAGTGTGGTTGCGGCTCAGCTGGGAGAAGAGGCTATTACCACCAGCCTGATCGCGGCGGCGATCGGCCTCGCAATTGTAATTATCTTCATGATCTGCGTGTACAGAGTACCGGGACTGATTGCGGGAGTCGCGCTGATCATATATACAGCATTGATGCTCCTTACCTTGAATGCTTTTGATATTACCCTCACGCTTCCGGGTATTGCGGGTATTATCCTGGGTATTGGTATGGCGGTAGATGCGAATGTTATCATCTATGCGCGTATTAAAGAAGAGATCACAGCAGGCCTCTCTGTGAGAAACGCTATTAAAAGCGGTTTTCACAAGGCGTTCTCAGCTATCTTTGATGGAAATGTTACTACGCTGATAGCTGCCTTCGTACTTATGTGGCTTGGATCCGGCACTGTCAGAGGCTTTGCGTATACGCTGGCTCTCGGTATTGTTGTTTCTATGTTTACCGCTCTGGTGGTTTCCAGGATTTTAGTATATGCAGTATATGCAGTAGGCGTCCGGAATGAAAAATTCTACGGAAGAGCAAAGGTCAGGAAGAGCATTAACTTCACCGGACATAAAAAGATATTCTTTACGATTTCTATTCTGTTGATCTTAAGCGGTCCGGTAATCATGCTGGTAAACAGCCAGATGGGAAATAACGCTTTGAATTACAGCCTTGAATTTTCAGGCGGAACCGCGACTACGGTAACCTTTAATGAAGATATGGATATTGCCCAGATCGATTCAGAGGTGACGCCTGTAGTAGAAGAGATAACCGGCGATGGAAATGTGCAGCCGACTAAGGTTGTAGGCACCAATCAGGTGATCATTAAAACACGGGCACTGGATCTGGAAGAACGTCAGGAATTCAATGACGCTATGGTAGAGAATTTCGATGTGGATCCGGATCTGATCTCTTCGGAGAGCATTTCCTCCACAGTAAGTTCTGAGATGCGCCGTGACGCAGTGGTGGCTGTCTTAGTGGCTACAATATTTATGCTCCTTTATATCTGGTTCCGTTTCAAGGATATCCGTTTTGCAAGCAGCGGTGTTTTAGCCCTTGTACACGATGTTCTGGTAGTACTGGCGTTCTATGCTGTTTCCAGGATATCCGTAGGAAATACATTCATTGCCTGCATGCTTACCATTGTAGGTTACTCTATTAATGCAACGATCGTTATTTTTGACCGTATCCGTGAAAATATGCAGGCGGATAAGGATCCGGACCATCTGGATGAGATCGTAAACAGCAGTATCACACAGACACTGACAAGAAGTATGTACACTTCCTTTACTACCTTTGTCATGGTGGCTGTGCTGTATATTCTGGGCGTATCTTCCATCCGTGAGTTTGCCGCTCCGCTGATGGTGGGTATTGTGTGCGGCGCCTATTCTTCCGTATGCATCACTGGCCCTTTGTGGCTGGTCATGAAAAGAAATCTTGGAAAGAAACAGCCGGCTATTGCCGCATCTGGTCATTCGGAAACAGCGAAGCAGGAAAAAGGCCCAAAAACTTCTGGACAGAAACAGGAAAAGCCTGCAAATGCCAAAGGAACGCCTGGCCAGCCTAAAAAGAAAAACCGTAAAAGAGTAGCGGAGCGTTTAGCCGCTCAGGAAGCTTCTAAAAACCAGGAAAAAAATAAATAATGTTAAATTGGTATAAGATCCCGGGGCAGGATACAGTCTGCTCCGGGACATTTGCTTTTAACTCACAGAAAGGAAAAATACATGGAAAAATGGGTGGTTGCGGCAAAACGTGCAGATTTTAATGCCATAGGAACAAAATTTGATATAGACCCTGTCATCGCAAGGTTGATACGAAACAGAGACATAGTAGGGGAAGAAGACATCCGCCTCTATCTTCAAGGCGATCTCTCTATGCTTCCATCCCCCTGGCTTTTAAAAGACATGGAAAAAGCAGTAGGGATTTTAGAAGAGAAGATTAAAAGCAAAAAAAAGATCCGTATTATCGGTGATTATGATATAGACGGCGTATCTTCTACTTACATACTCCTTAAAGGCTTTCGAAGGCTTCAGGCGGTGATCGATACCTATATCCCTGACAGGATCAGTGACGGATACGGTATCCACGAGCCTTTGATCCTTAAAGCAAAAGAGGACGGGGTGGATACGATCCTTACCTGCGATAACGGGATTGCGGCCAGATCAGAGATTGCCATGGCCAAAGATTTTGGAATGACCGTTGTAGTGACAGATCATCATGAGATTCCATATAGAGACACCGAAAACGGAAGGGAAATTCTGCTTCCTTCGGCGGATGCAGTGGTGAATCCAAAGCAGCCCTCCTGTACGTATCCCAATAAAAATATATGCGGGGCAGTGGTGGCATGGAAGCTGATCGGAGCTTTATATGAACGGTTTAGGATTCCCGTGGAGGAATTTTATGATCTTTTGGAGTTTGCCGCCATAGCGACAGTCGGAGATGTGATGGATCTTCAGGGGGAAAACAGAATCATTGTAAAAGAAGGACTGAAAAAAATCCCCAAGACTCAAAATACAGGACTGATGGCTTTGATCCGTGCCAATGGTCTTGAGGGAGGGAAAATCACCGCCTATCATATTGGTTTTGTACTGGGACCCTGTATCAATGCCAGCGGCAGGCTGGATACAGCGGCGCGTTCGCTTGCGCTTTTTGATGAGGAAGACCCTGACCGGGCCGCAAAAATAGCAGGGGATCTGGCTTCTTTAAATGAAAGCAGAAAGGCCCTTACAGAAAAAGGAAAGGAAGAAGCTATTCGTCAGGTGGAGGAGACTTCAGTGGGAGCGGACCGGGTTTTAGTGATCTATCTCCCCGAATGCCATGAAAGTCTTGCCGGGATCATAGCGGGGCGTATCCGGGAAAAATATTATAAACCGGTAATCGTACTGACAAAGGGAGAGCATGGAGTAAAGGGAAGCGGACGTTCCATTGAGGCGTATTCCATGTTCGATGAGTTGGTAAAGTGTGCGGATCTTTTGGAACAATTCGGAGGGCATCCCATGGCCGCAGGACTTTCCCTTGCTGAGGATAGGGTAGAAGAGCTGCGCAGGCGATTAAATGAAAACTGTACCCTTACCCCGGATGACCTGTGTCAAAAGATAGTGATCGATGTGGCAATGCCGTTTTCTTATATTTCCAATAATCTGATCCAGCAGATTTCTCTTTTGGAGCCCTTTGGAAAAGGAAATACTAAGCCAGTATTTGCGCAGAAAGAAATTCGTGTTTTAGAACCAAGGATTTTTGGGAAAAATCGGAATGTAGCTAAAATGCGCCTAGTGGATCAGGGAGGATATTCCGTGGATGGAGTATATTTTGGAGAAGCAGAGAAATTTTTAGAGTTCGCGGCACATGCAGACGCTATTTCCGTAACCTATTATCCGGAGATAAACCGCTACCAGGGAAGAGAGAGCATACAGATCGTTATACAAAATTATCGCTGAAGGTGGAAAATGCCGTATTTATGCGGGTGGTGTCGGGTTTTTCATTGATTCTGCGAAAAAAAAGTGCTATACTTACTTTATCTTGCTATAAGAAAGAAAATAAAAAATCAAGAGAGGACGCTAAGAAAATCTCTTAATACTATGATAAAAGAACAGAGGAGTGGAAAAATGAAGAAGTTAGAAGAGTATGTCAGAAGTATCCCGGATTTTCCGGAACCAGGTGTTATTTTTCGCGATATTACAAGTATATTGCAGGATGCAGACGGCTTGCAGCTTGCGATTGATTCCATGCAGGCCTGTCTGGACGGGCTGGATGTGGATGTGATTGTGGGAACGGAATCCAGAGGATTTATTTTCGGAATGCCAATTGCATATAATCTCCACAAACCTTTTGTTCCCATCCGTAAAAAAGGAAAGCTTCCGTGTGAAACTGTTTCTAAGAGCTACGATCTGGAATACGGAAGCGCTACGATTGAAATACATAAGGATGCCATTAAACCGGGACAGAAAGTGGCGATCATTGATGACCTGATCGCTACGGGAGGTACGATTGAGGCCGCCGCGAAATTAGTGGAAGAACTGGGCGGAGAAGTAGTAAAGATCGTATTTCTCATGGAGCTTGCCGGCTTGAACGGCGTAAAGAAACTTGACGGATATAACGTTGAGTCTATCATCCGTTACGAAGGAAAATAAATCTTTTACTATAACCCTCCGGGAGGAAGCGCACGATTTTCGAGAGGAAATATCTGCGTTTTACGCAGCAAAAATCGATGCGGCAAACGTCATAATAAGAAGAAGCATGACATTTGCTATAATTTTTGGCGATAGGCAGGTGATAGATGTTGGCGGAAATAATTAAAAACACAGACCAAGGCAAAGTCACTGACCGGGCTGAATTAGAAAAAATGGAATCCGTAAGAAAAGCGGACGCGGCCATAAAGGCTACCCATGATTTTACCAGTCCGGCGGAACTGTATCAGGAATTAATAACTAGTGTCCGTAAATACCATCCTTCTACGGATATAACCATGATCGAGAAGGCTTACCAGGTGGCCAGCGAGGCGCACAAGGACCAGAAGAGAAAATCAGGTGAACCCTATATTATCCATCCTCTGTGCGTCGCCATCATCCTGGCGGATCTGGAACTTGATAAAGAGACGATCGTAGCGGGGCTGCTCCACGATGCGGTAGAAGATACCTGGATGACTTACGATGAAGTAAAAAAGGAGTTTGGAGAAGAGGTCGCCCTTTTGGTAGACGGGGTTACCAAGCTGGGACAGTTAAACTATTCGGCAGATAAAGTAGAGCTTCAGGCGGAAAATCTCCGCAAGATGTTCCTAGCCATGGCGAAGGATATCCGCGTGATCCTGATCAAGCTGGCCGACCGGCTTCATAATATGCGTACCCTGCAGTATATGAGCCCGGAAAAGCAGCAGGAAAAGGCAAGAGAGACCATGGATATTTACGCGCCCATTGCCATGCGCCTGGGTATATCCAAGATAAAAGTGGAACTGGACGATCTTTCCTTGAAATATCTGAAACCGGACGTCTACTATGATCTGGTAGAAAAAGTAGCGCTGCGCAAGAGCGTGCGGGAGGAATTTGTAGGCAATATCGTCAAACAGGTAAAAAAACATATGGAGGATGCAAACATCAAGGCACAGGTGGACGGCCGGATCAAGCATTTCTTCAGTATCTATAAAAAGATGGTTAATCAGGATAAGACGATCGACCAGATTTACGACCTGTTTGCTGTGCGGATCATTGTGGACACCGTAAAAGACTGCTACGCGGCTCTGGGGGTGATCCATGAGATGTATAAGCCCATCCCCGGACGATTTAAAGATTATATTGCCATGCCCAAGCCGAACATGTATCAGTCCCTGCATACCACGCTGATCGGACCGAAGGGACAGCCCTTCGAGATCCAGATCCGTACTTTCGAGATGCATAAGACCGCTGAGTATGGTATTGCGGCCCATTGGAAATATAAGGAGACCTCCGATGGAAAGGCTCCTGTAGGAAAAAGTGAAGAGGAAAAGCTGAACTGGCTGCGCCAGATCCTGGAATGGCAGAGAGACATGTCAGATAACAGGGAGTTTATGAGCCTGTTGAAAAATGACCTGGATCTGTTTGCAGACAATGTATACTGCTTTACTCCCCAAGGGGATGTAAAAACCCTTCCCAATGGCTCTACCCCCATTGATTTCGCTTACAGCGTTCACAGCGCGGTGGGAAATAAAATGGTTGGAGCCAGAGTAAACGGAAAACTGGTTCCCATCGAATATCAGATAAAAAATGGAGACCGGATCGAAATCATTACTTCCCAAAATTCTCAGGGACCCAGCCGCGACTGGCTGAAACTGGTAAAGAGCACCCAGGCCAAGAATAAGATCAATCAGTGGTTTAAAAAAGAATTAAAAGAGGACAATATCCTTAAAGGCAAGGAAATGCTTACCCAGTACGCAAAGTCCAAGGGCTATAAGATCAGCGTTTATAATAAACCTCAGTATCTGGAAGCTGTCATGAGAAAATATGGTTTCCGGGACTGGGATTCCGTTTTAGCGGCAATCGGACACGGGGGCTTAAAAGAAGGCCAGGTGTTTAATAAGCTGCTGGAAGCTTATGAAAGAGAGAATAAGAAAAATCTTACAGACGAGCAGGTTTTAGAGGCTGCTTCAGATGCCCACGAAAAGCTTCATATCACGAAAAATAAGGGAGGCATTGTGGTTAAAGGAATCCACGATGTGGCAGTCCGTTTTTCAAAATGCTGCAGTCCTATTCCCGGAGATGAGATTGTAGGATTTGTCACCAGAGGACGCGGCATCACCATTCACCGTACAGACTGCGTCAATATCCTTAATATGTCTGAAATAGACAGAAGCCGGCTGATCGAGGCTGAATGGCAGAGCGGAGACGGAAAAACTCCTGAAAAATATATGGCGGAAATCAGTGTTTACGCAAATAACCGGACTGGACTTCTGGTGGATCTTTCTAAAATCTTTACAGAGAGAAAGATCGATGTGCGCAGTATCAATTCCCGTACGAATAAGCAGGAGAAAGCGACCATCTCCATGAGCTTTGAAGTGAAGAGCAAGGACGAGCTGAATTCACTGATCGAAAAGATACGTCAAGTAGAAAGCGTTCTTGACGTAGAGCGAACCACAGGATAAGTCAGAGTAAAGGAGCAGATTATGAGCAAACTGGAACTGGAAAAATGTGTTCTCGGCACAGTATATACCAATTGTTACTTCCTGAAAAATAAAGAGACAGGAGAATTGATCCTGGTGGATCCTGCTGACGCTCCGGAGAAGATCATCCAAAAGATAGAGGAAATGCAGGGAAAGCCAGTAGGGATTTTTTTAACCCATGGTCATTATGACCATATTCTTGCAGTAGGAGACATAAAGAAAAGGTACGATGTAGACATATATGCCTGTTCCGCGGAACAAGAAATGCTGCGGGAGCCATCTGTAAATATGTCTGGCTATTGCGGACATGCTGTATCCATTAAACCAGATGTCCTTTTGAATGATATGGATGTGTTTACCGCGGCGGGATTTTCTGTTCAGATGATCCATACACCGGGACACACACCGGGAAGCTGCTGTTACTATTTAAAAGATGAAGGTGTACTGTTCAGCGGAGATACGTTGTTTTACGGCTCTGTGGGAAGAACAGACTTTCCTGGAGGAAGTACAGCGGATATTGTGAGAAGCCTGCATAAACTGGTGGATAATCTTCCGGAAGATACAGAGGTATTTCCGGGACATGACGCATCCACCACTATAGGATACGAAAAGAGGTATAACCCCTTTGTGTAAGATTGGTATTGTATTTTTTAACAGGGAATTTGAGCATGATGTCTATGAGCTGATTAAGGCATTCTATCCAGAAAGGGAAATCTGTGTATCTTATGAAGATACACAGAAAGAATATGAGATCTGTTTCCGCGTAAAAAAAGAGAGGGACGACTTTTTAATCGAATATTCAAGAGAAGGGCATAGGGGTACGGCATGTGCCTCTGTGATACAAGGGCAGTCAAAAGATGCCCTTATTTCTTGTTCCGGGCAGGGAAGAGACGCCCACGAAATAAGAAAAGAAAATAAGGACAGCATAAAGGCTGCTCTTTACCATGTACTTATCAAACTGACAGGAAAAACGCTTCCGTGGGGAAACCTTACAGGAATACGGCCAGTGAAGCTTGCCATGGGGATGATAGAATCCGGAATGAAAAATACACAAGCAGCACAAGAGATGCGGTCGCGTTATTTTGTCAGTCCCGAAAAGACCGCCCTTGCCATTACGATTGCAAACAGGGAGCGGGAAATATTAAAAAATATCGACTATGAAAACGGTTACAGCTTATATATCGGGATTCCTTTCTGTCCAAGTATATGTCTGTACTGTTCTTTCAGTTCTTATCCTTTAAGCCGCTGGAAAGATAAGGTGGATGCTTATCTGGATGCGCTGTGCCAAGAGATCCGTGCAGTCTCCGTCATGATGAAGGGAAGAAAGCTGGATACAGTGTATATCGGAGGGGGAACACCCACGACGCTCTCTCCTGAACAACTGGAACGCCTTTTGGATCAGGTGGGAGAAAGCTTTGGCTATGATGGGCTGGAGGAATTCACTGTAGAAGCCGGCAGACCGGACAGCATTGACCGGGAGAAACTTATGACCCTTCGGAAATTTCCCGTGACCAGGATTTCTGTCAATCCTCAGACAATGAATCAGGTTACCTTGGACTTGATCGGCAGAAAGCATACTGTGGAAGAGACTAAGAGCGCTTTTAAGGAGGCCAGAGCCTGCGGATTTGATAATATTAATATGGATTTGATCGCAGGGCTTCCGGGAGAGGATATCTCCATGGTTAGGCATACTTTGGAGGAGGTCCGTTCCCTTGGGCCTGACAGCCTGACAATCCATTCCCTGGCGGTGAAGAGGGCGGCCAGGCTGAATATATTTAAAGACCAGTATCAGGAGATGACCTTTGAAAACAGCCAGGAGATCATGGATATGGTTATGAAAACGGCCTATGAGATGGGGATGGGACCTTATTATCTCTATCGTCAGAAAAACATGAAGGGAAATTTTGAAAATGTGGGCTATGCAAAGGTTGACAAAGCCGGCATTTACAATATACTAATTATGGAAGAGAAACAGCCGATCATTGCCCTTGGGGCAGGAGGCTCTTCGAAGCTGGTGTTTGAACATGGCAGCAGGATCGAGCGTGTAGAAAATGTAAAAGATGTGACAAATTATATAACACGCATAGAAGAGATGATCGAGAGAAAACGGGCAGGCATAGAAGCCTGGCTGTAAAGAACAACGGGAGGCGTGCCCTTGGATAGGATATACGAAAAAACGGCAGATACACCGGAAAGAATATTAGATTTTGACCTGTCAGCGGAGCTGAATCATGGAATGAGAGTCAGTAATCTGGCCTATGCTGTAGCAAAGGAATTAGGACTGGACGAGAGCCAGTGCTATGAGCTGGCGATCGCAGGTATGCTTCATGACATCGGTAAGCTGAAGCTTACAGGATATATTAACGGACAGGAAAGAGATCCCTTGGTAATAGAGGAACTAAAATACGTCCGTATGCATTCCACCCTTGGATATGAGGAACTTAAGGGACAGGGATATTCGGATTTTGTTTTGGAAAGTATTCTTTACCATCATGAAAATTACGATGGAAGCGGCTATCCGTCCAATAAAGCGGGGGAAGATATACCAATAGGAGCGCGGATCTTAAGAGTGTGTGATGTTTTTGCGGCTTTAAGCTCAGACCGGCCTTACAGAAAAGCGTTTGATATAGACACCGTTATGGAATTGATGATCGAAGAAGTGAAAAATTTCGATATGGAAGTTTTCCTAGCCTTTCAAAGGGTAGTACATAAAAGCAACCGAAAATTATAGGAGGTAACCATGGCATTAAAGAAAAAGCCGGTCACCGGCATGAAAGACATTTTACCAAAGGAAATGGAAATCCGAAACTATGTGATGAATATGATCCGTGAGACATACGGGACTTTCGGATTTTCCTCCATTGAAACACCCTGTGTGGAGCACATTGAAAATCTTTGCAGCAAACAGGGCGGAGAAAACGAAAAACTTATCTTTAAAATCCTGAAAAGAGGAGAAAAATTAAAGCTTGAAGAGGCCAAGGAAGAAGCAGACCTGGTGGATTCCGGCCTGCGTTACGATTTAACAGTCCCCCTTTCCCGCTATTATTCCAATCATGCGAATGAACTTCCCGCTCCTTTTAAGGCGCTCCAGATGGGAAATGTATGGAGAGCGGACCGGCCGCAGAGAGGAAGGTTCCGTCAGTTTATGCAGTGTGACATTGATATTTTAGGAGAGCCTACCTATCTGGCGGAGATCGAGCTGGTGCTTGCCACCACTACCCTTCTTGGAAAACTGGATTTTCATAATTTTACCATCCGCATCAACGACAGAAGGATTTTAAAGGCAATGGCTCAGTACAGCGGTTTTCCAAAGGAGAGCTATGACACGGTATTTATTATTTTGGATAAAATGGACAAGATCGGTCTTGAGGGAGTCGCTGAGGAATTAAAAAAAGAAGGCTTTTCCACAGAAAGCATCGAGACGTATCTGCAGCTGTTCCAGGAGATTTCTTCTGATATCGAAGGCGTGCGTTTCTGTAAAGAAAAATTAAAGGGAGTGCTGGATGAAAAGGTGGCTGAGGATCTGGAGACCATTATCTCTACAGTGGATGCTGTAAAGACCGCCGACTTTAAGATGGCTTTTGATCCGACCCTGGTGCGGGGAATGTCTTATTATACGGGGCCAATCTTCGAGATTGCTATGGATGAATTCGGCGGTTCTGTAGGAGGCGGCGGACGTTATGACGAAATGATCGGCAAATTTACAGGGACGAATACCAGTGCCTGCGGTTTTTCTATCGGCTTCGAGCGGATCGTTATGCTGCTTCTTGAGAGAGGATATCAGGTTCCCTCTAAAAATGGGAAAAAAGCATACCTTATTGAAAAGAATATGCCTGCGGAAAAGCTGCTCACGATCTTAAAACAGGCGGAAGAAGAGCGCAGCAGCGGTACACAGATTCAAATATCCATAATGAAAAAAAATAAAAAATTCCAGAAGGAACAGATGATGGCGGATGGCTATACAGAGTTTGTGGAATTTTTCAAAGACAGAATGTAGAAAAGGAGAAAGATCATGGCGGAAAGTATGTATGGCCTGCACCGGACGTGCCGTTGTGCAGAAGTGACAAAGGAAATGGTGGGAAAGGAAGTCACCTTGATGGGATGGGTTCAGAAGGCTCGTAACAAAGGCGGCATTGTGTTTGTGGATCTGCGTGACCGGTCAGGGATCATGCAGGTGATTTTTGAAAACGGAAGCATTGACGAGGAGGGCTTTGAAAAAGCAGGAAAGCTTAGAAGCGAATTCGTCATCGCAGTTACCGGCACGATAGAAAAGCGCGGAGGCGCAGTAAACGAAAATCTTGCTACAGGAGAGATCGAACTTCGGGGAAAAAGTCTCCGTGTTTTATCGGAAGCAGAGGTCCCGCCATTTCCTATTGAGGAGAACAGCAAGACTAAGGATGAGATCCGCCTGAAATACCGTTATCTGGATCTTAGAAGACCGGATCTTCAGAGAAATCTTATGTTGAAGAGCAGGGTGGCAATGCTCACCAGACAATTCTTCGCAAAGGAAGGGTTCCTGGAGATTGAGACTCCAATGCTTGGAAAGAGTACGCCTGAGGGAGCCAGAGACTATCTTGTGCCGTCCCGTGTGCATCCAGGGTGTTTCTATGGACTGCCCCAGTCTCCTCAGCTTTATAAGCAGCTTTTAATGTGCTCCGGATATGACCGGTATATCCAGATTGCCAGATGTTTCCGTGACGAGGATCTTCGTGCTGACCGTCAGCCGGAATTCACCCAGATCGACATGGAGCTTTCTTTTGTAGATGTGGATGATGTTATTGACGTAAACGAAAGATTTTTAGCATTTTTATTTAAAGAGGTCCTGGATGTGGAGGTATCTCTCCCTATTCAGAGGATGACCTGGCAGGAGGCAATGGACCGGTTCGGATCTGATAAGCCGGATCTGCGTTTTGGAATGGAGCTTCATGATGTAAGTGAAATCGTAAGAGACTGTGGATTCGGTGTATTTACAGGGGCTTTGGAAAATGGAGGAAGCGTTCGGGGAATCAATGCCAAGGGCCAGGGAGAAATGCCTCGTAAAAAGATTGATAAACTGGTAGATTTCGCAAAGGATTATGGTGCTAAGGGACTTGCCTATATTGCCATAGCTGCAGACGGCACAAGAAAATCCTCCTTTGCGAAATTTATGACAGAAGAGCAGATGGACGCTCTGACAGCTGCCATGGAAGGAGAGGCAGGAGACCTGCTTTTGTTTGCGGCAGATAAAAATAAAGTAGTATACGATGTGCTGGGAGCGCTGCGCGTAGAACTGGCGAAACAGATGAATCTTCTGGATAAGAACGAGTATCGGTTCGTATGGATCACAGAATTCCCTCTTCTGGAGTGGAATGAAGAAGAAAACCGCTATACAGCTATGCACCATCCCTTTACTATGCTGATGGAAGAGGATCTGCCTCTGCTCGACACGGATCCCGGCAAGGTGCGGGCAAAGGCATACGATATTGTGTTAAACGGAAATGAGATCGGCGGAGGAAGCGTGCGAATCCATCAGGATGATATCCAGGAAAGAATGTTTGAAAAGCTTGGCTTTACCAAAGAAGAAGCCTATGAACAGTTTGGATTCCTCCTCAATGCGTTTAAATACGGAGTGCCGCCTCACGCAGGACTGGCTTATGGACTGGACCGCCTTGTTATGCTGATGGCTAAGGTGGACAGCATCAGAGATGTGATCGCCTTTCCTAAGGTAAAAGACGCTTCCTGTTTGATGACCCAGTCTCCCAGCCGGGTAAGTGAAGCGCAGCTTAATGAATTAGGCCTTAAGATAGAAGAGGAAGAATAAAATGGAACTTACCATTCTGACTTTTATCATTGTTTGTCCGTTAGTATTTTTGGCAAGCTTTGTAGATGCAGTTGCAGGCGGAGGCGGTTTGATCGCCCTGCCTGCATATTTGTTGGCGGGAGTTCCTATGCACAATGCGATCGCCACGAATAAGCTGTCTTCCTCTGCGGGAACCGTTTTTTCTACTGTGAGGCTGTGCAGGAATAAGTTTGTGGACTGGGGACTTGCTCTTCCCTGTATTTCTATGGCGCTTCTCGGTTCTTACATAGGAGCGAATCTGGCTCTGCGTGCCAGCGATACCCTGCTTCGATGGATGCTGATCCCTGTTTTGCCTGTCGTTTCCTTTTATGTTTTGAAGAAAAAAGAAATAGGGGATAACAGCGGGATAAAGATAGGACGGAAAAAGCAGTGGCTGATCTGCGCTCTGTCGTCCCTGGCTGTTGGGTGTTATGATGGCTTCTATGGTCCGGGAACCGGTACGTTTCTTCTGCTTTTGTATACTGGGGCTGCTAAGATGGATGTGCGCAGGGCATCTGGAAACATGAAACTTGCGAATCTGTCCTCTAATGTGACTGCTTTGGTTGTATTCTTGTTCAGCGGAAATATTATTTTCCCATTAGGGCTGGCTGCATCGGCATTTTCTATTGCCGGCCATTATATCGGGGCTGGAATGGTTATGAAGAATGGAAGCCGGATCGTACGTCCGCTGATTCTCGTGGTCATAACTCTTTTGTTTATTAAAATTATTTTTGACCTATAAAAAAGCGTTACATGTCATACCCGAACCACGCACTTGCTGCGTGGTTACGAGCCAGCATGATTCAACAGGCAATTGGGCCTCGCGAAGCGAATTTTAAGTGCCCAATTGCCCCGTTACTGGTCAACCTGTGACCAGTAACAAAAAAGCGCCTGTGCGGTGAGTGACACTGCACAGGCGCTTTTTTTAGAATTACTCAGAAGGATATTCCTCTAAATCGGATAGTGTTTCTTCATAATCTGTGTCCGATATTTCTTCTGAGTCCTCTTCTTGCGACACAGGTGTAGTAATTAATGTACCGAAAATAGCATTTCCCAGTTCATTATTGTCATTCTGGAGCTTCCACTGTGCGCCGTCATTGACCAGGGTAAAGGCCGCAGAGGAGGTAGTGACTGCATCATTTTTTTCAATACTGTCCAAAAGAAGCTCATAAGACTTCCGATAACGGTTCTGTGAACCGTCAATGACTGCGTCTGGAGAAGATAAATAGCTGTCCAGATCAGTCTGATAGGAGGCAAGGATAGAATCACTGTCAAAGGTAGTGATCTTTGCTTCGATAGTGGCTGTGTAGCCGTTTACAGATGTTTCCGTTACTTCATAGTTAAAGCATTTATGTACCTGTTCTACAAGAGCGGCGGCGATGGCCTGCTTGGCTTCATCAGAGGTATTTAAAATACTCTCAACACCAAGATAATTGCTCATTTCAGCTGTATCCATTGTTTTTAGGGTGTTTAAATAGACTGCCAGGGTATCCTCAGGTGGGAGGATATCGGGGTCAGACAGATATGCCGTAAGACCGCCGACAAGGTCATTCTCCAGGGAATGTGTACGCTTAATTTCCCAATCGTCCTTTTCATTGCCATTGTTTACAAGCTGCATGGTACAGTCTGTCTCTACAGAATCATAGCTGTTTTCCGTGAGCAGACGGTAAAGGATCAAATAACGCTCCTCAAGGGAGATATTGTTTTCTTCTGTATTTTGGGAAACTTTATCTGCCGATTGAAGAATTTCCTGACGGAGTTCTTCCTCTGCAAAATCTTTTGCAAGAGACTGGGCATCCATTGTAGTAAGGCGTATGGAGGCTTCGGCAGTTTTGTTTTCTTTGTCGACGTTAATATCCAGAATTTTGTAATTAAAATTCTGGAAGAAAAGTGAAAAGACTTCATTCACTTCCTCAGGTAACGTATTGTTTTCCGAGGCGTCGGGAAAAAGTTCTTTGTAGGAGATATACTTTTGTGTCGTTTTCGCATCCAGATTTTTAAGCAAATCCAGTTCACTTATAATGACTTCCTCTACATCTGTCTTATCCACGTGGGAACAGCCGATACCGATTACGGCGAGGATAACCAGAAGAAATGGAAGCAGACGTTTCGTAATCTTCATACGAGTTCTTTCCTTTCCAAATTATTCCTTCTCATTCTAACAGATTATGAAGAAAAAGTCAAAAAAGCCTAAAATATGTACATTTATTATAAAAAAAGGATGAATTTTTTGTGAAAATTGAAGTGATTTCCTTCTAGACTTTCCTTTTGGAGCAGAATCTGGTATGATTAAGCAATGAAATAATATTAAGAGATTCATGATTGGAGGTAAATATGAAGAAAGGCATTTTTGCTGTCGGGGGGATTCTTGTTGTCGCTGCAGCGGCAGGCGGCATCTACTGGTTCGGGATTCGTGACAGCAGTCAGAATGTGGCTGACGGAGAGAGCGCTTATGTATCCAGCGTCAGTACCATCACAGGATATTCCTCCGGAACCGAAAATAGATACGCAGGGGTAATAGAACCACAGGAAACAGTAGAGGTAAAGATTGAAAGCGACCGCAAGGTAACGGAAGTGCAAGTGGAGGAAGGTCAGGAAGTAAAACAGGGACAGCTCTTGTTTGAGTATGATCTCAGCAGCATTCAGCAGAGCCTTCAGGAGCAGCAGCTTGCTCTTGACCGTCTAAAAAATGAGGCGTTAAGCCTCCAGGAACAGATCAGCACCCTGGAAAATGAAAAAAAGCAGGCCAGCCAGGACAGCCAGTTGTCTTATACCATAGAAATCGAGACGAACCGTATGAATCTGCAGAAGAATCAGTATGATCAGAAGAGTACTCAGGCACAAATTGATCAGCTGCAGAATGCCACTGCCAATACGGAAGTGCGCAGTGAGATAGACGGAGTGATCCAGAAGATCGATACCACACAGCTGTCGTCTGATGAGGGGGACAGTCTGGAGCAGACGTCCAGCTATGACAGTATGAATACGGACGGAAGCAGCGGCGCTTTTATTACCATATTAAGTACAGGTGCATACCGAGTTAAAGGATATGTAAATGAGCAGAATATCCAGTATATTTCAGAAGGAGTACCTGTTATCATACGTTCCCGTGTGGATGAAGAAGAGATTTGGAGAGGGACTGTAGGCGTAGTGGACAGAGAGAATGCCACTACGGAGAACAGCAGCACATCTATGTACAGCATGGATACTTCAAACAGCCAGACAACTTCCAGTACGTATCCTTTTTATGTGGAATTGGATTCGTCAGATGGCTTGATGCTGGGGCAGCATGTATACATAGAGCTTGATAACGGACAGGAGGACCAGAAGGAAGGCCTTTGGCTCAGCGAATTTATGATCGTAGACGCGGACAGTACAGACCCTTATGTATGGGCTGCTGATGAGAACGGACGTCTGGAAAAAAGAGAGGTCATTCTCGGACAGTACGATGAGTCTCTGAGTGAATATGAGATCGTTGAAGGACTTTCTCTAGAGGACTCTATTGCTTATCCTGCGGAAAATCTTCAGGAAGGCATGACGGCTATATCCAGTGATGAATCTTTCGGCATATCTTCAGGAACAGATGCCGCCATAGGAGATGACAGCGTAGATATGGAAGCAGATACAAGCGGTGAAGTTATAACGGATATGAACGGAGAGATCGTGGAATCCGATACGGGATCGGATTTGCCTGACGAAGAGCTGGTACCTATAGAGGACGCGCCGGGATCAGAGGAAGCTGTCGTGGAAGATGTGGAGGAATCAGAATGATCTTGGAATTAAAAGGAATCTATAAAGAGTATCTGCAGGGAAAAATGAAGGTTCCTGTATTAAAAGATGTGAATTTTTCTATGGAAGAAGGAGAATATGTGGCGATCATGGGACCGTCCGGTTCCGGTAAGACCACATTGATGAATATAATCGGATGCCTGGATCAGGCTACAGAGGGAAGCTTCATCCTGGATGGAAAGGATATCAGGTCCTGTTCAGAGAATGAGATGTCGGATATTCGGCTTCATAAGATCGGATTCGTATTTCAGAGCTTTCACCTTCTGCCCCGGCAGAGTGCGTTGTCTAATGTGGAGATGCCTTTAAATTATGCCAAGGTTCCTAAAAAGCTTCGGCGGGAAAAGGCCTTAAAGGCATTAGATCGGGTAGGGCTTTCTGATCGAGTGGATTTTAAGCCGAATCAGCTTTCCGGAGGCCAGATGCAGCGCGTGGCCATTGCCAGAGCAATTGTGAACAGTCCGAAGCTGCTTTTGGCAGATGAGCCTACGGGAGCTTTGGACAGTAAATCAGGAGCGCAGGTAATGGAATTGTTTCAAAGACTGAATGAGGAGGGCGTAACAGTACTGATGATCACACACGACCCGGAAATTGCATCCCATGCCAGACGCGTAGTGACCATACGTGATGGAGTGCTGCGGGAGAAAGAGGTGAAGGAATGAGCAAGGTAAAAAAAGTCATTATCGGTATTTTGGTAGTGGCTTTGGTGGCCGGCGCAGTCTCCGGCGGGCTGATCTACATAAGGCAGATGAACCAAACGGAAGTGATGGTCGTAAGTGTGGGAAGCGTCACGGGGACATATTATTCAGATGAGACTACTTTGGATGGACAGATCACTACGAATGTATCGCAGAATGTGACTGTAGATTCGGATATGATCGTTCAGGAGGTCTATGTGGAAGAGGGCGGTCAGGTATCGGTGGGAGATCCTCTGGTTTCTTTTGACACTACCCTTGTGGAGATGGAACTGAATATTGCCCGATTAAAAAAGCAGCAGCAGGAACAAAATCTGACAACGGCGGTAAATCGTCTGAACAGTTTAAGAAACGGCGGTCCGATCGAGGATACGGATAGTTATTATAATGCAGATAATTTGGACAGTTCTGATTCAGATGTGACTATTTCCGGAAGCGATGAGGAATTAAGCCCGGTGGCATCAGCAGGAAATGGCCGGACTGGAGTCTACCTGGCCTCTGTGATGCAGCCTTTGCTGCTGACGAGCTTTTATGATGGAAATCTCTTTGACGATGGAAGTGATCAGGACGGAAGTGATCAGGAGGCAAGCGAACCAAACGATGTCTTGGAGGGAGAGGAAGGAACAGGAGGGGATTCCAACGATTCTGGGTTTGATTCCGGATTGGATGATGCTCCTACACCGTCTCCGTCTCCATCGCCTACTTTGACGCCGACTCCTGCTTTGGATGATGATACGGATTATTATGATCCTTATTTTACAGATGGAAACGATGACATCCATGACGGGAATCCTGAATTTTATGCAAAGCTTGATGATGAGACTGTTCCTTTTAAGGGCAGCGGAACAGAGGAAGATCCTTTTATTTTCCTGTGCGGTTCTGCGAAGGGACTGGTAACAGTGACAGGTGGTTTTCTAAATAAAATGGCAGGATATACCCCGGATGGATCCACGGTGGTGAAAGAGGGAGGATACTGGTATCAACTGGAATTCCATCAGAATGATACGATCACTAATTTTTCCAATCGGAGAGAGTCCTGCATTGGATATTATCTCATAGACGGAAGTACTCTGGAGAAACCGGTGGACATGCTGGTTGAGACGGATTTTACCATTGAAGGGGCTTCACAGTATGAAGAAAATCTGGAGCCGGAATATCCGGATGACAATATTTCCGGAGGAGGTTCGGATTCCAATGTATCCACTATGACAAGAGAAGAGGCTATTAAAATACAGCAGAATCGCATCAGCAGCTTAAAGCTGGATATCCAGGAAAGCGAGATCAATATAGCTAAACTGGAAAAAACTGCACAGAAAAAAATGATTTACAGCAAACTGGACGGAACGGTATCCCATGTGGGAAATTCGGCAACTGCTTCTTCTGACGGAAGTGCTTTTATTACTGTACAGAGCAGGGATGGTTTTTATGTAAGAGGTTCTATCAGTGAATTGATGTTGGATAAACTTCAGGAAGGAATGACCATAAACTGTATGAGCTACAGTGAGGTGGGAATGGGCGGTTTTGAAGCCCAGGTGGTAGATGTGTCGGATTATCCCACAGATTCCAGTTCGTTTTACTATGGAACTGGAAATCCCAATGTTTCTTATTATACATTCAGTGCGGTAGTAAGTGATAAATCTTTAAAATTTTCTGATATGGAATATGTGACGATCACTCTTCCCAGTGAAGACCTTCCGGAAGGAAGTTTTATCATACAAAGGGAATTTGTGCTTACAGAAAACGGAAACAATTACGTTTATAAGGATGATAACGGAGTATTGAAGCGCCAGGTGCTTTCTGTAGGAGGAAGTGTAAACGGAGGCTATTATATCCTTGTTAAAGGAGGCCTGTCTATGGATGATAAGGTAGCCTTCCCTTATGGAAGCGACATTAAAGAAGGCGCGAAAACGAGAGAAGTTACTTTAGAGGAAATGTACGGATATTAAAAAGGAGGGATTTCATGATTGAAAATATCAGACTGTCGTTTCAAGGAATCTGGTCCCATAAGATGAGATCCTTCCTGACAATGCTGGGTATTATCATTGGTATTGCATCAATTATCGCAATTGTATCTACTATAAAAGGAACAAGCGAACAGATTAAGGAAGACTTGATCGGTTCGGGGAATAATACAGTGACCATTACTTTGTATGACGGAGATAATCCCTATGACACAGAGTTCGGAATGTCAGGAGGAACCCCGCCGGTCATATCTCAGGAACAAAAGGATAAAGTTCTGGAACTGGATCATGTGGAAAACGCTACTTTTTATTACAGCCGTTCTTACACCTCCAGTGTGTATTATCAGAATACAGCATTCCAAGGGGGAAGCGTATACGGGGTGGATATGAATTATCTGGATACCTGCGGTTATTCGGTACAGCTTGGAAGAGGCTTTCTCCAGGAGGATTATGACGGATATAATAAGGTGGCTCTGGTCGACAGCAATGCGGCGGAAAATTTATTTTCAGGAGAAAACCCAGTGGGAAAGACCATTGAGATCGGTTCAGAACCTTTTATTGTGGTAGGCGTTGTTCATCAGAATGAAGATTTTCTTCCCAATATCGAAGATATCTCACAGTTCTATGAGTATTTCCAGACGATGATGGGATGTATAATGATTCCAAGCGCAAGCTGGCCTATTGTTTTTAGTTACGATGAACCGGAAAATGCCATTATTAAGGCAGACAGTACAGATAATATGAGCAGTGCGGGAAACGCCGCGGCAGATGTCCTGAAAGAAGGAATTGTCAATACGTCCAGTACAAACTATGAATACCGGGCAGATGATGTGATGGAACGGGTGCGTAATCTTCAAAGGTTAAGTGAAAGCACAAACCAGCAGCTGATTTGGATCGCAAGTATTTCTCTTTTGGTGGGAGGTATTGGTGTAATGAATATCATGCTGGTGTCTGTTACAGAGCGAACCAGTGAGATCGGACTGAAAAAAGCGATTGGAGCCCGTAAAAAAACGATCATGGCTCAGTTTTTAACAGAGGCCTCGGTTCTTACCAGCATCGGCGGAGTAATCGGAGTAATATCAGGGATCGGACTTTCCAGAGTAGTGGCCAGGGTGTCCGGCTCTCCTACGGCCATCAGTATACCGGCGATTATCGGATCGGTTGTCTTTTCTATGATGATCGGATTGATCTTTGGTCTGCTTCCGTCTTATAAGGCGGCAAATTTAAATCCAATTGATGCGCTTAGAAGTGAATAAAAAATAAAGCGGGGTTGCCCTCGCTTTATTTTTTGTCCTTCCATGTGCCAGGAAGGCTGATCAGGAAGGTAGCTCCGCCTCCGGGGGTATCTGTTATACGGATTGTTCCATGGTGAAGCTGGAGGATTTCCCGGGCAATGGAAAGGCCAAGGCCGAAGTGCTGTTTATCATTTCTGGAAGAATCGGCCCGGTAAAACCTTTGAAATACAGAATCTTTGGAACTGTCAGGAATCCCCGGCCCATTATCCGCTACAGAAAGAAGAAAAGTCGTTTCTTTTTGGGAAAGGGAGAGGAGGATCGTTCCGTTTTCCGGTGTATAGCTTATGGCATTGTCTACAAGGATAGAGAGTACTTGTGAGATCCTGGAGGAATCACAGGGGCATGGGTCCAAGGGCTCATCAGGAAGCTGGATCTTAAGCGTAAGCTGTTTTTTGCGTGCAAGAGGTTCGTATTTCTCATAGGTTTCCAGTAAGAGGGTATCCAGCTCACAAGGAGCCGGAAGCATTTTCCAGGAATGGTTATCCGCGTTTGCCAGGGAAAGCATGTCGTCCACCAGATGAGCCATACGATCGCTCTCTTTTTGGATGATGGCAGTAAAATGAGCGGTTTCTTGAGGAGAAGCCTTTTCCATAGCCGAAATGCCGGAACGGATTACCGCAAGGGGAGAACGAAGTTCATGGGAGGCGGAGGCAATAAATTCCGTCTGACTTTTTCTGCTTTTTTCTATAGGAAGGAGCATTTTCCGGGTAAAAAACCAGGAAAAAATAAAAAGCGCAAGCACAGCGACAAAAACAGCGATGGCAAATGCAAGGCGCATAAACAAAAGCTGGCTGTTCAGGTCGTCTAAAGGGCAGAGGAAGATGGCGCTTAAAGTTCCATTGGATTTTGGAATTAAGGCGGTAGCTGCATAGTAGCCGTCCATCTGGAATTGTTCGCTCTGGGTCAGGGCTTTTGCAGAGGCAAGGTTTTCCAGATCCAGAGCATAGGCTTCCCGGGAGATGGATACGGCTTTTTCAAATAGTTCCGTGTCGGAAGCTTTTTCGTTGAGTTTTCCGTAGAATAAAGGCTTATTGTTATCACGGACTTCTATTTTTATACCGTAATTGTTTTCCGCCTGGGAGAGCCATTGATGAGACAGGATGGACTGGCTTTCCAGGTAAGCGATACAGGAACCTACATTATTAGAAAAGGTAGAATAGCTGTTTTGCCGAAGACTGGATTCTGAGATGAAAAGGCAGATCAGAGTCATGGCGATCAGGATAATGCTGGTAATAAAGGTAGAAAATATTGTCATTTGTATATGCAGTTTTTTAAACATAAAAATATCCTTCTTCCTGTTATAATGAGTTAGAAATAAGTTTTTCTTACTGTTGTTCCTATCATATCACAGAAATCTCAAAGGTTTCTCTAAAATTATCGAAAATGAAAAAAAGATTTTTAGAGATTTTTTAGAGAAAACCCTGTTATGATGATGAAGTCGATCAAGAAAACCATCTACTGTTATTGACGCAGTCGTTGTGCCCTATGGGTAGAATGCGTCAGAAAGGAGAACAAAATGAAACGTAGAAAAAAACTGGTACGAGGGATTGCCATGACTGCCGCAGTGGCTCTGGCAGTGGGCAGTATGAGTATATACAAAGGAGAACTGGCCAAGGCATCCAATCAGGAGGAGGCCACGGAGGAGAATTCCCAAAATAGCGGCGATACGGCTATGGGCCGCTATCTGGAGGAAGATATCCAGATTCCAGAGGGATTCAATGCCATAGAATCTATGACAGTTCTGGAGGATGGAAGGCTTCGTATCTGCGGTTATAATGGAGACAACGAAATGGTTTACGCAGACTCTTTGGACGGAGGGGAAACCTGGGGAGAGGAAACCTCTCTTTATCAGCTTTTCGGTCTTGACAGTTCAAAGTATTCCCTGAGCTTTCCTAAGCTGGCGAAAGACGGCGGAGTTTTTGCCGTGGCTTCGGATCTTACGGCTTCTGAAGATGATATGCTAGAGTCCAGCAAGTATTTCTATGCAAACCCATCGGGAGAAACAAAAGAACTAGATCTGGCAGACAATCTGGGAAATGGTTTTGGATTCAGCAGCGCATTTACAGACCGGGGCACGCTTCTTTTGGCAGTACTTGCAGACGGCGTGATCGAGGTGGATCTCTCAGATGGAAGTGTTTTAGGAGAATATGAAAAAGGGGTTATGCTCTCTTATTTCTTTGCAGTGGGAAACCATTTGATCACAGTCAGCGCAGACGGGATCCATTATTATGATTTGGAATCAGGACAGCCTATGGATGACCAGCAAGCGCTGACGGATCAGATTTCTTCCAATAGTTCTAATCTGGAACTTAGCGGTGTGGGGCAGTATCCTGTAGTGGCTGTGGCCGGAGATGAGGAGGACAGCATGTTCTTCGCGGACAGCCAGGGAATGTACCGGTATGTTTTCGGAGGAAGCGTAACGGAGCAGATCATCAATGGAAGTCTGAATAGCTTAAGCTCTCCGGATCTGTCCCTGGTAGAGCTGGCTATGGACGGAGAAGGGAGATTTTATCTGGCGGTCAGAGATTACGGCCAGGGAACGGCCAGTCCGGCCAGGCTGCTGAGGTATGAATATTCAAAAGACACGCCTTCCGTTCCAGACACAGAGCTTACAATTTATTCTTTAACAGACAACAGTCTGCTGAGACAGGCAGCCGGTGCATTCCAAAAAGAAAATCCTGACATTTATCTGAATCTCCAGACCGGTATGACAGGAGAAGACGCGGTGACTGCCAGCGACGCCATAAAAGCCTTAAATACTGAGATCATGGCCGGCAAAGGTCCGGATATCCTGATCCTGGATGGGATTCCGGAGGATACCTATATAGAGAATGGTATGCTGGAGGATATAAGCGGCATCCTGGAAAATACAGAAGGCGGGATACTGGAAAATATTAAAAATGCCTACACCCAGGAGGATGGCGCCATCTACTGCATGCCTCTGCGTTTTGGAATTCCTATGATCCAGGGTAAGACAGAAGACGTAAATGCAGTGACCGACCTGACTACACTGGCGGATATGCTGGAGTCTCATCAGGCAGAGTACGGTGCCACAAAGATGCCTATCTCTCTGATTGTTTCTCCAAAGCTGCTGCTTCAGAGCCTGGCAGATACTTCCTCCCCTGCATGGGTCAATGAGGACGGAACTTTAAACGAAACAGAAATTTCAGAGTATCTCAAGCAGGCGAACCGAATATATCAGACTTATGCAGAGATCATGAAGGAATCGCTTTCAGAGGATGAGCTTAGCTACCTGTCGGAATCAGAATACGACCGATTCTCCTATGGGGTCAGTACGGGAAGCCTGAACCTTTTAGGAGGGACCTTTGTCGCCAGCCTGGGAGGGCTGTATTCTGCAGACCAGCTTTCGTTTGTTTATTCTGCGGAACAAAAGGATAATTCTCTTACAAGCGCTTTATGGAACGGGCAGGCAGAGAATGTTTTTATTCCCTGCTCTGTGATCGGCATCAGTGCGAAAGCGCAGGAAAAGGACGCGGCACAGCGGTTCGTAGAATATCTCTTTAGCCAGTCAAGCCAGGAAATGTCAGGAAGTACAGGATTTCCGGTAAACCAGGCAGCTTATGAAGGAGAGACCTATTGGGATTTAGGAGGCAAAGACGGTGTGGTTTCTGTTATGGGTTCTTCGAATACGGAGACAGGAGAAACTATAGAGATGGATATCCTGCAGCCTTCAGATGAGGCCATCAGCAGGATTCAGGAACTTGGCAAAACACTTACCGTCCCTTCCAGGACAAATCAGATTATCTTAAACGCAGTATCAGAAGCCGGCGCGCGTTATCTGAACGGTGAGATCGGACTGGAGGAAGCGGCAAGGGCCGCGATCCAGGAAGTAAACCTTTACCTGTCAGAATAAAAGAAAAAGAAAAATAAAGAGAGCGCACATCCTTGGAAATTGAGCCAAGGATGTGCGCTTCTTTTAATATAGAAAAAATTAGATGCATTGATGTACATTTTTGCTGAAGACCCTGCTTTTATGGATAAAGCAGGACCTCAAGCTGATAGCCAATGCCGCGGACAGTTTTTAAGACCAGGGAACTGTCTACGGATTTTAAGCGGCGGCGGAGAAAATGAATGTAGTTATCCAGATTCCCTTCCTCCACATCGCTGTCCAGTCCCCATACCCGGTTTAAAAGGACGGTTCTGGTAAGCGTCTGGCCGGGATTGCGCAGAAAAACCTCCATTAAGGCGCCTTCTCTTTTTGAAAGAGTGCATTCTTTGGTGCCTTTGAAAAGCCGGTTATTCTCCGGGTCAAAGGTGATGTCTCCAAGCTTTAACAGGGAGGAATCGTCCCATTTTCCAGGACGGCGCATCAGACAGCGGATCCGCGCCAGCAGTTCTTCAAAGGCAAAGGGCTTTACCATGTAATCGTCTGCTCCGCAATCAAGCCCGGTAATCTTATCGTTTAATTCCCCTAAAGCAGTGAGAAAAATAACCGGTGTGGATACATGGGTACGCCTGGCCTCTCGTAAAAGAGAAACCCCGTCCATAGACGGGAGCATACGGTCAAGGATTACCAGGTCGTGGATGTTTTCCTGCATATAATACAAGCCTTCTTCTCCGTCATGGCAGACATCCACCTGAAAGTCCTCTTTTTCCAGACGGTATTTCGTGGCCTCGCACAATTCTTTATCATCTTCGATCATTAAAATTCTCAAGATCATCCCTCCAGATTTCTTTGCTTTTTTGCTCTGAAAACCAAAAGCTTTTTGGCCAGAGCACTCCCAATATACTTTTATTCTAACACAAAAATCTCTAAAAAACCTCTAAAGATCCCTTAGAGATTTTTTAGAGATTCCTGTGTTATCTTAAAGAAAGTAAAGGAAGTGAAAATATTTATGAAAATACGCCAATTAAAAGGGCTTATGTTTTTGCTCCCAAGTTTCGCGGGAGTCTGTGTGTTTTGGGTGATTCCGTATATAGACGTAATCCGGCGGTCTTTTTTTAGCGCGGTGACGGAAGAATTTACGGGAATAGAAAACTACAAGGTGATTTTTACTAATCAGGCATTTCGTCTGGCGTGTAAAAATACGCTGCGTTTTTTCGGAATCTGCATACCTATACTGGTAGTCTTGTCCCTGGTGATCGCTGTGATCATAACAAAACAGAAAAAATGGGTTCAGCTGACAAAAAGTATGTTTCTTCTGCCCATGGCCATTCCGGTGGCCTCTGTTGTCCTTTTATGGAAGGTACTGTTTCACAGCCAAGGCCTGCTGAATCATCTGCTGTCCTTCCTTTCCATAGAAGGAATCGACTGGATGAATACAAGCGCGTCCTTTTCTGTGCTGGTGGTGAGCTATCTGTGGAGAAATCTGGGATATGATATCGTACTGTGGGTGGCAGGGCTTTCAGCCATCTCCCAATCCCTGTACGAAGCGGCAAGGGTAGATGGGGCCGGAGAGTGGAGATGTTTTACAGACATCACCCTGCCCAATCTTTTGCCGTCTTTGTTTACTATTGTGGTACTTTCCCTTTTAAATGCGTTTAAAGTATTTCGGGAAGCTTATCTGGTGGCAGGCGACTATCCCCAGGAAGATATGTATCTTCTACAGCACCTTTTTAATAACTGGTACAGGGAGCTTTCTATGGATAAGATGGCTGCGGCGGCAGTAGTGACAGGGGCAGTGATTCTGGGGCTGATCCTGATCCTGCAAAAGGCATGGGACAAGGGGGAATAAGCGTATGAGAAAGATATTGACCGGCTTAGTATTTCTCCTGGCAGGGATCGTGGTTTTTCCAGTGGTGTTTCTGATGGCAGGGTCGCTTATGGGAAATGTGGAGCTGGGAGAGCTTTTAGGACCTGTCCTTTCTTCTGGGAATGGCTATGCTTCCTGGAAGCTGCTTCCCGCGTATCCTACGCTGCGGTCTTACGTGGAGGTGCTTTTGGATACGCCGGAATTTTTTATCATGTTCTGGAATTCCGTGAAGATCACCTTTGGTGTGCTTGCAGGGCATTTTTTGATCGGAACGCCGGCGGCCTGGGGATTTGCGAAATTTACATTTCCGGGAAAAAAGTTTCTCTTTACCTTATATATTGCCCTTATGATGATGCCTTTTCAGGTAATGATGCTGAGCAATTATCTGGTATTGGACAGACTGCATTTACTGGATACCCTTGCAGGGATCATTTTGCCAGCCGTGTTTTCCACGTTTCCGGTTTTTATTATGTACCGTTTTTTTGAAGGGATTCCGGACAGTCTTCTGGAATCCGCAAGGCTGGATGGAGCGGGAGAGCTGAAGATTTTTATCAAGATCGGACTTCCTCTTGGCTCTCCTGGGATCATCTCCGCTATGGTGCTGGGATTTTTAGAATACTGGAATTTAATTGAACAGCCCATGGCCTTTTTAAAAACGAAAAGTTTGTGGCCGCTGTCCTTGTTTCTGCCGAATATCAGCCTTGAGGATGCGGGAATGGCTTTTGCTTCTTCTGTGATTGTACTCCTTCCTGCTCTTCTTGTTTTTCTGGCAGGACAGGATTATTTAGAACAGGGGATTATTTCCACAGCGTTAAAGGAATAGAGAGGAAAAGGCTGTATGTCACACAGTGACCAGTAACAGGAAAAAAGCGTAGCAGGAGGATAGATAGAAAATGAAACGACAGAGATTGATCAAATGGTTTGTTATGTTTTTTGTGGTCATGCTGCTTTTTACATTTTTATCCAGAGCGGCGGACTCTGTAAATGTAGCTCAGGTGCAGACCAGCACGCCTCAGAACAAGATAGTCTCCCATGTAGTAGAGGGGACGGGAAAAGTAGAGGGTACCAGAGAAAGGGCTGTATTTGCCAGGGAGGGGCTGAAAGTAGCACAGGTGTTGGTACAGGAGGGGGAGACAGTGGAAAAAGGGCAGGTCCTTTTAAGTCTTTCTTCCTCTTCCATAAATAAAGCCATAGACGAAAAGACAGCAGAACGGGACGAGCTGGCCTTAAAGGTCCGCGACCTGGAAAGCCAGGCCAGTATAGACAGCGCGAACAAAGCGAAAGAACTGGAACGGGCAGATGAAAACTACAGGGTGGCTGTAGAAAACGGCGACATCAATATGGCAAATGCACAGATGGAGGTGGATGTGGCGGAACAGAAGCTGCAGAATTATCTGAATAACAAAGGTCTTATGAGCGATGGCTCTGACGCATCTACAGAACAGGCTCTCCGGGATGACGTACGTGCCAAGAAGGAATCACAGAATCAGGTGATTATGAGCCGCAACCAGGAAGTCCTGGAGGCCAAAAGAGCCATTGAGGACGCCAAGGAACAAGAGGCATCAGACAGTGAACTGGAAACAGCTAAAAGACAGCTGGAAACATCCCAAAAAGAATGTGCGGCCCTAAATAAATTAAAAGAAAGAAAAGGGAGGGTAACCGCTCCCTGTGACGGCGTAGTAAAATCCATAGCCGCTGCTACAGGCAGCACTACCACAGAGGAGGCGGCAGCTATACTTTATATGCTGGGCGGAGAACTACGCATGGAAGGAAGCATACGTGGAGACCAGCTGGAATATGTACAGGTGGGGGGAAGCGTTGCTCTAACAGGGAGCAGCGGCACAGAAGTAGAGGATGCGGAAATTGAGAGCATCCAGGAGGATGAGACGGACCCGGACAGCAGGATCATTACCGTAAAGGTGCCGGAGAATACACTTGCCATTGGAGAAAGCGTAGATTTTACTATCACTATGGATGCGGGTCCGTATCCGGCCAGCATACCGCTGTCCGCCCTATATGAAGAAAACGGGATCAACTACATATATGTGGTGGATACGGAAAATTCTGTACTGGGAGAAGTACAGGTGGCACGGCGGGTGGACGTACGTGTACAGGATAAAAATGAGACAGTAGCGGCTCTTGTAAATGGAGCAGTGGCCAACACAGAAGAGATCATTGTTTCCTCTGACAGAGCGATTGAAGACGGCAGCCGGATACGGCTGCAGGAAAGTTGAGCGGCAGGACCCAGACCGCCCTGATAAAAAAGGGAAGGGTTCTGGTACTGTGGCTTTTGGTATTTGTGAGTTACTTTTTTAGTTTAAAGGCTTATATGAGTATAGTTCCTTCTTACGGAGCTCCCGTGTTTCTGGCAGATAACTGGCCGGATGGAGTCCAGGCGGCTGAAATTCTGAAAAAGGAAAAAGAAAAAGAAGAGCCGGCCAGGCTATGCTTTTATTATGACGGCGGTTTGATGACTCTGTATGAAAAAGAATATGGCAGACAGACAAAAGTTCTTGCGGCAGGTATCCAGGGGGACAGCACCCTCTATGACTGGAGGATGAACAGTCTGGATGAAAATGATGCAGATGGATGTATTGTAGATCAAAAAACAGCCCGGGAGCTTTTCGGAAGTACTTCGGTCATTGGCAGAGAGATCATTTTAGGAGAGGATTCTTACCAGGTCAGGGATGTTCTTCCTTTAAAAGAAAGGATCATGCTTTATCATCCGAAAGACAGGGACGCTGCGTATACGAAAGTTTTCGTGGGATATAAAGAGGGAGAAAGCATAGAAAATACAGTTTCTCAGTTTTTAATGAGCTATGGTCTGTCAGGAACGGCAGTAGAAGGGGAGATTTTGGAAAATGGTGCCCTCCTTGGGCTTTGCTTGGTTCCGGGGCTTATGTTCTTGGCATTTTTTGTCTCTGCCGGAAAGGAAGAGAAAAGGTGCAAAGAAAAGAAAATAGATGCGTGGATATGGAAAGGAATCCGTATACTGCTTCTTGCAGTTTTGGCATGGGTTTTATATAAGAATATACATATTCCTGCAGAATGGCTTCCGGGAAAATGGTCGGACTTTTCTTTTTATCCAGCGCGCCTGCAGGAAGAGCTAGAAAAATTAAGGCTGTATCTGGTTTTATCAAGAACTGTGGTGCAGGCGGAAAACCTGATTCTGACCGGAAAGAGCATCTTTTTATCTGTGACCTCCTTCTTTTTATGTATGGGCCTCCTTCTCTTTAATTGGAGAAGAGAAGGGATTGCCCAGACACAAAGAAGAGAGACTTTTTAAAAGCCTAGTTTTTCTCCGCAGAGGATAACCTGGATACGGCCGGGAACTCTGGAAAAGCGTGTTACCAGGATCTGGCAGCAGATACAGTCGGGGCTTAAACAGTCTGCGCACACGCCAGTTTTGGCGCAGGGAGTATTTGCCTTTACCCGAATGGCGTTGGGGGGAGAGGCAAGTGTGCGAACGCGGCTTACCGCCTCTTCTACGGAAGCGCACATTTTATCCATGCTTGCCAGGATGATCACATTGGCGGGGCCATGGCTGATACAGGCTACACGGTTGGCTGCACCGTCGATATTAACCAGCTCACCGTCTTTGGTGAAGGCATTGGTGCTTGTAAGAAAATAATCACAGCAGACGATCTTTCCGTAAATGGCTCGGGATTCTTCCGGGGTCTTTGCGGATTTTCGGTCTATCGCCTGGTATGGGCCTTCTTTTACTGCCTGGATGATGCCGGCCTCTTCCATGGATTCCGAACCGCCCCAGCTTACGGAAGAATTTTCCGGGATAAGAGAAAGAACCTGGCCTTTCGCCTCTTCTATGGTAGGACAATAGTAGAATTTCATGTTACGTTTTGTGAAGGCCTTGCTCAGGATCTGGGCTGCCTTTTCATTGCTTTCTGATATGTAAGTCATAGAATCATCCCCCTTTTTTATTCCCGCGAGCAACGAGCCAAGCGGACATGCTTGCATGGCTATTTGGAGACTGCCGCGAGGGGCGTTATGTGCCGGCGGCACATGCTCAGCGCCGGCCTAAGCCGAGCGTAGACCAAATTCTCCGCTGCTTTGCTGCGCTGCAAATTTGGTGCCCCTTAGCTTGCTGCGGGGTTTTTGACTTTCAAAAATTATATCACAGCACTTTTACATTTTCAATTGAGATACGGGGAAAAATATGTTACACTGTACATTACGGATTACATGTTACACCCGAACCACGCACATGCTGCGTGGTTACGGCCCAATATGATTCAACAGATTAGTATGCAGTATTTTTTAGCCTATCGATGGGAAAAGGAGAGTACGATATGGGAAAAATTGCCATTGTGACAGACAGCAACAGCGGCATAACACAAGAACAAGGAAGAGAACTGGGCGTTTCTGTTCTCCCTATGCCCTTCTACATTAATGAAAAAATGTATCTGGAGGGAATTACACTTACCCAAGAAGAATTTTATCAGCGCCTGAAAAACGATGAGAAGATATCCACATCACAGCCAAGCCCGGCGGAGGTTTGCGGATTGTGGGACAATCTGTTAAGAGAATACGATGAAGTGGTTCATATCCCCATGTCCAGCGGCCTCAGCAATTCCTGTGAGTCCGCTATGGGACTTGCAAGAGACTATGATGGAAAAGTACAGGTAGTGGATAACCAGAGAATTTCCGTAACACAGCGCCAGTCCGTACTGGATGCCCTGACTCTTAGAGATGCAGGTAAAAACGCGGCGGAGATTAAGAAAGTGCTGGAGGAAGAAAAGTTTGAATCCAGTATTTACATTACGGTAGAAACTTTAAAATATTTGAAAAACGGCGGAAGGATCACCCCGGCAGCGGCGGCTATCGGCACTGTGCTGAATTTAAAGCCCGTTCTGCAGATACAGGGAGAAAAGCTGGACGCCTATGCTAAAGTTCGTGGAAAGAAGCAAGCCAAGCGTGTAATGCTTAAAGCAATGGAAGAGGATTTAAGGAAACGCTTCGCCGCTTATGCGGCAAAGGGCGAGATGTGCCTGCAGGTGGTATATTCCGGAACATCTTCAAAAGAAGCGGAAGAATATAAGCTGGAGGTGGCTGATGCATTTCCTGGGTATGATATTTGGGTAGACAGGCTTTCTTTAAGCGTTGCCTGCCACATTGGAGATGGAGCGCTGGCTATTACCTGTGCAAAAAAGGTGACGGTATAACCGTCAGGAAATATAGGATACGAGGAGCAGATAGAGAATGGAAAAATTAATGGAACTGATGGATCAGGAGCTTTCCCGGGCATTTGAAAAAGCGGGATATGATCCTTCTTTCGGAAAGGTTACGGTTTCTAACCGTCCGGATCTGTGTGAATTTCAGTGCAATGGGGCCATGGCAGGAGCTAAAGCTTATAAAAAAGCGCCATTTATGATAGCGGAAGAAGTAGTTGCCATGCTTGGAGATAATGCTGTTTTTTCAAAAGCGGAGGTGGTAAAACCAGGTTTTATCAACTTAAATGTAAAGGGTGATTATCTTGCCGGCCACTTAAATAAAATGGCAGAAGATAAAAAGTTTGGCGTAAATGAGACGAAGGAGCCTAAGACCATCATCATTGATTACGGCGGCCCGAACGTGGCAAAGCCTCTCCATGTAGGACACCTTCGTTCGGCGATCATTGGGGAGAGTATCAAGCGGATCGGAAGATATGTGGGACATAAGGTGATCGGAGACGTACACCTGGGAGACTGGGGACTTCAGATGGGACTTATCATTACTGAGCTGAAGCACAGACAGCCGGAACTGGTGTATTTCGATGATTCCTTTGAAGGAGAATATCCGAAAGAAGCGCCCTTTACCATAAGTGAGCTGGAAGAAATCTATCCTTCTGCAAGCGTGAGATCGAAAGAAGACGAAGAATATAGAAACGAAGCCCTTGAAGCCACTCATCTTCTTCAGATGGGTAAGAGAGGATATAAGGCCCTCTGGCAGCATATTTTAAATGTGTCTGTAGCGGATCTTAAGAAAAACTATGAGAACTTAAACGTATCCTTTGATCTGTGGAAATCCGAGGCGGATGCCCAGCCATATATTCCGGACATGGTAGAATACATGAAGGAAAAGGGATATGCATATGAAGACAGCGGCGCTCTTGTGGTGGATGTAAAGGAAGAGAGTGACACGAAGGAAATACCGCCTTGTATGATCCTGAAATCAGACGGCGCGTCTTTATATACTACTACAGATCTGGCCACTATTGTGGAGCGAATGAAGCTTTTTGACCCGGACGAGATTCTTTATGTAGTGGATAAGCGCCAGGAGCTCCATTTTATCCAGGTGTTCCGCTGCGCAAGAAAGACAGGGCTTGTTAAAGAGGACACTAAGCTTTCCTTCTTAGGGTTTGGAACCATGAACGGAAAAGACGGAAAGCCTTTTAAGACAAGAGAGGGCGGCGTAATGCGCCTGGAAAACCTGATCGCGGATATCAATGAAGAAATGTATAAAAAAATCGTAGATAACCGCAGTGTCAGAGATAAAGATGCAGGAGAGACGGCTAAGATCGTAGCATTGTCTGCTATTAAATACGGAGACCTTTCTAATCAGGCCACGAAGGATTATATTTTCGATGTGGATAGATTTACTTCTTTTGAGGGAAATACAGGCCCTTATATTCTGTATACGATTGTAAGGATCAAGTCTATCCTGAATCGTTATGTACAGGAAGGCGGCAGCCTGGAAAAGGGACGGCTCCTCTCACCGGTAAATGACAGTGAGAAAAGCCTGATGCTTTTGCTTTCCCGTTTCGGGGCCACTGTGGAAAATGCTTTTGAAGAAAAGGCACCCCATAAGATCTGCGCGTACATTTATGAGGTTTCCAATGCCTTTAACAGTTTTTATCATGAAACGAAGATCTTATCTGAAGAAGATCAGGGGCAGAAGGAATCCTTCATCCAGCTTCTTGAGCTGACTAAAAATGTGCTTGAAACCAGTATTGATATGCTGGGCTTCTCTGCACCGGAGAGAATGTGAAGAAAGGCGGCGTCCATGAAGGGCGCTGCTTTTTCATGTATATAGCTCATCTTTTGAAGCATATTGGCACATAAACCCACAGCAAGTGCGTGGTTCGGAGGCGGCATTTGATCCGCTTTTCGGCGCGGCGGCAGCAGTGCCAGAGAAAAATACGTTGTTACATGTCATACCCGTAATCACGCACTTGCTGCGGGGTTACGGGCAAACATGATTCAATATTTTTGAAATTATTAGAGACATTGGGAACAATATGTGCTATAATACAATTATCATTTCTAATCCGTCTAAGTTCTTTTGACGGGATTTCCATTTTAAAAGAAGCAGAAAAGAATGAAGGTGATAAAAATCAACAGTCTTACAGGGATTATTTTAAAAGGGAGGTATTGCGTCCTTGAGCAGATCAATAAAGGCGGGGAAGGAAGCCTTTATCTTGCCAGGGATTTAGAACTTGGAACCATGTGGGCAGTCAAGGAAATTCCTCTGAGTAAAAGAAGAGAGGCGAAACTCCTGCGGCTTTTAGAACATCCGTCTTTGCCTAAAATGGTAGATTATGCGGAAAAGGAGGACGCCTGCTATTTAGTTATGGAATATATCAAAGGAAAATCTTTAGAAGAAGAACGGAAGGAAAGAAAAGGATTTTCTTTAAAAGAAGTGATAGAAGCAGGCCTTTTCCTTTGCGATGTTTTAGAATATCTCCATACAAGAAAACCCCCTGTTTTCTATGGGGACTTAAAGCCGGGAAATATTATGCGTTCAGCAGAAGGAAAATTATATCTGGTGGATTTGGGGAGCGCGGTGTTTGGGTACAATGAGCGGGTACAGGTCTGTCATGGGACCAGGGGATATGCGGCGCCGGAGCAATATCAGGGAAAAATAGGCGCGCAGAGCGATATTTATGCTTTGGGAAAGACGCTGCAGGTTTTATGCGGGAACAGACTCTATGGATATATAGCTGCGTATCCTGCCTTTGGGCGGCTTTTATGGAAATGTTCTCAGAAAACGATAAGCCGGCGTTATAAAGAAATGCCGCAGGTGAAAAAGGCTCTGGAAAAGGTTAAGGAGAGCAAGGAAAGGATGAAGCTGTCCCTGGGGATTCTTTTGACGGTACTTTGCTGTTTCCTTCTGTTTTTCTATTTCCGTCCCAAACAGGAGGAACAGATAGATTTTACAGAGCGGCTTTCGGAAGTGACTTCCCTGTACTATGCCCCGCCTTTTTTAGAAGGGGAGAAAGAAGAAAGAAAAAAGATCTGCCGGGGAGCGGAAGAAAAACTTCAGGAAATCCTGGAAGAATACCCCCAGGAAGAAGCCAGGAGAAGGGTCCTCCTTCTTTTGGCTCTTAACGCAGAGCTTTGGGGCAGGGAAGATCTGGCGGTTTTTTATTATGAACAGCTTAGAGTTTATCACTGGGAATACAAAGAAATCTACGGAGAATATGGGATTTATCTTTGGAGAGCAGGAGAGAGGGAGAAGAGCAGGGAGCTTTGGGAAGAATATAGAGAGAAAGAAAAGCAAGGGCTGCTCTTAGGAATCGAGACGAAGAACACGAAAACCTGGACGGAATTTATGAGAGAGGAGAATGCAAAGCATGAAAAAGAAAAATAGTAAAAAGAATAGGGGGGCTCTAAAACGCTGCTTTTTGGGGGCAGGAATTTTCAGCCTGTTTTTTACCTGCCGGACAGCAGCGATGGAGATAGGAGGATTCGATGTAGAAATCGGTGTGGGAGAGAATACAGACTATCCTCCAGGCTGGAATGAAATACCGGGAAACAGCGAGGCAGTGCTTCCAGAAGAGACGCCATCCTATTGGGGAGAGGAATGGGAACAGGGGACAGAATGGAATGCAAACCTTTATCTCCAGCCAGAAGATCCTGGCTTGCGGCAGGACCCGGCCTGGGGGCAGGACGGTACTGCGCAGGCAGATCCATATATACAGGAGTACCAGGATTTTCAGTGGAACAGCGGCCAAAGTTATACGGGAAGTGCAAACTATGTGCTTCCTGTTTCACCTGCATTGCCTGCCTCTGTTCCCTCTCCAAGTCCCA
>DWYZ01000104.1 GCA_019118425.1 Candidatus Blautia faecavium | reverse complement strand
TTCCGTAGCCTCCGAGGTAGCGTGTTTTCCCGTAGGTCGCAAGAGGTGTGCCGCGCCGCACGTCGAAGAGAAAACGCCGCAGGTAGACGTCGGCCGCCGAGGTCCGCAACGGCAATGTGGCCGTTCAACCTCTCAGTCCGGCTACCGATCGTCGGCTTGGTGTGCCGTTACCACTCCAACTACCTAATCGGCCGCGAGCCCATCTTCCAGCGGATTTCTCCTTTGATAGTTATATGATGCCATCTAACTATGTCATGCGGTATTAGCGTCCGTTTCCAGACGTTATCCCCCTCTAGAAGGTAGGTTGCTCACGTGTTACTCACCCGTCCGCCACTAAGTCATTCTCAACACTTAAAGGACAATCCCTTATCCCCTAAGTGTCAAGAATAACTCCGTTCGACTTGCATGTGTTAGGCGCGCCGCCAGCGTTCGTCCTGAGCCAGGATCAAACTCTCTGTAAAAGTTTTTCCTTCAAGATAACTGCTAGCTATCTCTCGTTTACTGTTGGTTCGAAAACCGTTCTTTTAAATAAAATGTAAAGAATTTTCGAGAATCGTATGTGTTTCACTGTTTAATTATCAAGGTCGTTTTTCTGTCTTTTCGACAGCTTATTCATTTTATCGCATCTTCTATATTTTGTCAAGAGTTTTTTTATTTTCTTTTCAAAATATTTTTAATGTTTTGTTGCCATCTCAAGCAACTTAGTTAGTTTACCACATTGCTTTCTTCATTGTCAAGAACTTTTTTATTTTCTTTTCAATTTTGCTCATCGCGTTCTTCAGCAACTTTGGTATAATATCATATCTGTAAATCTCTGTCAACTAATTTTTTATTATTTGACTCCGCAAAGCCAACTTTAAATTCTATATTTTTCTGTCACTGGTCTGCTTGTGACTATTAACCTTTAAATGCCATACTATTTCGCCGAAAATACTTTCTTGATAATGCAGGTGTAATATAGAAGCATTAATATTTAGTCAGTTTTATAGCAAAAGCAGCAATCACTCATTTTTACAAAAGCAATTGCCGCCTATATATCTAAAATATACTCATAAAAATCCTGACAAAAATATCTGTATCATACAAAAAACTCAAAAGCGGATCTCTTTCAATAAGCTCCAGCCCTGCTTTTCCGACTTCTGTGTTACATAATATAGTAAGGATCAAAAATGCGATCCATACGAAAAGAACAGCCTTTACAATCCCCAGCACCGCTCCGGCGATCTTGTTTACACCATTAATGAGCGGCAGTTTAGAAATAAGATCCAGGGCATATGTAATCACCCGTATAAGAATCGTAGCCAGCAGAAACGATACCACAAATGCAATTCCATTTACTACACTCTGCGCCAAATATTCCGATACGTATTCTGTAAAGGTGTTCACAGCCAGGTATTGATAAACTTCTGAAGTATTGTTCTCCTCAATGCTGCTTTTCACAAAGCCCGGCAGTGTCAAGCCTTCGATCAGGCTCTCCTGCTCTGTTTCACCGAGATTTTTGGCGCCTCCCGTTTCTGTATTCACAAGCTCCTGACAGCCCTCCTGAACAGTTTCGTACACAGAAGTATTTTCTCTTAAAAAATCATTTACATACGGATTGATCAGCCACGCAGCCGCTATCGCAAGAAGAACAAAAAAAGTTGATACCACTTCCTTTACAAATCCCCTTTTATAACCTGCGAAGCAAGCCAGAGCCAGAAAGGCCAAAACTGCCAATCCAAGCCATGTCCATGTCATATACTACTCCTCAACTAAGCTTTATCACACTCACCCCTGTATCCAGCACCAACAGATAACGGTTCCATCCTATCTTCAGGAAATTACTGATCGTTCCATCAATAGTTCCGCTGTATTTTTCTACACCTCTTCTGTTCATAACACAGATTTGAGAGCTATTATACATAAGGATATAACCGTCACTCATTTTTATTGTTGTATATGGAATATTAAAATCCTTCTGAAATTTCAGATTTCCATTTGTGGAATAAACCTCCATAGTGTAGGCGGCATCTTTACTTCCGTTTTTAAATACCAACCCGATCAGGTCATCGTCATAGAAGGTACTTACAATTTCCTTATCCACCGAAATTGTCTCACTCTCCTTAGGAATCTGAGCGCCGCTGTATAAAGTAAATCCGTCATCTCTTAGCGCAACAGAACGGTTATTTCCTAAATACTGGATCTGAGGAATCACTACGCCTTCATAAGTATAGCCGCTGACAATCCGGTCATCTTCATTCTGTCCTACATCCCCAAAGTTATAAAAAGCCACATAGCTGGTCGTATTGCTTCCATCTACAAACTGATAGGTAACCATCATGATCACCCCATCTTTAGAAACAGCCACATCCAAAGGATATCCCGGATCGTCTACTCTCGTCTGGTTTTCCGCGATCAAGCTTCCGTCCGATGCATAAAAATTGATCCACGTATCTTCTCCTCCGTCTAGGATGGCAGCTACTAGCCCGCTATCAGATACACGCACTTTCACAATCCCATATGAAGTAGAAACGCTTCCAGTCAAGCCCTGCCCGTCAAAAATTTCTATTGTCGTTCCATCCCTGTCCGCAATCACTGCGGAATCTCCGCAAACATCCGCAATCGGGTTCTGCATATCGTGATTTTCGCTCCAAAGAGTTTCTAAATTTCGATCTACTAACGAAACTCCATCCGGACTATATCTAAGAATATTTCCATCCATTTCTATATATTGGGTAGAAACCACATCCTCCTGTTCACTTGTACGCAGGATCCTGTAATTTCCATAACTTCTCTTTTCCAAAAACAGCAGCACGGCAGCAACCGCCACGACAATACCCCCAAGGATCAGCACGGTCCGCCGGATATTTTTTCGTTTGTGGCGCGCCAGCCGTGCTTCATAGTCTTCCTGAGTATTTGCAGACTGCGCTTTTTCCTGGCTTTTTGCGAGTTTTGCCCTTTGAGCCAGGATTTTTTGCTTTTTCCGTTTTTTCTTTATTTTTTTTATTATGTTTGCCATACTTCCCTCTTTCTGACACATTCACTGCGTCATCAAGGTAGATTTGGAAGTTTACTTCTAACCTTCCTCTTACCTTACGTATTTCCTCTTTTATTCCTGTAATCCTGATGCTCCACCCATTATAGCATGCTTTTCTAAGGTAGTACAATTATTTGTCCCGGGTAAATGGTTTCATTTTCCGAAAGTCCATTCAGTTCACATATTTCCGTTATGGCCTCTATAGAACCGTATTTTTCCATACTGATCTGATATAAAGTGTCCCCAGGTTTTATTACATAAGAACTATGCACACTGTCTGCTGCCGTTTCTGCCTCCGTCTCTTCCTGGGACTCCTGCCTTTGGGCAAGCTCTGCCTTGCGTTTTGCCTTTCTTTCGTCCGATTCCTCCAGATAAAAACGTTCCATATCTGTCTCCCCCTGGGAAGAGTCTGCTGAATCCTCCTCTGCTTCTATGGATTCTGACTGGGAAGTCTGCGTTTCCTGTGTATCTGTCTCTGTTGTGTCTGCTGTATCCGTCCCAGTCGTATCCGCTTTGTCTGTTCCTTCTGTCTCTGCCTGTCCGCCCTCTTCCTCCCCAGGGGCGGGAGACGGCGTCTCAGAAGGCTGCACCTTAGGCGTAATCGTGGGATATGCCATAGTGACTTCATCCTCCTGGCTTTCCTCCCCCGTGTCCTCCGCAACAGAAGCAGACGCCATTTCCGCCTTCTCATTTATACTTTGTATATCCCTGTAGTTCTGATAAAAATTAATCCCTACCACTCCTATGGCAAGTACCAGACAAGCTGTCGCCGCATAGGAAAAGACAGATATCCCGCCTTGTTCCTCCTGATCCTGATCGTTCTTTTTCTTCGATTTAATAATCTTTCGAAAGGTCTTGACCGCCTCGTCTTCCACCTCTTCTTTTTGTTCCTCCTGGGAAAGCTGGTTCTTGTCGATCATATAAGCCTGCATCATAGGATTTTTTTCATAATATAAATAGTAGCCCGACTGCTTCACCAAAAAACCGTTTTCATACCTAAAAAAAGCATCTTCACGTTCTGTCGGATCCATAAGCATCAAAACCTTTTCTCCGCCGCCAAAATGCTTTAAATGTACTCTTTTAAATAAATCCGTAGCCTTAAGGGGAAGCTCCGGCTGCGCGAAAAACCACCCTACGATCTCCTGTCCTTTAAAGTATTTTTCTTCTTCCTCCTGAATTTGCGTCCATACTTCCTGGGAAAAATCAATGTGATCCGCTGCAGCCTCCGTGCTCTCCACCTTAATGGTGCCTCGGATAAAGACGTAGCTGACTCCTTCCGCCCATTTTATCTCTCCCAAAAGCACAGCCAGGCACCCGGCCTGGTTTTCTTCTTTCTTTGTTTTTTCTGCCGTTTTGCCTAAAAAGGTATAGACATAGTCCTCTACATAAATTCTGTAATTCTCGTTGATCAGTCCTATCTGCCGTATATTTCTTGGAATGGAAAATACTCCCTGATTTCCTTTTGCCTCCTGTTTTTCTTCCTTATAAATGACTTCTATCATGTCACATCACCCCTTCGGGTATCAGCATAGCATAAGCAAAACGCAGATTTTAGCATAATGTAAGACTCATCCCAAATAATTTAGCGACAGATTTTGCAAGGTATATTTTTTCTTAGTTATGGATATGATGAAGGAAGAATAGGGAAAAACAGGAAAAAAGAAACGTATTTATAAGGAGATATTATGATTTTTTATGTTGACGGAAAAAAAGAAAATTCCGACCAGGAAATATCCGGACTTCTCAAAAAATGCATCCTTCACCACGCAGGAGAATGGTCAGAACTTGTTTTTTTGTGCATCGGAAGTGACCGCATGACAGGAGACTGCCTTGGCCCTTATATAGGCCAGCAATTAAGCAGATATAAACGGCAGGGTATTTACGTATACGGAACCCTGTCCCATCCAGTCCATGCCCTGAATCTGGAAAAAATTCACGCTTCTATACAGCAGCTCCATCCCTGCGCTCTTATCATAGCCATTGACGCCTGCCTGGGCGAAAAAAAGCACCTGGGATATGTGACCATTGGAAATGGTGCACTTTACCCAGGTGCAGGCGTGCGAAAAAAACTTCCGCCCGTAGGAGATATTCATATAACAGGGATCGTAAACATTGGAGGAGTTCTGGAACAGCTCACCCTCCAAACCACCCGGCTCTCCACAGTCATCTCCCTGGCCGATGTGATCATCCAGGGAATTTTAAGCCTAATCCCTTGTGAAAATCTTAAACAAACGCTTTAACCTGTTTATAAATGCCTTCGCCGTCAAGACCGTATTTTTCCAAAAGAGCGGCAGCAGGGCCTGATTCGCCGAATACATCGTTGATACCGATACGTTTAACCGGAACAGGAGCTTTCTCAGAAAGACATTCACATACTGCTCCGCCAAGACCGCCGATAATGGAATGTTCTTCAACAGTAACCACTTTTCCGGTCTCCTTTGCTGCAGCTACGATCAGGTCTTCGTCCAGCGGTTTAATTGTATGGATATTGATCACCTTAGCCTGAATTCCATCTGCTGCAAGTTTTTCTGCTGCTTCCAAAGATGCAGCCACGCAAAGTCCATTTGCTACGATTGTAAGATCTTTTCCTTCTCTTAAGACAATGCCCTTGCCAAGTTCAAATTTATAGTCCGGGTTATCGTTGATAACCGGCACAGCAAGACGGCCAAATCTCATATATACAGGGCCTACATGCTCATATGCAGCTTCTACCATGGCTTTTGCCTCGATATCATCAGAGGGGCATGCCACTACCATTCCGGGTACAGCTCTCATAAGGGCAAAATCTTCACAGCACTGGTGGGTGGCTCCGTCCTCACCTACAGAAATACCGCCATGGGTAGCTCCGATCTTTACGTTTAACTTCGGATATGCCACGGAATTACGCACTTGCTCAAAAGCACGTCCGGCTGCGAACATTGCAAAAGTACTTACAAACGGTACTTTTCCGGTAGATGCCAGTCCTGCTCCGATACCTACCATATTACACTCTGCAATACCGCAGTCGATATGGCGCTCCGGAAATTCTTTTTTAAAGACACCTGTCTGGGTAGCTGCTGCAAGGTCAGCGTCCAGAACGATGACATCCTCGTGTTTTTTTCCTAATTCCACTAAGGCATTGCCATAGCTTGCTCTTGTAGCAATCTTCTTTACTTCTGACATAATGCTTCACCTACCTTCTCTAAATCTGCCATTGCCTGTGCATACTGCTCATCGTTAGGAGCTTTTCCATGCCAGCCGGCTTCGTTTTCCATGAAGGAAACACCTTTTCCTTTTACTGTTTTCATAATGATGGCTGTAGGCATTCCTTTGGTAGCTCTCGCTTCGTCGAAAGCAGCTTTCAGCTGGTCCATATCGTTTCCATCTGCCACATTGATCACATGGAAATTAAACGCTTCAAATTTCTTGTCAATAGGATATGGAGAACAAACATCCGCAATGTTTCCATCAATCTGAAGACCATTATTGTCTACGATCACAACAAGATTATCCAGTTTTCTGTGGCCCGCAAACATAGCAGCCTCCCAAACCTGGCCTTCCTGAATCTCTCCGTCTCCTAAAAGTGTGTATACTCTGTAGCTGTCGCCGCTTAATCTCGCGGAAAGAGCCATTCCTACTGCCGCGGAAATTCCCTGTCCTAAGGAACCGCTGGACATATCTACGCCAGGGATATGCTTCATATCCGGATGCCCCTGAAGATAAGAACCGAGATGACGCAGTGTCTTTAAATCTTCCTTAGGGAAGTATCCTCTCTCTGCCAAAACAGAATACAAACCAGGAGCCGTATGCCCTTTAGAAAGCACGAAACGATCGCGGTCAGCTTTTTTCGGATCCTTGGGATCGATATTCATCTCTTCAAAATATAAATAAGTAAAAACATCTGCTGCTGATAAAGAACCGCCTGGATGTCCGGCCTTAGCAGCATGGACTGCCGTTACAATGTCCTTGCGGACTTCATTGGCAATCTTCTGAAGTTCTAATTTTTCCATGATCTTTCTCCTTTAAAAGTTTTGCTGCTAGTATAAGACACTTTAAATATCTTCACGTTTCACTGAAATCCAAAGTGTCTTATACTGGTCACACGCGAAATACCTTACTTATCACCAAATACCGCCTTATAATCTTCCTGGAATTTCACGATGCCGGCATCTGTCAGCGGATGATGGAGCATCTGCTCTAATACCTTATAAGGAACAGTAGCGATATCTGCGCCTGCCAGAGCACATTCTGTCACGTGTACAGGATGGCGAACGCTGGCAGCAATGATCTCTGTCTTAATATCTGCCACTGCGAAGATCTCCGCAATCTGACGGATCAGAGGAAGTCCGTCTGTAGAAATATCATCCAATCTTCCCAGGAATGGAGAAACATAGGTTGCCCCTGCTCTTGCAGCTAAAAGCGCCTGGTTAGCAGTGAAGATCAGGGTAACATTTGTCTTGATTCCCTCTTTAGAGAGCACTTTTACTGCTTTTAAGCCTTCTCCTGTCATAGGGATCTTTACTACCATATTCGGATGGATCTTAGCAATTTCACGTCCCTCGGCAATCATTCCCTCAGCATCTGTAGTGGTAGCTTTTACCTCGCCGCTGATGGGGCCGTCTACGATTGTGGTGATTTCTTTGATCACTTCGTTAAAGTCTCTTCCTTCTTTCGCGATCAGAGAAGGATTGGTGGTAACACCACAGATAATTCCCATGTCATTGGCTTTTCTAATGTCTTCAACCTTGGCTGTGTCAATAAAAAATTTCATATTTTTTTCCTCCTGGTTTTCGCCCATTTATTGATAATTCTATTATAACAAAATCTTTTCGTGGGTCAAGACAGGGTTATTTTTATTAATAAAATTCTTATTAATAATTTTTGTTTTTATTAACATTTTCCTCCTTATTTCATCTAGAAAATTTAAAAAACAAAAGCATCCGCCCGCACTATTACAGGAATTCGGATGCTCCTTTCAAAAAAATTATTATTAATTTTTTTCAATGCAATATTTATTTATTTTTTTTACCCTGCAACTTCGAAGGTCGGGCATACCCGGTAGTACGGCGCACGATCACCTTAGGTGTGTATTCCACATTATACAGGCTGGTAGGACGAATTCCCATATAAAACCGGTCTCCTGTGTCGATCTTCCGGATGATGATGTCGCAGGCATCCCGCCCTTTCAGCATCACAAAGTGCTCTATGGTAGTAAGGGACATTCTTCGGATGCTGGAATAAAAAATATTGTCGCACCCGATCACAGATACATCTTTAGGGACATGCAGCCTTGCCTCCTGCAAAGCGTCAATTGCTCCAAAAGCCATCATATCGTTTTGACCGGCTATAGCTGTAAAAGAACAGCCTTCTTTTAAAAGCTCCATGGTAAGCTGATACCCCATGGAATATTCCGAATCCATACGGGGAATCTGCCTGTCCATAGACTCGTCTGCAGCCTTTATGATCACATGGTCTTTCAGCCCTTCCGCCTCAAATTCCCTGACAAAACCATCAATTCTCTTAGAGCGCTGCCATTGTCTTTTCGTCAAAGGCGGAGTGATAAAAGCCACGTCTCTGTGTCCAAGATCTAAAAGATGACGTGCCATAAGCTTTCCAACCACGGTATTATCCTGATTAATGGCATCCACTGTGGTAGTTTTTTCTTTGTTGCTAATGATCACCACAGGAATTTCTTTGGCCATCTCCTCTACCTGCTTCTGATAATCCGGGTGGGGATTACAGGTATAAATTATCCCTGTAGGCGCCACCGTCCCCATCATCCGCAGATATTTTTCTTCCAGGAGGGCGTCTCTTTGGGTATTGCAGATAAATACGCCATAGCCCTGTTCATTGGCTACCGCTTCGATTCCCTGGAGCAAAAGCACATAATAGGGACTGGTCAGAGTAGGACAAAATACTACAATAAGTTTTTCCTTTTTACTTTCTTTTCTGTTTCTTCTTTTTGGCAGCTCGTACCCAAGCTCCCTGGCCGCCAGCTCTACCCGTTCTATCGTATCCCTTGAAAAAGATACATTATACTTGCGGTTTAAGATCATAGAGACTGTCGCTTGGGAAACTCCGGCTTTTTTCGCCACATCAAAAGAAGTTGCTTTCTTTTTTGCCAATGGGCTTTCACCCCTTTTAGTTATAGTTCCACTCTTCCCTCAAGAGCCCGGAGAAGTGTCACTTCATCAATATATTCCAGGTCTCCGCCTACCGGTACGCCGCTGGCGATCCGGCTCACCTTGATCCCTGTAGGTTTGATCAGTTTGCTGATATACATAGCAGTCGTTTCTCCCTCCAGGCTGGAATTGGTGGCAATGATGACCTCCTTTACATCCTCCTCCAGGCGCCGGATCAGCTCCTTTAAGCGGATATCATCCGGTCCGATCCCCAGCATGGGAGAGATGGCTCCATGCAGGACATGATATACCCCTTCGAACTTTCCTGTTTTTTCATAGGCAGCCAAATCCCTGGTATTTTCCACTACCATAATCACACTGTGATCTCTCTTGGGGTTGCTGCAAATGGGACAGATTTCTTTATCCGTAAGGGTATAGCAGCATTTGCAATACCGCACGTTTTCTCTGGCATTGGTAATAGAAGAAGTAAGCTGCTCCACCTGCTCCTTAGGCATGTTCATAATATGAAAGGCCAGCCGCTGGGCGGATTTCGCCCCGATTCCCGGAAGATGGGAAAGCTGCTCGATCAGCTTATTAATATGCGAACTATAGTATTCCATCAGAATGGGAAGCCTCCGCCAAGTCCTCCGGTAAGCTTAGACATTACAGACGCCGACTCTTCTTCCACTTTCCGCAGCGCTTCATTAGTGGCGGCAACGATAAGGTCCTCCAGCATTTCAATGTCTTCCGGATCCACTACCTCTTCTGTGAGTTTCACTTTAAGGACCTCTCTCTTTCCCGAAATGGTAACTTCCACTGCACCGCCTCCGGCAGCCGCAGTAAATTCTTTTTCCTCAAGAGCCTTCTGGTTTTCCTCCATCTGGCGCTGCATTTTCTGCGCCTGTTTCATAAGATTGTTCATATTTCCCGGCATTCCCATGCCCGGAAATCCTCCACGCTTTGCCATAATATTTCCTCCTGCTTAATTATTTTTATGATTCCGGATGTGGTTCATCCTCAATGATTACATCCATGTGTATGTTCTCCCGGATAGCCTCATCCACTGTAATCCTGGAAAGATTCATGTGGGAATGCTGATCAGCCATCAGCATCTGGATTTCCACTGTCTTTCCTGTCTGTGCTTCTATAATGTCCAAAAGCTCCTGTTTCGCTTCCGGATTGTCAATATAAGCCTGCCCCAAGAAATCCTGAAATTCGATAAACAAAACCGGCGCCCCTGTCTCACTGTTATATTTAGGTACTGCCTTTTGAAGCATCTGTTTAAAGACGCCTGAGGTCTGCCCCACAATCATCTTCCAGCTCGCAACAATCTTCTGAAGATCCTCCGGGGCAGCCATCTGCGGTTTTCTTTCCTCCGCCGCAGGTTCCGCCTGGTCCGCGGACGCGCTCTTCGACTCCTTTACGATCACCTGCTGCACAGGCCTTTCTTCTATTTTTTGTTCCAGCACACGGATACGGTCCAGGACAGAATCCAGGTTCGTCTCCATCGCCGGACGGCACAGCTTGATCAGGGCAATCTCCACCAGCACCCTCTTTTGGGTTGCATAACGGATCTGATTGGACAGATCGGAAAAGATACGAATATACCGCATCAGCGTATCCACATCCGTCATTTCACTTTCTTCTTTTAAGAGCTTCAGATTCTCCGAAGATACGTCAATGGCTTCCTCAGGGTTTTCTGAAGTTTTGACTAAAAGAAGGTTGCGCATATACCAGGTAAAATCCCCCACAAACTGAGTCAGCTCCCTGCCTCCTACAATCAGCTCCTCCAGCACATGGATGGCTCCTGTCACATCTCCTTTCAAGACTTTGCGCAGCAGCCGGCTGAACACTTCCGTGTCCACAGCCCCTAAAACATCCAACACCTTATCATAAGTGAGCTTTTGTCCCAAATAAAAGGCAATGCACTGATCCAAAAGACTTAAAGCGTCACGCATGGAGCCGTCCCCTGCTTTCGCTACATAACGCACTGCTTTTTCTTCCGCTTCCACGCCTTCCGCCTTTAAAAGTTCATCCAGGCGGGCCGCAATGGTGTCGATAGTGATCCTGTGGAAATCGTATCTCTGGCATCTGGATAAAATGGTGATGGGAATCTTATGGGCCTCTGTAGTGGCCAGGATAAAGATCACATAGGAAGGCGGTTCCTCCAAAGTTTTTAAAAGGGCATTAAACGCTCCCGTGGAAAGCATATGCACCTCGTCAATGATATAGACTTTGTAGTTTCCTTCCGTGGGACGGTAGGCCACTTCCTCCCGTATCTCACGGATATTATCCACGCCGTTATTAGAAGCAGCGTCAATCTCTATCACGTTCATGGATGTCCCAGCCTGGATAGCCTTACACATTTCACATTCATTGCAAGGGCTTCCGTCTTTAGGATTCTGGCAGTTTACTGCTTTCGCCAGGATTTTTGCAACGGTGGTCTTTCCGGTTCCTCTGGTTCCGCAGAACAGATACGCATGGCCGATACGATTTGCCTTGATCTGATTCGTCAGCGTAGTCACTATATGGTCCTGGCCTTTTACATCCCTAAAGTTATCCGGCCGGAATTTTCGGTATAAAGCAGTATAGCTCATGTAAAGTCTCCTCCCCTGTTCTAGTATAACCCACTTTAAATATTCTCAGCGAAACAGTAAGGTATTTAAAGTGGTTTATATTAGGCAATATACCTACCATGCATCAAGCCGCCGCAGGAGAGATTCCCGCGGCGGATATATTTTCCTGTTTTCTTTTTATCAGTCACCAAAGCTGATTCCAATCTGTTTGGCCGCTCTTACGGTCTGGTCTTTCGGTGATACCATCTTCAGCTTGCCTGCACATTCTACAAGGGGTACACGTTTAATCTTATTATTTACGATACCGATCATAACGCCGTATTCCTCGTCCAGGATTGCCTCTGCAGCCCCAGCTCCGATCCTCGTGGAAAGTACACGGTCATATGCGCACGGCTCCCCGCCTCTTTGGGTATGGCCCGGAACAGTGATGCGCACCTCGCTTCCTGTCTCTTTAAAAATCTGATCTGCGATCTCATAGGATACAGACGGATATTTCTTCGCTCTTTCTTCCAGCTTTTCTTTATATTTTTTCTTGGGAAGCTTCGCGTCCTCTTTAGAGATGGCGCCTTCCGCAACAGCGAGGATGGTAAATCTCTTTCCTGCTTTCGCACGTTTCTTAATGGCTTCAGCAACTTTCTTAATGTCATACGGGATCTCAGGAATCAGGATAATGTCCGCACCGCCGGCCAAGCCTGCGTGAAGAGTAAGGCTTCCTACCTTATGTCCCATGATCTCTACGATAAATACACGTCCGTGGGAAGCAGCCGTTGTATGGATACAGTCAATGGCATTCGTAGCAATATTTACCGCACTCTGGAAGCCAAAGGTCATATCTGTCCCCCAGATATCGTTGTCGATGGTTTTCGGCAGATGGATGATATTCAGGCCTTCTTCTCTTAAAAGGTTCGCTGTTTTCTGCGTTCCGTTTCCTCCCAAGATCACCAGGCAGTCCAGGCAAAGCTTGTAATAGGTCTGCTTCATAGCTTCCACCTTATCCAGGCCTTTTTCATCCGGCACACGCATAAGCTTAAAGGGCTGTCTGGAAGTTCCAAGGATCGTTCCGCCCTGGGTAAGGATGCCGGAAAAATCTTTTGAGGTAAGCATACGGTATTTCCCATAGATCAAACCTTTGTATCCATCGTCAAATCCGTAAACCTCAAGCTCTTCCACAGAGTTCGTCAGTCCTTTTACCACGCCTCGCATGGTGGCGTTCAGTGCCTGACAATCACCGCCGCTTGTCAGCATGCCAATTCTTTTAATCATAGTGTACACCCCGATTCTTATTCTCTATTTCTGCCTGCCTCATAACTTCTCCCTGTGCCGTGCCATCCTTTAAACTTCCTGTAAGCAGCGGGACTGTACAGCATCCTGAATCTGTTATCAAGCGAACATGTATATCTTATTATATAATAAACCTTCCTTTTCCCGCAACAGAAAAATGAATCCTGGCCGGAAAAACGTTGCGCCCCAGGCCGGATGTCTGGTTTCTCATCCTGCCTGGGGCGGCTTGTCTTAAAAAATGGATAGGTTTTCTCTTTTGGGCAAAGCTTTGCCGCTGGCTTTATTCTGTCAGAAGCGCTCCTTCCAGATCCTGCAGCATTACGTCAAGAGCCTGAACACCGCCTTCCGCGGTATACCAAACTGCCGGATGTTCCAGGTATACGATCTGGCCGTTCTGATAAGCGTCAGTCCCCATCACAAGCTCGTTCTCCATGATATCCTGCGCAAGCTGGGCGCCTTCCGTACCGATCGCCGCGTCTCTGTCCATGACGAAGATATACTCCGGATTTTTTTCCACGATAAATTCAAAGGACGCTTCATTTCCATGGGTGGCTGTATCAATGTCCGCATCTACTCCCACGTTTTCAAAACCGATTTCCTTGCTGATAATGGAGCAGCGCCCATCCTCTCCAAGCACATTAAAACTTCCGCTGGTGCACATTCCTACAATCGCGTTTTTTCCCTCTGCAAAATCAGCAAGCGCGCCAATCCGTTCATCAAATCCAGCCATCAGTTCTTCTACCTTTTCCTCTAGTCCGAACATGGACGCAATAGCAGAGGCGTTTTTCCTCACGCTTTCCACTACTCCCGTTTCCGTATCCGTAGACAGATACACTACCGGAGCAATCTCACTGAGATCATCGTACACAGAAGATAAACGCCCGCCGATAAAGATCACGTCCGGTTCGCATTCCATAACCGCTTCCATATCTGCCTCTTTAATGGTTCCAAGGTTTATTATCTCTTCATCTGTCACATAGTCCTGAAGGTATTCCAAAGAAGTGGAAGCGCTTCCCACTACCCGGTCTCCTACTCCTAAGCTGTCAAGGATATCCAGGCACGCCATATCAAGAATGGCGATCCTCTGAGGATCATAGGGAACCTCCAGTTCTATTTCTTCTCCCCCTGCATTCAGGCTTGTGATCGTAATCGTATCTGAGGCTTCCCCATCCGTGGTTTCCTCTGATGTATTTCCGGTCTCTTTTTCCGTTTCTTCCTGTGTCCCGCCGGTTTCTTCCGCAGTTTCCTCCTGTGCTCCTCCGGCTTCTTCCGTAGTTTCCGCTGTTTCTTCTGCGGCCGCGTTTACGGTAAGCCCGTTTACAGCGGTAAGGGAAAGAACAAATGCAGCGGATAAGGCAGTGGTCAATACTCTTTTCTTCATATAAAAATCTCCTTTTCTTATTATAGTAAACGTCATAATTCTTTTTATTATGACATTTGCCGCGCCGATTTTTGCTGCGTAAAACGCAGATATTTCCTATCAAAAATCGTGCGCATCCTCCCGGAGGGTTATAGTAAAAGACAAATTTAGTTGTCTTTTACTATAAAAACTATGTTCAGCAAACAAATTTATCATTTTCTGCGCAGCTCCAGGTTAATAGTAAATTGCCAATGGCTTACCTTCGATCTCCTGTATCTGAAAATCGACGCCATAGATTTCCGACAGATTCTCCTTGGTCATCACCTCCTTGACTGTTCCGAATTTTGCTATTTTTCCGTCCACAAACGCGCAGATATAATCTGAGTAAAAAGCAGCGTAATTGATCTCATGAAGGACCAGGACCACTGTTTTTCTCAGATCTTCGCAGAGTCTGCGGACGATCTTCATCATGTTTGTGGCATGATAAATATCCAGGTTGTTCGTAGGCTCGTCCAGAAGCACGTATTCCGTATCCTGGGCGATCACCATCGCGATATAGGCTCTCTGGCGCTGTCCTCCGGAAAGCTCATCAATAAACCGGTCCTCAAATTCTTCCAGTTCCATATACGCGATAGCCTTGTCAATAATAGTTTTATCCTCCGGCGTTATCCTTCCTCCTGAATAAGGGAATCGCCCAAAGGCCACAAGTTCCCGTACCGTCAGTTTCATCTGGATATTATTGGTCTGGGTAAGGATTGCCAGCCGTTTCGCCAGCTCCTTGCTCTTCCATTTATTAATGTCCTCTCCTTCGAAATCCACCAAGCCCGCATCCCGGGCGATCAATCGGGAGATGATGCCCATCACCGTGGATTTTCCCGCTCCGTTAGGTCCGATGAGAGAAAGGACCTTTCCTTTGGGGATTTCAAAAGAAACCGCGTCCACCACCGGTTTTCCATCGTATTTTTTTGTCAAATTTTTTATGAACATTTTCTATACTCTCCTGTTGGTCAATAAAAGGTAAAGGAAATAAATACCTCCTCCTACTGTAATAAACACACTCACCGGTATGGCGTAGGCAAAAACATGCTCCACTAAAAACTGTCCCCCCACCAGGACCACCATCCCGAACAGGGCGGACCCTAAGATCAATTGGCCATGTCGGTAGGTTCTCAAAAGCTGTCTGGCCAGATTGGCTATGATAAGACCCAAAAAGGAAATGGGCCCCACCATGGCCGTAGCCACAGCGATAAAAAGAGTGACCCCAAGGAGCAGCCTGCGGATACAGCGGTCATAATCCACTCCCAGATTGATCGCCTGATCCTTTCCAAGAGTGATCACATTTAAAAGAGCCAGATCTTTTCTCAGCGCAAAGGCCACTGTCCCGAGGACGATCACAGAAAACACGATGATCTCAGAATTAATGTTGGAAAAGCTTGCCACGAGAGTATTTAAAAGGCTGTCGTATTCGTTCGGATCCATCACGCGGGTAAGGGTGGTCTGAATGCTGGAGAAAAAGGATGTCAGCACCGTACCGATCAGAAGTACATACAGCACGTTGTATTTTGTCTTTTTAAACAGATAGCTGTAAATGATCGTAGCTGTGATCCCCATCAATATCAGGTCTACCCCAAAGGCCACATTGGAATTTACCGCCAGCACGCTGCCAGAGCCGGCGAAGAAAACTACCGCCGTATGGATCAGCGTATACAAAGAATTCATTCCCAGAAGGCAGGGCGTTACAATGGTATTATTGATTATGGACTGAAACACCATGGATGCCCCTCCTATGGCAAAGGCCGTGATCAGCATGGCGATCAGCTTCGGCGTCCTGATCTTCATAGCATAATCAAACAGCTTTTGGTTTTCAAAGTTCACATCCGCCACCATATAGGCAGCCGCGATAAAAACCGCCAGCGCCGCCATGATAAAAAGCTTCCGCATGTTCATACGATATGCTTTGCGGTTCATGGTCCTTCACCTCCGTCCACACTTGAAACCGCCTCCGCACAGCCTGAAACCCCTGCGCCTTTCAGTCTGACGGACCGTCTGCCGTACTGCAGACGGTACAGCAGGAGAACAATAAAAATAATACTTCCTAAAATTCCTACGATCAGTTCAATGGGAAGTTCATACGGCGCGATGACCGCCCTTCCGATCATATCGCACACAAGCACGAAAATAGCGCCGAAAAGAGCTGTATCTACTAAAGTTCCCCTGATCTTATCTCCTTTAAACATAGCCACCACATTGGGGACAATAAGACCGATATAGGAAATAGACCCCACTACCACCACAATAGAAGCGGTTATCATAGCCGCGATGGTCAGACCAAGAAGCAGAACGAAATTATAGTGAACGCCAAGATTTTTCGAAAAATCCTTTCCCATTCCCACAATGTTAAAATGATTGGCAAAAACAAACGCCAGTATCACCAGCGGCACCACCAGATAAACGATTTCATATTTTCCTCTTACCACCAGGGAGAAATGCCCTACCAGCCACGAAGACAAGGCCTGGGTCATTTCATACTTGTAGGCAAGATAATTGGTGATCCCTCCGATCACATTGCCAAACATAATTCCCACAAGCGGGACCATTACCACGTCTTTAAACTGAATCCTTTGGATAAACCATACAAAGATCCAGGTTCCGAGAACAGCCGTGGCAAAGGCAAAAAACGCCCTGCTCCAAAGAGTCGATCCGGGCATGAACAGCAACGCCAGCAGGATTCCAAACTGCGCGGAAGAAATGGTCGCTCCTGTTGTAGGAGACACAAACTTATTCATACAAAGCTGCTGCATGATCAAGCCGGCAACGCTCATCCCCACTCCGGTACAGAGGAGCGCCAGCAGCCTGGGGAGCCTTGAGGCAAGGAAAATATTCCACTTTTCTATCTCGCCGCTAAGCAGCGAAGAAAGATCAATGTCTATCACTCCTACAAAAAGGGAGATAAACGCCAGCACCAAAAGGACAGCCGCTAATATCACTGTTAAAAATCTTTCTTTGATCCTGATTCCTCCTTTCTCTTTTTGTTAGATTCTTCTAACTATTTGATTAAAAAACAGCCACGCATACGGCGTATACAGGAGTATGTATGGCTATTGGTGCTTTTAGTTAGTTAAAGCTAACTTAGCCAGGATTATAGCATACAAAATTTTAAAAATGCAAGGAGAAAATTTCTATTGATAATTTTTTGTCAATTCGCAGTAAAAAAAGCCGTCGGAAAGCAAATACATGCTTAGCTCTCCGATGGCTTTTTCCCTTATTGCTTCCAATGCTTTTATCGTTTTTCTGAAATCCGGCGAGATGCCTGGGACAATGCAGGCGGCTCTTTTATAAACTGATCATCCGTGAATAACCGGACCATTTGCTATAGACCGTCTGACCGCCTCCCAGCTTTTTATAAGCCCGGGCAAGGACGCAGTAGACGCCTGGCTTTACGTTTTTAAAGGTATAAGTTGTGGAAGTGTTGTTCTTGGATCCATACTTGATCCCTAGCGGTTTTAAAAGCTTCTGGCAGCCGTCTTTTGATCTGTCCTCTGAAAGAACTATGCCGTAGCCTTCCGCTCCCGGAACGGACTTGACAGTTACTGTCACCGTATTTCCTTTCACCGTTACTTTTTGTATTTTGCAGGGGTTAAGGTTTTGGGTTATCTGTACTTTTACCGGTGCGGACCAGCCGCTGTATTCCATTTTGTCCGAGGGCGCATAGCTGTATTTACGTCTAGCAGACTGTGCAAAAACATAATATGTTCCATTATCCAGATTTTCAAAAATACAGGACTCACTTCCCTTATATTTCCTATCCTTATAAAGATATTTTCCGGTTACAGGAAAGTTTTTATCTTTTGTCAAAACGTATGTAAAGTAGTCCGCCGAACGCACCCGGTCCTTCTGATAAACTTCAACTGAATTTCCGGAAAAAATCTTTGCGGTAAGCTCAGGCTTGCGAAAAACTGAAATTCCAACAGAAACAAACGGACGATCATAATACCTGCATGCCTCCTCAATCTTTGTTCCCGAAAAGCCATAAAAGGTACAGTTTATATACCGTTTGGGGCTTGGCGTCTTCCGTATACTGTCTGTCATATGCATTTCCCGGAGTACTTTTTCACTTCCCTCAAACCAAGACTCAACCTCTTCTACTCCATCCTTTAAAACTACTTTTTTCAGTGAAGTACACTTGTCAAAGCATTCATAAGGAACCGTTTTTACACTTCCCGGAATAATAATTTCTTCCAAGGATGAACAGTGATAAAAACTTCTTCTCCCCAAAGTTTTTAATGTGTCTGGAAAAATAACCTCTTTAAGAGATTGGCAGTATACAAAGGCCTCCGCCCTTATCGCTGTTACAGAAGCCGGGATTACTATCTTTTCCAAAGAGCTGCTATTAAAAGTACTATCCTTAATCTCAGTGACTGAGGAAGGAATATTTATCTCTTTTACTCCGCAGTATGCAAAGGCATCCTTTCCAATGCTTGTGACAGTTTTAGGGATACTTATTTCTGTAATCTTTTCCTGACCTGCAAATGCACTGTCTTTGATCGCTACTACTTTCTTTTTATTGATTGCAGAGGCAATCTTTACCTTTCCTGAAATATCAGGAAGAGACTTGGACACGACATAGGTGCCGGAACCTGAATTGTATTGGTATTGTATCCCGTCTTTAGTCACAACAGACGCGTAAATAGATCCATTATCATACGGAATTTTCATTGCCCTTGCATACTGCTCCGCCAAGGAATTCTTTTTCACAAAAAGTGTAAGAAAGTCATTTTTAGAAAACGCATCCTTTTTGATATAGCTTACGGACGCAGGAATGGATATACGATAAAACTTCGTATCCCTAAAAGCTTTTCCAAAGATAGAAGCAACAGAATCCGGTATAAGCAATGCTTCTGCCCGAGTTCCCTCAAAAGCTCCTTCCGGAATACTCCTGATTCCTCTTCCCAGCGTAATAGAAGCAGCTTTACAGTACCGAAATACATTTTTTCCCAGCCTTGTTACAGAATCCGGTATATTAAGCTTCTCCACATCCGTCATTTCAAAAGCACTTACTCCGATCTCCTGCACAGAACCAGGAATATTTACTTCGCTCAGCATTGCAAAGTAAAATGCCCTGTCAGCTATTATCTCTACTGTTGAAGGAAGTATTACTTCTGTTCCGGAAAAGTAAGAAAAAGCGTCTGTTCCTATCCTGCTTACCCCATTGGGAATAGTCAAGGCACTGCTTAAGGTCAGACCTTCCAATCCAGAATCTGATATCTCCGTCAGCCCTTTAGAAAGATAAAGTCCATCCAGACGGCAGTCATGGAAACAGCATGCGCCAAATTGAGTAACCGTATCCGGAAGTTTCACTTCTTTCAACGCCCAGTCATAACAAAACACATAGTCTCCTAAGCTTTCTACTCCCTCTTCCAGTATGATCCCTTCCAATTTCGTACAATAGTGAAAAGCACTATTTCCTATTTTCTTTATGGTTCCGGGTACTGTTATTTTTTTTACAGCCTGACAGTAATAAAACGCATTCTCCCCTATCTCCGTTACGCTTTTCCCGTTTACTGTATTCAAAAGAGTCACTTCTTCGGAAATATCCTGATTAAATCCTGTGACCTTATAGCTGTCAGAAGCAGCATCGTAGGTATAGCATACCCCATCGATCACAGGATTTTCCGCTTCTGACGCAGAGCCTTCCGCCACAAAAGGAATCTGATGTTCCAAAGCATATTTCTGCGCATAAGACCCCTCTTCCCCGTAGATACTTACCTGTGCGCTTTCTTCGAATAAATTTTCTCCTATAGCGGTTACGCTTGACGGAATAAAAACTTTTTTAAGGTTAGGGCAGCCTTTCATCGCATTTTCAGAAATCTCGGTAACTCCCGGAGAAATTTCAATGGTTTCTAAAAGATTACATTCCTTGAAAAGGCCCTGCGGAAAAACCTTTACTCCTGCCGGAAAGCGTATCGACCTAAGTTCAGCGCAGCGGTAAAACAGTTCCTTTCCTATCTGCGTTACGCTATCGGGAATATCTATAACTGTGCAGGTTCCGCCTGCAAATGCCCGATCTGCCAGCTTTGTTACTGTATCAGGAATTATAATATTTCCCCATACAACATATACCAGGTCCTCGCTGTCCAGATCGTCATACTCTATTCGATAAATGTCTTCACCAATTTCCGTTACCTTTTTCCCGTTGATTTCCGCCCGCACAACAGAAACGGAAACGCCGGCACTAACATCAACTACACGATAACTATCTGTTTCCGGAATATACTCATACCTGATCCCGTCCAAATATACCTTTTCCCCGTCCTCAGAAATAACTGCTCCTGTCTGCCCCTCATCCTCCTGCGGACCGCTGGTAAATTTGTCTTCTTCCCCGCCATCCGAAAATACTTCTTCGACATTCTGGACATCGGATTCCTGCCCTTTAAAAATTTCGGACTTATCCGGCGTTTCCGTTAATGCCGCAGCAGGCGTCGGCTCCGCGATCGGTTCGCCGGTACTTCCTGCATCTTCGCTTAAGCTCTGCTCTTCCTCGGAAAATGTATCCTGTACTGTTCCATCCGTAAAGGCAGCGCCGTAGGCACTGCTGCCCAGTGCCTGCGCCGCCATAACCCCTGTTAAGACAAGGGCGCATAACTTTTTCTTATTCAACGTTTTCCCTCTTTTCTTTCTTCATACCCTTCTTAATATCCTACATTTATATACTCTCCATAGACGCTCCATCTGCTGTATACATTTTTCCCGTCTGTACCCTTTTTATAGGAACGGGCATATGGTCTATAGCTGCCCCTTTTAACCTCTTTAAAAACATAGACGGCAGATTTGTTATTCACAGAAGCATAAACGATTTCATCCGGTTCCATCAGCTCCTGGCTGGGATCGATCAGGCATTCTGCCGCAAGGACAATTCCATAGCCTTCCGATCCGGCCGTTTCTTTTAAAGTTACCGTAACCTCTGAACCACTTACCTTTACGCTCTGTATTTCCGGTACATCCGGCGCCTGGATGGAAACAACCGCTCTTTTTGCCTCTGACCAAGGGCTGTATTCTATGGTTCCGTCTTCCAGATTTCTTCCTGACCGTGCCCTGATATAATACGCGCCTTTATCCAGCCCTTTCAGCGTCCATCCCAAACTTTCTGTTTTTTCCTTACGGTATAAAACCGCGCTTTCCACGGAGATATCCTGGCTTGTTGAAATTACATAATCGTAAAAATCCGCATTATCACATCTGTCTTTTAAAGATGCCTGGACATTATTTCCTCTTTTTACACTGCAAAGGATCACCGGCCGCTCCAGAACAGCCGTCCCCTGGGAAACAAAGGAAATCCCATTTTCCTTGCAGTAGGACCAGGCTTTCGAACCTGTATTTCCATAAACCTTTCCCTCATCCGCCAACTTTAATCCACTGATGAAATACACACTGTCCGGAATATAAATTTCTTTTAGATTGCCGCACGCATAAAACACTGTGCCTAAGCGTTCGATTCCGTCCTCAAGGACAACTTTTTCCAGTCTTGTGCATCCATCGAAGCTGCCATTGTCCAGAGTCTTTACTGTTCCAGGTATTGTCAGCTCAGTAAGCGCGCTACAACTGCTAAACGCATCCTCTCCAATAAACTTTAACGTATCAGGGAGGGCCACAGAACGAAGCCCGGAAGCTAAAAACGCAGAATCTTCTATACTTTCCAGGCTCTTAGGAAGCTCCACCCTCCGCAGCTTTCTGCAATATTCAAAACACAGCGCGGGAATCGTTTTTATCTTGTCTGATAGATCCGCTGTCTTTAAAGCTGAACAACTGGAAAAAGCACTTTCTCCAAGAGAGGACACAGAATCCGGAAGCTTAAGCTGTGTGAGCCTGTAACAGCCGCTGAAGGCCCCTTCTCCTATAAACCGCACCTTGCCCGGTATCGAAACCGACTCTAACGGTGCGTTCAAAAACGTATAAGCCTCGATCCGTGTAAGCTTCGATGGAAGCCGGACATTTTTAATCCCGCTGTGGGCAAAGGCATACTGGCCAATAGAGGCGACTGTATCCGGAATTTTTATCCCTTCCGCTTTTTCACACTGGTAAAAAGCTCTTTCTAAAATTCCGGTCACTTTTTTCCCGTTTATCTTCTCAGAAATTACGATCTCACCCTGGACATTCTGCGACGCCTTGGTAAGTATATAGGTGTTTGTGGATGACTGGAGCTGATACTGGATTCCGTTTTTTTCTACAACAGAACTATGGATGTCCCCGCTGTCATAAGGAATCCCTCTTGCCTTGGCATATTTTTCCCCGTAAGATCCGGCGGAAACAAATAAGGTGAGCCGGCTGTTTTCTGCAAAGGCCTGCTTATGTATCCTTTTTACTGAGGCAGGAACGTAGACCCGGTAAAGTCCTGTATTCCGGAAAGCATATTTTCCAATCTCCACTGTCCCTTCCGGCAGGACTACCTCCTCCAGCTCCTGGCAGTCTTGGAACGTACCCATTCGTACAGAGGAGATTCCCCTGCCTAAAGTAAGGGTTTTAAGCGTGCTTCCCATAAATGCATTTTAACCCACACTTGTGACAGAATCCGGAATTTCCAGTCCTTCTATTTCCGCACAAAGAAACGCTGACTTTTCTATCGTCTTTAAGGTATCCGGCATGCGGATTTCCTTACAGGAAAAATACGAAAAGCCGGCCTCGCCTATGCTCTCAACTCCCTCCGGCAAAGTAAGCGTCCCCTCCATTGCCGCATTCCAAAACAGAGAATTCTCAATCCTTTTAAGCCCTTGGGGCAGCTTTATCTCCTTTAGGCCCACACAGTAAGAAAAGCCGCTTTCTCCTATAGAAAGGATACTGTCCGGCATAGATATAGCTGCCAGCTTCCTGCAGCCGTCAAATACCTTTTCCCCAAGCGTCTGCACACCGTCTTCCATGGTAACTTCTGTCAGATTCAGACACTGGGCAAAGGCCTCCGCTCCTATTTCCTTTATCGTTCCTGGAATATGTATTTTTTCCAGCCGGGAGCATTTCCTAAATACTTCCTCTGCAATACGGGAAACAGATTTTTCCTCTACCTGAGCCTGGAGGGAGACTTCCGAAGAGATATTTCCGTTAAATCCCGTTACCCAGTAGGCGTCCGTATCTTCCTGGTAACTATAGCGGACCCCATCGATCCATACCTCTTGGGAAACATCCGAAACGTCTGTCCCTTCTTTCATAAAAGGAATTCCCCGGGCCGCTGCATATTCCTGGGCATAGGATCCTTCTTCGCCCCAGATGACAACGTCCGCGCCTTCACTGAAAATATTTTCTCCAATTTCTGTCACACTTTTCGGAATGTGCACCTCCCGAAGAGCCGGACAGCCTTGCATGGCCCAGTCTTCAATCTTGGTCACTCCATTTCCGATCCGGATCGTATCCAGCTTCAGACAATTTTTAAATAATCCTGTCGGGAACACCTTAGTCCCCGCCGGAAAATAAAGGGAGCGCAGTTCCTCACAATCATCAAAGGCGCCCCTTCCTATTTCGGTCACGCTGTCAGGAATTTCCATAGAGATCATATCCCCATCCGCAAAGGCTTCCTGGGCAATTTTCGTAACCGTATCGGGAATGATCAATTCCCCCACCACGATATAAGGCTCCGGAGGTTCTTGAAAGGAGATATCAAAAATTTTTCTTCCGATCTCCGTCACCTTTTTTCCATAAAGTTCGTCTCGAAGGGTGATGGTATTTCCCAAAGTGCTGAATACGGACTGCACATAATAGCTGTCCGTATCTGCATTGTAGCAATATATTACATTGTCTATGTCTACTGTTTCTTGTATTTCTCCATCTGAGAAGGTTTCGATATCCTCCGCCTCTTTTCCTGGATCAACTTCTTCTGGCACGCTGTTTTCTCCTGAAGAAAACAGGGAAGCGTCTCCTTCTCCGTTTTTAACCTTCTCTTCTTCGCCGGGAAGCAGGCCTTCCTGGGTTAAGACTTCCTGGGTTTTTCCATCTGAAAAATCAGCCGCTGCCGCGCCTGTACAGGGCATAGGAAGCGCGAGAATTCCTGCCAATAATCCGGTTATTATTCTTTTTCCTTTCATTTTAATTACCTTCTTTCCCTTATGCCGTCGGGAAGTACAGCCACATAGCTTAATATCCATATCCTGCAGGGCGGGCTTTGTGTACATAGCTTTTACCCACTTATTTGCCAGTATGAGAAGATGCGTTGCCCTTTGGGCAGAGAAAAAAACAGATCTCTCCGGGAAGATCCCGAAGGGAAAGCAAAATCCCATATGTTCTCAGCGAATCTCTCCGCAGGATACGGATCGCCTGCCACAAAACCGCATCTTTTATACCCACGATTTCCACTTGTTGGAGCCGAAATGCACGTTTGCTTTTATACCAAACCCAGTGCAGATCATCAAGGGGAATCTTTACATTTTTTATGCAGTTTCGTGACATTTTCATTACGTTTTTATTATATACTTTACCTTTCCTAAACACAATAAAAACTGTGGTTTTTTGGGGGATATTTTATATTTTTGCAGGCGGCGGCGAGCGTCTTTTAACAAACAAGAAAGAGACTGTTCCGTAAGGTTAAACAAAGGGACAGTTCACTCATGCGACAGTCCCTTTGTTTTGGAGAACTTTTATAAGTTGAAATATGTATTGTATTTTACGAAAAAATCTATTAAACTATAATCCAACAGGAATCATTCAGGCAATTTTCTATCTCTGCCGTATCTTTCTTCGGCGCAGTTCCTCTGTCAAACAACGAAACTATCTTGAGAAAACATCCGGCTTATTTTGAATGGCCTGTTTTACTTTCTTTTGACACATCGAAATTTATTTTTTCAAAAAATCCCCGTTTATATCTATAAAATTTAATTATAAGCAGGAAATTGTTGCCTGACAGAACAAAATTTGCTATAGTTAAGTTGGAATATTTCTCTTTATAGTGTTTCCTGCGGAAAGGACACTATATGGATGAAAACAAACAGCCAGAAAAACAAACACATCTTAAAAAAGCACAGCATTTCACAGAAAATCAGAAAACGGTTGCAGCCAGAAATACAAAAGAAGAGCAACATACAGAAGAAAAGTGGCATAAGAATAAAGTGAATCTTACTTCTCTGGTCTTTCACAATGAAGACATAGCCCAGAAAAAAGCAGTATATTTTTTGGAAAAGAACTCCTGGCATTTTACGGGATCCCTGGCAGGATGGTATATGCCGCGCCCACGGAACTGGCGGATATAAAGGTGAGCAACCTTTACCAGGACTATAATTACGTCATGGAGGACGGAACCTGGAGACATATGGAATTTACGAGCGAAGATATTGACGAAAAAGACCTAAAACGTTTCCGGGCTTATGAGGCATTGGCAAGCTATCAATATAACGTGGACATCATGACCTATGTAGTCTGTTCTGCAAAAGTAAAAAATCCTAAGAGCAGGATTCAGGCTGGATTTAATACCTATCAGGTAATTCCAATCTGCCTGGGAGACAGAGACGCGGAAGTGCTGCTCAAAACACTAATGACGAAACGAAGCAGGAGAGAGCCTTTAACAAGGGAGGATTTTATACAGCTGGCGCTGTGTCCTATCATGGGCGGAAGTATCAGTCAATATAAACGGATAAAGGCTGCTCTTAAGATTATACAGGACAGCACCGCTCTCTCTTATGAAGAAAAAGAAACACTGGTGTCCGTTCTTTATGTATTGGCGGACAAATTTTTAAATTCCAAAGAGATGGAAATAATAAAGGGGGTAATGAAGATGACAAAACTAGGACAAATGATCTTTGAGGATGGAGTGTCCCAAGGCCATACAGAAGGATACTATGCAACAATAACAGGTATTCTGCGAAAAAAAATGCAGGAAGGGGTATCACCCGATGCGGTGGCAAAATATCTAAATCTTGATAAAGAATACACCCAAAGGCTTTGCAGTCTTCTTCAAGATTTGCCAGCCCAAGACGACCTGGAGATAGCGCGGACATTTGTTAAAGAAATGGAGCATCGGCAGCAAGTGTAAATTTCATATATGAGTCAAAAACCCCACAGCAAGCTACGGAGCATCAAATTTGTAATGCAGCAGAGCTGCGGGGTATTTGGTCTACGCTCTGCTTCGGTCGGCGCTAAACATGTGCCGCTGGCACATAGCGTTCCTCGCGGCAGTTGCCAAATGGACATGCAAGCATGTCCGCTTGGCTCGTTGCTCGTGGAAATAAAAGGTCTATCCCGAATAGTAAAGTTACAGCTCTAACGGGCAGCCGTCACTATTAGCAGTAGTGGCGGCTATTTTTTTCCTTCTTAGCCTGTGAAAATAAGAGATACCCGGTCAGGCCATATCCGGGTATGAGAAAAGCAGGGCGTTTTTCCCTGCTTTTCTGACATCTTTTATTTGACTGTGAACCTCTTCAGCGGCGACCACTGGCTGTAGGTTTTGCTCCCGTCGCTGCTGCGGATAAAGGTCTGGATGCCTATATAATATGTACCCGGCTTAGCGTTCCTTAGCGTCACGGCCCCGGTCCCACTCACGGTCCTAGATCCCGCTTTCTGGGAGGGGACGGCTGCCGCCGCTGTGGAACTGTCATTCTTGGTCGTCCCGCAGCCTACCGTCACGATATACCCGTCTGCCCCATCAGGGATAGACGGAACTACCCTCAGGCGGTTCCCGGACTGGGTGATGGATAAGATAGATGGCCTCTCCGGCGTAGTTACCGTGATCTCCGCTTCCCCAAGGCCGGACCATTTACTATAGACCTTAGCATCCCCGTCCAAACTCAGCGCCCTGGCGCCGATGTAATAGTTACCCTGGGCTACGTTCCGGAAGGTTACCTGGTTATCGGTCTGGCTGACAGCGATCCTCCCGCTGTTTCCGGAACGAACCGGCACACCGTCATCCGTTTTCCCTGTTCCAAGCACACAGTAGTACATATCCCCGGTGAATTCGCTGAACTGGATAGTGACCATGTTTTTATTTACGGTGATCTTTTCAATCTCGGGTGCCGTAGGGGTATATTCGTAGGGGATCTGATGTTCTATGGCATACTGTTCCGCGTAAGAACCTTCCGTCACGTACAGGGTAAGCTTCGGGCAGTTCTCGAAGGCATTGTCCGCGATCTCCTGTACCGTGTCCGGGATGATCACCCGCTCCAGGTTCGTGCACCCGGAAAAGGCTTTTTCTGCGATCTGGACAAGGTCTCCTGTATCCAGATTAACTTCCTTAAGATTTTCTGATCCTTCAAATGCTCGGCGCCATATAACATGTGCCCAATTACTCAGGTTGATACTCTCTTTTGTATCATCATAAGAAATTATACAGGTTTCTTCCCAAATTTTACCATCCTGCTTACCTAGAAGTACATAATATGAAACCCCGTCTATGTTATCTGTAGGATGACTGTCTATAATATATAATAAGTACTGATTATTTTCTGGTGGTGTTAATGATGCTTCACAAGAAACAATCAGCTTCGTGTCGGGATCAAAAGCATCTTCCGCAAAATTATTTTCCCAATATCAGATATCTCCATAAGAAGCATTTAGCCAACCTAATTCAGGGCAGTCACGAAATGCATTGCTTTCTATAACAGCTCCCCCCCAAATAGTTAACCATTTTAAACTAGAACAGCTTTCGAAAGCCCTTTCCCGGATAGTCACCGTTTCATATAAGTTATAGATGTAAACATCTTTTAGATTTTTACAGCCCGCAAAGGCTTCTTCCCCTATCTCTGTCACATATTTTCCCTGGTAAGAAGCAGGAATGTCTACTCTTTCTACATCCACGCCTTTTACCACCCGGTAGCTGTCCGTCTCCTCTATGTATTCATATTCCAGGCCTTCTGTCCCTTCCTCTGTTCCTGATGAGCTTTCATCCTCATCCGCAGAAAAAAGCTCCGGTTCTTCCTCTGCCCCGTCTGTAAATACTGAGAGCTCCCCGCTGTCTGGAGTATATCCTTCCTCCTGTTCCGCATCCGTAAACAGCTCTTTTTCTGTACTGTCCATCGGTACATCCTCCTGCCCATCAGCGGATGTCTGCGTGTCTTCCTCAGTTAAATCTCCTGCCGTCTCCTGGCCTGTGCCGTCCTGGAATCCTGCTCCGGATACTGCCGTTACCATGCCCACGCATAAAATCCCCGCGAGCAGCAACGCCTGTGCCTTTTTTCTCTTCATAAAATCCTCTCCTTTCGTAGATCTTTTGCTTTTATCCAGCAGTATCTATCATATAAGCAGCTGATTTTCCTTTTTCTGGCATTTTCTCCCTCTATTTATATAATGCACGAGAGGCGGTTTTTATTGCATCAAAAATAAAATTTCCTTGCTCCTGCCACCTGAAAGATAAGCGCCTATATGCTCCATTTTCCACGTTTTTCCAT
>DWYZ01000103.1 GCA_019118425.1 Candidatus Blautia faecavium | reverse complement strand
GTCTGTAGCATATCCGAACATCTCAGACAGCGGAACGAATCCACGGATCATCTTACCGCCTCCAATGTCATCCATACCTTCGATACGTCCGCGACGGGAGTTGATATCACCGATAACATCACCCATGTAATCCTCCGGTGTGGTAACCTCGACTCTCATGATCGGCTCAAGAAGAATCGGGGCAGCCTTCTGCATCGCATCCTTGAAAGCAAGAGAACCTGCAATATGGAATGCCATTTCAGAAGAGTCGACTTCATGGTAAGAACCATCGTATACATTTGCATGTACGCCGACTACCGGATATCCGCCAAGGATACCTGCTCTCATAGCCTCTTCAATACCTTCGCCTACTGCCGGAATGTATTCCTTCGGAATAGCACCACCGACAACAGTGGATTCAAACTTATAAAGTTCTTCTCCGTTAGCGTCCATAGGCTCAAATTTAACTTTACAGTGACCATACTGTCCACGACCACCGGACTGTTTTGCATACTTGCTGTCCACATCCACAGCCTTGGTGATAGTTTCTTTATAAGCAACCTGCGGAGCACCTACGTTAGCCTCTACCTTAAACTCACGAAGGAGACGGTCAACAATGATCTCCAGGTGCAGCTCACCCATACCAGCGATGATGGTCTGTCCTGTTTCCTGATTTGTATGTGCGCGGAATGTTGGGTCTTCCTCAGCCAATTTGGAAAGTGCTTCGCCAAGTTTGCCCTGTCCTGCTTTTGTCTTTGGCTCAATAGCCAGCTCAATAACTGGTTCCGGGAATTCCATGGATTCCAGGATTACCGGATGCTGCTCGTCACAGATAGTATCACCAGTTGTGGTGAATTTAAAACCAATTGCTGCAGCAATATCACCGGAATATACTTTATCCAGCTCCATACGTTTATTCGCATGCATCTGGAGGATACGTCCGACACGTTCCTTCTTGTTCTTAGTAGCGTTTAATACATAAGAACCAGAATTCATTGTACCGGAGTATACACGGAAATATGCAAGTTTACCAACGAATGGGTCTGTCATAATCTTGAATGCAAGTGCTGAGAACGGTTCTTCATCAGAAGAATGTCTTACAATCTCGTTGCCGTCCATATCCACGCCTTCGATAGCAGGGATATCTGTAGGTGCCGGCATATACTCAAGGATTGCATCCAGAAGTTTCTGTACGCCTTTGTTTCTGTAAGCGCTTCCGCAGCATACAGGAATTGCTGCACACTCGCAGGTAGCTTTCCTTAATACTGCTTTCATTCTGTCAACGCTGGGCTCTTCCCCTTCCAGATATTCCATCATCAGGTCATCGTCCAGCTCACAGATCTTTTCTACAAGCTCTGTATGGTAAAGCTCAGCATCATCCTTCATTTCATCCGGAATATCTACGATAGAGATGTCTTCACCCTTATCGTCATTATAGATATATGCCTGCATCTCAAACAGATCGATGATTCCCTTAAATTCATCCTCTTTACCAATCGGAAGCTGTAAGCAGATCGCGTTCTTTCCCAGACGGGTCTTGATCTGTTCTACAGCGCCGTAAAAGTCCGCACCAAGGATATCCATCTTATTGATGAATGCCATACGAGGTACGTTATAGGTGTCAGCCTGACGCCATACATTTTCAGACTGCGGCTCAACTCCGCCCTTTGCGCAGAATACGCCCACAGCGCCGTCCAGTACACGCAGGGAACGCTCAACCTCTACGGTAAAGTCAACGTGTCCAGGGGTATCAATGATATTGATACGATGTTCCAGAGCACCTGGCTTTGCCTTTCCTTTTTCCTGCAGAGTCCAATGGCAGGTCGTAGCGGCTGAAGTGATCGTGATACCTCTCTCCTGTTCCTGTTCCATCCAGTCCATGGTAGCAGTACCTTCATGAGTATCACCGATCTTATAATTTACACCTGTATAATAAAGGATACGTTCTGTCAAAGTTGTCTTACCAGCATCGATGTGAGCCATAATACCAATGTTTCTGGTTCTCTCTAATGGGTATTCTCTACCTTCTTTTCCAGCCAATGGTTTTTCCTCCTCAAATTAGAAGCGATAGTGAGCAAATGCTTTATTTGCCTCAGCCATCTTGTGCATGTCTTCTTTTCTCTTAACAGATGCGCCTGTATTGTTCATTGCATCTAAAAGCTCGTTAGCCAGTCTTTCTTCCATGGTCTTTTCTCCTCTTTTACGGGAGAACATGGTCAGCCAGCGAAGAGCCAGCGCCTGACGTCTGTCCGGTCTTACCTCGATAGGTACCTGGTAAGTAGCACCGCCGATACGTCTTGCTTTTACTTCCAGAAGGGGCATGATGTTGTTCATAGCCTCTTCGAATACTTCAAGTGCTGGTTTTCCAGCCTTTTCTTCTACTCTGGCGAAAGCACCGTATACAATCTTCTGGGCTACACCTTTCTTACCGTCTAACATGATGTTATTGATAAGTTTGGTAACCACCTTGTTATTGTACAGCGGGTCTGCCAGAACGTCTCTTTTTTGAGTATGTCCTTTACGTGGCACGTTACTTCCCTCCTTAATCATCTTGATTATCTCATCGGTACTCACTTCAAAAACTAAGGTGTTCGCACTGGTAAAGTCCTATATTAACCCGCAACCGACAGGGTATATGGAATACCGTACAAATTTATAGTTATGTGTGATTTCTCGATTGATCTGTCTTCTTCCTGCTTTTTATAAAAAGCGGGAACCTCATTGTCCGCAAGCGTCCAATGAGCAGCGTAAATTTCTCCGTTACACTGCGACGGGAACCTCATTGTCCGCAAGCGTCCAATGAGTAGCGTAAATTTCTCCGTTACACTGCGAAATTTACTTTATTTTTTCTTTGGTCTCTTAGCGCCGTATTTGGAGCTGGCCTGTTTTCTGTTGGCTACGCCTGCGGTATCCAGGGTACCTCTGATGATGTGGTATCTGGTACCAGGTAAGTCCTTAACCCTTCCTCCACGGATCAGAACAACGCTGTGCTCCTGAAGGTTATGTCCCTCTCCTGGAATATAGCTTGTTACTTCGATGCCGTTGGAAAGACGAACTCTGGCGATCTTTCTAAGAGCAGAGTTAGGCTTCTTCGGTGTAGCTGTCTTAACAGCTGTACACACGCCACGTTTCTGTGGTGCAGACTGTGCTACTGCTTTCTTTCTTAAAGAGTTATAGGTTCTCTGCAGAGCCGGTGCTGTAGATTTCTTAACAGCGGTCTGGCGTCCCTTTCTTACTAACTGGTTGAATGTTGGCATTCCATTTCACCTCCCGATTTTTTTCTCCATAGTCTTCTATGGGGCCTTGCGGTTGCTATTGTCGTATTTTTGCGCACCAAAAGCAGCGTTGCTTTTGCACGCTTGCTCATTATATCCTGTTCCGCAAAGCCTGTCAAGGCATTTAACGGGAATTTTACCTGTTTTTTCGCCTTTCATTGCTTTTTTACAGTTCTTTCATTATAATATGTCATAATAAAGCTGTCAGTAGAAAGGATGTGACTCTTTTGAAGAAAAAGCCCAGTATCATGGTCTTCCTTCTTTCCCTGACCGGCCTCCTTTTCATCGCCGCGCTGTTCTTTTTCAGTTATAATACTTATCAGCAGATCCTTATTACAGAAAACGATTTAGAAAAAGCGATGGAACCAATAGAGGAAAAACGCCAGGAATTAAAAGAAGATGAAGAAATACTCACAAACGCAGTCGATTCAAGACAGGAAACCTTGAATTATCTGATAGAAAAGCAGAAAAACACCTCTCAGGAACAAAGCCGCGAGCGTGCTCCCACAGAAGAGGCCCAGAATACCAAACCTTCTATTTTCAGCCCCACGGCCGCTGCCTCTAACGGACATATCGTAGGCATCGATCCGGGACACCAAAGCTCAGACATTGACATGAGCGCCCAGGAGCCCATAGGCCCGGGAGCCAGCGAGACGAAAGCCAAGTCCTCCACAGGGACCCAGGGAAGCTATACCGGCATTCCAGAGTATCAGCTTAACCTGGAAGTTTCTCTTAAATTACAGGATATTTTGGAGGAGAGAGGGTATCAGGTAGTCATGACAAGGACAGATAACGATACGGCCATCAGCAACATGGAACGCGCCCAATATGCAGCGGAACAGGGAGCGGAAATTTATGTCCGCATCCATGCCAACGGCGAGGACTCCCACACTGCCTCCGGAGCGCTGGCCATGGCACCCTCGGAGAGCAACCCTTATGTCTCCCAGCTTTCCCCTGAATCCGTACGCCTGTCCCAGTCTGTTCTTGACAGCTACTGCGCTGCCACAGGCTTTGCCAATCTGGGAGTACAATATTATGACAACATGTCCGGTATCAACTGGAGCACCGTCCCAGTGACGATCCTGGAGATGGGTTTTATGACGAACGAAAACGATGACCGCCAGATGAATGACCAGGCATTTCAGGAAACTATGGCCGAAGGTATCGCCAATGGCATTGACGCCTATTTTTCCTGAGCCAGAGACAGTCCCGCGGGATATCTGTTTTAAATAGGAAGGAGTTTTTAAATGAGCAGTTATGAATCAGAACCAAAGCAGCCCGAAAATACGAATGAACCCAAAAGATCCATCTTTCCCTATATAGTCATTGCCGTCCTTGCCATAGCATTAGTGGCCTTAGGCGCTTTGACCTTCCTTTCTCTGGACAGACTTGCCTCTTTGCAGGCAAGAGTTTCTGATCTGCAGGATACCGTCCAGGAAATCTCCGATTCCGCCTCTGCCATGAGCCAAAAAGCAAACGAACTGGAAAATCTGGAAAATCAAATCTCCCAGCAGGAGGCTTCTGAAGCACAGGAGCAGCCCCAGGAAGAAGGAACCATTTCCCCCTCTTCCGGCAGCCAGACCTTTACTGACAATACCGATGACAGCATGGATAATCTTCTCTCTCAGATCAACGGACTTCTCCCTTCGGATAACGGCACCTGGTCCGTATATGTATGCAACCTGCTGAAAAATACGGAAGGCTCCATTAACGACCAGCCCATGCAGGCGGCAAGCCTGATCAAGCTTTTTATCATGGGCGCGGTGTATGAAGATTACGAAACTCTTACCGCCCAGTATTCCAAAGATACTCTGGATTCTCTCTTAAATTCCATGATCACGGTAAGTGACAACGATGCCGCCAACACTTTGGTAAATTACCTTGGAAACGGCAGCGATGAAAACGGCATGGCACGGGTCAACTCCTTCTGCCAGACACACGGCTACACAGAAACCTCCATGGGAAGGATGCTCCTTGCCAGCGCGGAAAATGGGGATAACTTAACCTCCGTAAAGGACTGCGGAAAATTTTTAAAAGAAATATATCAGCTGAATAACGGCTCTGCCACAGATTCCACGCTCTCTCATGCAGAAAACATGTATTATCTCCTGCGTATGCAGACACGGCAGAATAAGATTCCGGCCCAAATGCCCGATGGCGTCCATGTGGCAAACAAGACCGGAGAGCTTGACACAGTGGAAAACGATGCAGGCATTGTTTATGATACCGCCAACGGCATAGACCTGGTGATCTGTTTCATGTCCCAGAATTTAACCGACACTGCCGCCGCCCAGGCAAGCATCGCGGCAAACAGCCGGATGATCTATGGGTATTATAACGAGTAGACACATCTAATCTATTGAAACATTATCTTCCAGCCCCGCCTCAACGGTCCGGAGCATATTGCTTTTTCATTTCATGAAGGCTGCTGAGGCGGAGGACGGATTCACTTCCCATTTGTTCTGATACCGCTACTACTAATGCGTCCACTACAGCGGCGGGACAGGTCATAGAATGATATTCATTAGGTTCTCCCCGGTACACAAAAAGCTGGATATCCGCCTGCTCCTCTTTAGGAATAAAGGTGCGGCTGCAAAAGGCGATCGTACGGTATCCTATCTTTTTTTGATGCCGGAGGATTATTTTTCCTTCTTTCGACACCTTAGCGAAACTAAATAGAACCACAAGATCCTCTTTTTTTACATTCACCAGCCCTTCCAGCATCTCTGAACCGCCGGAAGGCAAGAGGACTGCTTCTATTCCTAATCTTCTCAGGCGGAACATCAGCAGCTTTCCCAAAGCGGCCGAGGCGCTCTTTGCATGGATAAATACCCTATGGGCGCTTAAAAGAGCCGTCACTGCCTTTTGAAACTCCTCTTCATCCAAACCCTCCAAGGTTTTTTGAAGATACATCTGCTGGCGTATGATCCAGTTTTCCGCGGTAAAATTCCGGTCAGAACGCAGGGTCTCTATTATTTTTGCTGCCGGTCCTTCTGACATGCTCTGGTCTGCAATATATTTCTTTAATTCTTTATAATCTTCACATCCTACATGCCGTACGAATCTGGATATCGTAGTACCTGATACACCCAGCTTTTTACTTACCGCTCCTATAGAGGAAAATAAAAATTCGTCTGTATTATTGTAAATGTAATCCAGTATTTTCGATTCTGACTTTGTAATTTGTTCCGGCATATTCGGTAAATGCAGCTGCATTTTTTCCTCCTTCTGACGCATTTACTGCGTCAATAATGATAAATTCGAAGATTTACTTCCAAAATCTCCCCCTTCCCGGCCTGCCTGCCCTGGCATCAAGGTAAATCGGGAAGCTCCGTTTCCTGTCAAAACGGACACATAATCTCCTCCTAAAGCATGGATTTCTTTTAAAGCTCTTTTCAGGATGCCTGCTGTTCTTACCTGAAAGGATGCCATAGGAGAAATCACTATATAATATGCTCCTGTTATCATTTTCCTATAAAGTTCCTGAAATGTCACTACTTCTTCATCAAAATCTGTATAAATACACCCATACTGTACTGCCTGATGGGTATCGCTTCCTCCAATCACAGGTTTCGTAATTTTATTTCCCATTTCATAAGTACGGATCTTCGTCCCCTCTAAGTCTTCTGCCACGTCTTTTCCATTTAAATCGATAAAATCAAGGCGCCCGAGCTGATCTTCCGGAAGCTCCGGTATATGCCCGCCTTCCCGGAAAGGATGGGCCGCTCCCACATAAACGTCATATTCCCTGAAAAGATCCATTAATTCTTTAAAAGGAAGAAATTTTCCCGGTATTTTATGGGGCGCCAGACGCTGGTTTAACTCCAGGATCGTTTCCGCGCTTCCCAGGCTTAAAATATGCCCTCCCTCTGCAATATCTGTTTCCATGCCCGGAAAAATGCGAAGACCGTTTTCCAGCACCAGCGTATCTCCTTCCCGTCTGCATTTTTCTATAAGATAGCCATAAACCTCCTCGAACTGCAGCGTATTAAAATGCTCCGTCAAACACAGCGCATCTAATCCTGCTCTTTTTGCCTCTTCAAACAGCCAGTCTGTATATTCTGTGGAAAACGGCAGCCGTTTAGCCAGTTTTCCATGTGTATGAAAATCCAGTTTCAATCCGATCCCTCTTTTCTAAAATAATGTTGATACCAGTATGGACAACGCAATCCACAGAAAGGAAAGCGCTAAAAACAGCAGATCATTATAAGTGATCTTTAAGGAAGCAAGCTTTAATTTTTTCACTGATTTATTTACCGCCGCATAACGGTATCCCTTGATCTCAAGGGCTTCCACCGTAGTGCGGGAACGCTTGGCAGTATTGAGCATAAGCGGATAAAAAGCATGCATGATCACTTTTACCTGATAAAGCAAATACCGTACTTTTCCTGGAATGTTCTCATGAGCCGGAGGATTTCCCCGCATACGGAAAGACAGAAGGATGTTCTGAAATTCCTCCATCAGCATAGGGAGTACCCGGTAAGCATAGGATATTGAAAAAGAGAGCCTCTCCGGACACCCGTACCACATAAGCCCATTGGAAAGCCGGTCCGGATCAAGCCCGGAAAATACAGTTATAGAAGCTAAAGAACAGGTCGCTACCTTTAAGGTAAGTATCAATAAAGGCAGGACCGTCTCCCCATTTCCTCCGAAAAGAAGAGAGACCACCAGCAGATATCCCGTCTGGCTGAACACACCTATTATAAAGAGGAAAAGTACAAGCCCTGCCACTCTGGCAAGTCTGGTGGTCACCATCACCAGAAGAAAACAGGCCATTAAGAACCATAGATCATTTACAAACCAGGGAACCAGCCCCATAAACAGATACCACATAAGTAAAATCCTTGGATCCATCTGCGCGATCAGGGTATCATCGTTTCCATATGCATTTTTCAGCACCTGATTCCGAAGAAAATCTATGGAAAATTTATCAAGGATATTTTCTGAAAGTTTCTTTTTCGCTTCCATCCTTATGCCTCCTTAAAACTTTGTAAAAATTCATCCACTGTGTAACAAAACGCCCGTTTATCCAGTGCCTGTCCCATGGAAAAAATCTCAGGAGGCCGGATTCCCACCATTTCCGCCAATTCCTTATTCCCGAATATTTCATCCCTGGTTCCATCTGCCGCCACCCTGCCTTTACAAAGAACCACAATGCGCTCTGCCCACTCGCAGACAAGCTGCATGTCGTGGGTGGCGATCACTACTGTCTCCGTTATCTCCTTCATATCCTCCAGCGTCCTCATAATCTCTTTTCTGGTAGCGATGTCCAGATTTGCCGTAGGCTCATCTAAAAGCAAGATGCCCGGATTAAGAGCAATCCCGATCGCAAGGCTTGCACGGCGCATTTGTCCTCCTGATAACAGCCTGCCGTCCCGCTTCTGCAGGTTTGTCAGACGAAAGCGGGCAAGAAGCTCGTCCGTTCTCTCCTCCGCCTTATCCATGCCCCGTACCTGCATGGCATAAGCAATATCCCCTCTTATAGAATCCTTAATAAACATTTCCTCTGGATTCTGATATACAAGGGAAATTTTTCTTGACAGATCTTCTGCTTTTCTTTTTCCGATTTTTTCTCCGTCCAGCAGTACCTCTCCCTTTCCGGGCTTTAAAAGTCCTACCGCAAGCTTCATCAAAGTAGACTTTCCCGCGCCATTAGAGCCGATCAGAGCTATCTTTTCCCCTTTTTTTATATCCAGATCTAAATGGTCAAATACCACCCTGTCTTCTCCTTTTACCGTGGGATATGCCACAGAGACGTCTTTAAAAGCTATCGCCTCTTCCGTTTTCTCACAGCTCTTTTTATTTACGGAGCTTGTGAAAGGGTGGAACTTAAGCTTGCGGAAGTTTTCTTTTCCTTCTTCCACTGTAGCGGGCAGAACTTCGTCTTCCGGCAGCCTTCCGTCCTGTTTCATCTGATACGCGGCTATGGTCACCTGGGGAGGAAAAATATTGCTGGCCTGTAATTCCTCCACCCGGTTAAGAGCCTCCCTGGCGGGAAGCTTCCAGGCAATATTTCCGTCCCTCATGAGCATTACATGCTTACAGTAGTCTGCTATATACTCTGTGTGGTGTTCTATTACAATGATTGTTTTCCCATGGTTTTCATTTAGATCCCGCAGCACTTCATAGATTTTGTCTGCATGTCCCGGATCCAGCTGGGCTATGGGTTCATCCAGAATAAGGATATCCGGCCGCAGAGAGATCGCGCCCGCCAGAGCCAGAAGATGAGTCTGTCCCCCGGAAAGCTGCCATACATAATCATTTTCCCGTCCGCTTAAACCGCAAAGAGAAATGGCCTCCCTCCCTCTTTCTTTATAATCCTCCATAGCATAATTCAGACAGGCATAGGAAGCATCGTCTAAAACTGTCGGTCTTACGATCTGATTTTCAAAATCCTGGTATACATACCCCGCCTTGCAGGCAAGAGTACCTACATCCGCCTTTAAGGTATCTATTCCGCCCACTGTCACTTTTCCCGAAAAGTCTCCTGTAATAAAATGAGGAATAAGGCCGTTTAATGTTTTACAAAAAGTGGATTTCCCGCATCCGTTGTTACCAACAATTGCCAGGAAATCCCCTTTTTCCACCTGTAGAAAAATGTTTTTCAGGATAGGATCTTTTGCAGCAGGATAGGAATAGGTCAAGCCTTCTATCTCAATAATGTTCATTGCTGCTGCGCCTCTTCCTTTCCCGCCTTAGCCTTTAAAGCCATTAAAACGATAACCGCCACTATAGCTGCTGCTACCATTCCCACAGCAATCGCCGTTTTGCTTTCCGCCCATCCTGCTTCCCATTCGATCAGAGGAGTTCCGCTGGTAGCAAGGAGTTCCGCACAGACAGCCACAATAAAGGCCACGATTACACCAAGCACAAGCTTTCCGTTTATTTCTCCCAAACCTGTTTTCTCATCTCTGGGACTCATGCCTAAGAGAGGTTCTATTTTTCCGTGCAGCTTCGGCACCAGAAATAAAGTAGGCAGCAGGCAGAAAAGGATACCTGAGAACAGGAGATCATTTAAGAAAGCAAAGCCCTCCGTAGCAAATACGCTTTCCGGCAGGCCGGCTACCGCCTCAAAATCTTCCACAGCAAACTGAACCTTCAAAATATCAATAACCGTTCCCATCAATAACTGCAGCCCCGTGCCGGTCAGGGCAGCAAGCCCTACCATCTTACGGTTTTCTGGATTTTTCACCATACGTCCAGCAATGTATACGCCGATGGTAACCGTTATAAATTTTTCCAGCTCACCCAGTCCTCCGAACTGGCCCAGCATGATCTCGCTAAATACCAGTTCTCCTGTAGCCGCTCCTAACGCAGCAGAAAGGGGATCAAACAGCATCGCCAGCGTCAGTGGGATGAACAAAAAATACTCCACGGAAAATTCCACAAACCCCACCTGAAATTTAGGGATCAGTTCCGTAAACAAACTGGCCAGCCCATAAAGCGCCATAGTCAGCACAAAGACCATCAGTTTCTGAGACTGCGTTGCAGCCGGTCTCTTTGATAATTCCATCTTACTCTACCTCCAACCTCTTTATTGGTTTCTTTTTTCATTCGTATTGTAAGATGTTTTTCATTTTGCCGCGACCATGGTTGTGTTAAAAAGAAATTAAAATTTCGTTATATTAGAAAATGAAAATTTTGTTCCATTTTCTCATTCTTCCGAAACGTCTGATATATGAAAAAAACATTCACCCCTCTACCTTTTCCAATACCCCAGCGTCAAAACGAAACACCTCGTCGCACAAATATTCTATATCCTCTTTATAGTGGCTTGCCAAAAGGATCAGCTTTCCTTCCTCTTTAAGATTCAGCAGTAACTTCCGGATCAGCTCCACCCCTATATCATCCAGTCCATTCATCGGCTCATCTAAGATCAAGATTCCCGGATCTTCCATAATAGCCTGAGCAATTCCCAGCCTCTGTTTCATACCCATAGAATATTTTCCTACGTGCCTTTTATCTTTCGGGTTCAGTCCTACTTGCTCAATACTTTTCACAATGTCCTGGTATTCGATTTTATTATTTATGCTTGCCAAATACTTTAAATTTTTATACCCGGATTCATTTTCTAAAAATCCCGGCCGTTCGATCAAAAAGCCACAGTCCTTAAGATATCCATGCTTTCCTCCTATACTTTTTCCATTCTGCAGGATCTCCCCTTTGGATACTTTCATAAAACCACAGATACATTTAAAAAATACTGTTTTCCCAGACCCATTTCTCCCTACAAAGCCATATATCCTGCCCGACTGGTATCTACCGCTTACTCCCCGTAATATCTCCTGATCTCCTAAAATTTTAGATATATTCTTTACTTCAATAGTATGGTGCATTACACTTCCTCCCCTCTCCACTTAGGCAGCACCACTGCCGCCCCGCACAGGCAGACGATACCTATAAGGTAAAAACTAATTCCTCCTTCTAAGGTCACTCCGTACTGCAGAGTTGCCTTGGAATAATTCCCAAGCCGTACCAAAGATACTGGAGAAAGAGGATAAAAGCTTTCTAAAAAAGTATTAAAAAGCATTGTATCCAAAAACACAAAAGCCACCGCCAGATAAAATCCCGCTACACTCCTAGTCTGTCTATTAACTACATACAACAAAAGTCCCATCCAGCTAATACATAGTATCTGCAGGATAAGACTCAGAGCCGTAGCCATTATCGGTGCAAATTGTTCTACAATAAACGCATTTGTTTCAAGCTGTATCCTATACTGCCATGCCGCATCTGTTAAAGCCAATGTTCTCCATATCTTTCCCCAGCTTACAGAAAATTCTAAATGAGGGATTAAAACGACAGCGGACAGCACCCATAAGACCGCCGTATAAAAAACTGCCATTCCAATAACAGCAAGACAATTTCCTAAGTCCCAGCACTTCTCTCCACATCGAAATCGTATGAAAGCCGATTCCTCCTCCCGGCTTCCCAGAGGCATCGCCACCCATAAAAATCCCCCAGACAGGAACATTTGGCATATCCAGTCATTTGTCAAAAAAGGAAATATGTACGGCGAAGCCTTTACCTGGACACTGCTGCAAAAGTTTCGTATACCTTCCTCATTCAAATAAAAATATACGGTCAGCAGTAGAAGCAATATAAAAAACCGCGGACTCTTTAACGTCTTTTTCATCTGATAACCGCACACCCGTATTCCCCGCACCATTGCTCTACTCATATTCCAGTCTCCTGCTTAATTTCCAGCTAAATATTTTTCCAAAGATACAACAAAGCCCCAAAACGGCTATGGTTATCACAAGCAGACTCTCCTCGTTCTTTAAAGGGGCAGACCTTCCGCATAACCAATAATCCAGGCGCCAATCATCACTGATTCCAAAAATATTATACATGCGGGTTAAAACAAATATAAAAAGAAAGGGAGCAGCATAAACAGAATAATTAAGAGGAAGGTATACCGATAACGTATATCCCGTGCAGGCCCAGAAGCCACCCGATAAAAAAAGCAAATAAAGCCCTATTCCAAAATACAGCACCGGATATTCGTCTAAAATATGGGCATAAGGTAAGAATTCGATTTCGATATATCGTGCCCGATTAAATAATGGCACATAGCTTCCTGCCGTTACTAAATATAAAAACCCTCCCCCTGCTGCTGTTAAACCGCCGCTTAGAAAACAGCACACATATTTTTCAAGGGTATAAGAATATACTCCCATTCTGGCAATTACATATCTCCAAATCCCCTGCCGGTACTGCCTGCAAAAATCTCCGGCAAAAACCGCTGCCGCCAGTACAGCAATAAAATATTTTCCATATATCCCCGCATAAGTAATAGAATGAAACCAAAAATAATGAGCATCCATAGGACTATTTTTCTCAAACATCCTAGGCGCTAAATCTATACTGTCCACCAGTATACAGCAGGCAGTCAGCAAGATTGCCAGCACTGTCCGCGCTCTTACAAGCGAGCCTTTCAGCTCTGTTAAATACAGCCTTTTCATCCTCTACTCTCCATAGGCAAGATTTCCGCCTGTCACACCATTGATCCTGTCTGCATATAAATCTCCTTCACTGTCGCTTCTTATAAAGCACCAGTAAGGAATCCATTCCTTCCCACTAGGGCTGCCTGAATTCCAGTCAGGAATGGCTATATATTCCAGTTTGATTTCTTGAATGGTTTTTACTTCGTCAGAAATAATATCTGAATAATTTCCTATTTCTATTTCTAAAGCTTCCTCTGCAGATATAATGTCTGCTTCTTTTTCCTCTATCGTTTCGTACCCGTTATTTATAAGAAAGGCATTTATCTTTCCGTCCTGCAGCAAAACACGCACATAGGTAGGAAAGTCCACATTAAATTCTCCTTTCATATCTGCTCCCGGTTCGCCGACTCCCATAACAGGTATCCCGTTTTTCTCTATTTCATATTCTAATCCTATATATTCCATCCCTTTCCAGGATACTACTGTATCCTGCGCACTTCCCCATATCTCTTTCTGTTCTTCTTCAAAATCTTTTAATGCATCCGGACTGTAGCATCCCCCTTTAGCCAAAAGAAACTTTTCATCTGCTCCCAATTGATAAAGGG
>DWYZ01000102.1 GCA_019118425.1 Candidatus Blautia faecavium | reverse complement strand
ACAGAAAGAATATTTTACAGGACCATTAGGAAATGATGTTTTCCAATGTTCTCCAATGCCTTGGGTTACATATACTCATATATCGCATACAAACTCAGGAAAGAAAGATAATGCAACACCTCTTTTTGATTGGGGAAAATACTATGAAAAAGATGGAAGAATCATGATCCCAATTTCCGTGCAGGCGCATCATTCATTTGTAGATGGTTTGCATATCGGACAGTTTGTGGAGGAACTGAAAAGATTTTTAAATGAATACTAAATCCTAAGTTGTAGAGATGGATTCTTATAGGAGAAAAGATGGATTACAGAAGTAAAGCTATTCATTGTGTAAAAAATACAGTATTACCAATACAAGAAAAACAATTTAAGGAATGTGGATGTAGTCTGGATGAACAATATAAAAAGTATGGAGATACAGAAGGTTTCTTTGGAAAAGTAATCGATCCGGGCCACATTTATGAAGTGGGTTATCCTAAATGTGTTTGTCCGGATGTCTGTTCAGGAAAGACAGCGGATAAAACGCACTGTGAATGTTCCAGACAAAGCATACTATATATTCTGGAGCATTTGCTGCCAGACAAAAGAATTACCGTAAATACTATGGAAACAGTCTTGGAAGGTGCCAGGATGTGCCGCTTTTATGTGGTGGTAGAATAAATTCCAGTATTACTTAGAAGAAAAGATAAAACGGGAATCGGATAGCTTATCGGCTGTTGGATTCCCGTTTTTTAATTTAGCTGTCGTTGCAAAGAAAATTTCTTGATAAAATCCTGTATGTCGCTTGACAAAAGGCAGAGAATAAGATATGTTTATATCGTAAGTAGTAAGTAGTAAGTAGTAAGTAGTAAGCGGTGAGTGAAATATATCAACGGAGGTGCCGCTATGAAAAATTTATCAACGACCCAGCAGTATTTTTTATGTATCCTGAAGAAAAACGGAAAAATCTCAAGTATGGAAATGGAGAAGACGACCTGTCTGGCAGCTTCCGCTGTGGTGGAGCTTTTGATGGAGGATATTTTGGCTTTTGACGGGAAGAAGCTGTCCGTTCAGGCGTCGCTGCCGCAGGAGAAAAGCTACCTGCGTCAGGTGTATGATATTGTTGCAAAAAAGCAGCCGATAAAATTTGAAAACGCCATAGAATACTTTTCTTTCAACTTTACAGATAAATATATCAATGGACTGGTGGAAGATATTGGAGAATCTCTGGCAGAACTGGGCTGTGTCCGGAAGGAAAAAGGCGGTTTTATGAATGGAAAGACAGTTTATATCCCCAATGAGGCCGATGTGGATCATATTGTACAGAACATCCGTGCAGAGCTTTTGGAGGCTGGGGAGATTTCCGAGGATATTGTAGTTTTAACGGCTTTGTTAAACAAAAGCCAGGATCTGCGGAGGTATTTTTCTTCTTATGAAAAGCAGGCTTTAAAGAAGCGGCTGGATGAGATCAAGGAGAATCCCCAGAACGAGCTGATCCACAAGGCCACGGAGTATATCGACACTCTGTTCCTTATGTTTATTGTGGCAATTTCCTGATGAAGGAAGGTGCGCAGTATGTCAAGACAGAGGAGTATGGAGGCGATCATGGCTTCGGAGTATGTCACCATTGGAGAACTAGTACGGCTGACTGAAACCCGGTATAGTACGCTGAAGTTTTATACGGAGGAGGGTTTCCTTCCGTTTATTCAGGAAGGTTCAAATCTGACACGCCGGTATCCAAGAGAAAAAACGGTAGAGCGCATTGCCTATATTAAGGGGCTGCGGGACCAAAAGAAAACGATTCCTCAGATAAAAGAGATTTTGCAGAAAAAGGATAAAATTGTTTAAAAGGGCTTGCAGGGAAAACGATAGAGTTGCAATTTGAAAAGTGTTGTCAAAATATGAGAATAAGTTGACAAGTTTGCATTTTGATTGCCAAACTACTTGCCAAACTCGTATTGTGATTTTGAATCAAAATTCTGCAATCTGTGCGGCGTTCACTGTAAAGCACTCCGGATTCATTGAAACGGTTTTTGTGTGCAGTTATACTGTATTCAAAGGCCGTTTTTCGTTTCAGAAAACATCTAACGGGATGGTGTAGAAATAGATGGAAACAGGGAGAGGAGGCAATAGTCTGGGGCAAAAGTTACCCATGGCGATGCGGAAACGATTGCTTCAGATGTGAACGAATAGCCTTGTTTGGTAAAATCCATACCCGCGACAGAAGATTTTCTTGCGAGGATTCCAAATTCTGAATATAATAGGAACATAAAGCCTAAATGGACAGCATCTGGGTCGTCGATAAAAAATCGTCGATAAAGATCACTGATCACCAATCGTCGAAAAGGAACGCCGATAAAATATCAGCGGGAATTTTAATTATACAGAAATAGACTCGTAATCAAAGATACAGTTTAAAGACTGTTTTATAGAGACCAAATGGATAGTATACACAGCTGTAATGTTGTGAAAGAATATAAGTGTGTTTGAAATAAATAGGGTAGCGGCTGGGCTTAAAGTGAAGGAGGTTATGGGATGTCAGTTCCAACGAATATCCGGACTCTGCTTTCAGGAAATGTAGTAGAGTGGGCAAGGATTGAATTTAAGGAGACATGGGACGCAGAGGCTTCTTTGAAGACGATCTGCGCTTTTGCCAATGATATAGATAACTGGGGCGGCGGTTATATTGTAATCGGTGTCCGGGAGAAGGATGGGCGACCGGAGTATCCACTGCTGGGTGTGCCAGCGGAGAAAATTGACGGTTATCTCAAGGACATGCTCAATAAATGTAAACTGATCCAGCCGGAGTACCTTCCTATTGTGGA
>DWYZ01000101.1 GCA_019118425.1 Candidatus Blautia faecavium | reverse complement strand
AAAAGTGCATTCGAATGCACTTTTAAAAATTCAAAATTCTCGCTGGACAAATTTGCATACAGGAAAAATGTTATTATCCTTACAAGGAATGGGAAATATCAGTTGTGTTGATCATAAAGTTGTCGATTATTTCTCCTACGTTTTTTATTTTCTCCCTAACCCATTCCTACAAGATGCCTGCAGTTGGTCCTGCAGGCGTCTTACCTTATAACGTGATCAGTCAACTAGGGGCTTTTTATATATTAAAGAAGATAGAGAGGTATTTGTGTTATGGGACAAAAGAACCTTAAGGAAATGCGGGCCGGGACAAAGGACGTTATGCGTCTGCTCCTCTTGAGGGCAGAAGAAAAGAAAACTAAGAATAACAGGAGTTATATGTATTTATCTCTGACAGATGGGGAAACAACGATATCTGGTAATATGTGGGATACAGACACTACCACATTTATGATACCTCCAGGAAAAGTACTTGAATGCGAAATTGAAGCAAAGGAGTTTAATGGCAGCCTTTGTTATACGATAAATCACTGTATGGTAACCGATGAGGCCCCAGAACCTTATATACCATCTGCTCCTGTATCCACAGAAAAAATGTACCGGGAAATCTATGCCTTTGGTGAGCAGCTTGGCCCGTATTCCGGGACCGTGTGCCGTATATTAGAAGCCTATAGAGATAAGCTATTAATATGGGGGGCCGGGAAGAGTATCCACCATAATATAAGAGGCGGTTTATTGTATCATATCTACCGTATGCTGATGGCCGCCGTTAAAATATCTAAAGTATATAAGCTGGATAATAACCTTTTATATGCCGGCGTGATCCTCCACGACATAGGAAAGGTCGGTGAATTGCAGTGCAATGAGTTTGGAGCAGCGGAATATACGGTGGACGGGAAAATGTTCGGGCATTTGATGATCGGCGCCATGATCGTTGACCATTTTGCCATGGAAACTGGCCTGCCCCCGGAAGAAAAACGCTTACTGACCCACCTTATTGTATCCCATCATGGAAAGAAAGAATATGGGACTATTACGATCCCATCGATACCAGAAGCTGCAATACTACACCACATTGATTGCATAGACTCTGAGTATTACCAATTTGAAGAGGCACTGAAACGTCTGGAACCAGGAAGCATGTCTGAAAAGATCTTTGGGCTGGAAACAAATGTATATGCACCGGCCCACAAAGTTTAAACGCTGCCCGTCCATAGAAAAGCACTTCCCTCTTCCAACTATATAGGAAAAAGCATCTCCAGAAAAAAATCCTACATATTAATAGGGATTGGAGGTGCTTTTTTTATGCAACATAAGAAATTATGGGCCGCAGCATTTTTGGCCATAGGAACAGCAATGGTTCCGGCTGCATCTGCGATAGCTGGCGCGGGGATATTTCCCTCCCCAATAATCTCCGCTGAAATCAGCAGCACTGATGTGGCTGAGACTTACCCGGAAGGCAACGCCTATGCTGTATGCAGGCTGAATATACGGGACACGCCGGAAGGCAATGTGCTCCGGACAATGGACCAGGGGGAACAAGTTAAGGTGAAAGGATATGAAGGCGATTGGGCTATATTGGATGAGGGATATTGCTACGGGGCCTATCTTGCCGATGCCTGGACAAAAGAACTATCCATCGAGAGTACATCCCAGGAATGTGCCCGTTATACAGGCTATATATATGGATTATTTGCAGATCTGCCGGAGTTATGCGCAGACGAAGTTGCTGACTATGATATATACCTGTGTAAAGCGGATGAAATCCCCGTTGGGGAAACGGTTATTGGCCTTACTCACACCAATGAGTTAAAAAAGGAGATGTGGGTTGCTGTGGAGGGCCAAGAAGATGTCCAGCACATTTTTTACCATGAGGCGGGACACGCAGTAGACCAATCACATATCTTGGAAGGTAAAACCGCGCCCAGTGGGACAGAAGATTTTATAAAGGCTTACGATGCCGAGAAGGAAATAATTCCAGGTACTCATGGGCTGCTGGAAAGGGAAGAATATTTCGCGGAAGCTTTTTTTAGGTATATGGCTGAGCCGGAAAAGATGGAACAGAAATGCCCAGCCACATTGAGAGCGTTGGATAAGATGTTTTATCCTGACGAAAATCCACAGTGATAGGAGGTTTTAAATTTTCTCGCATATTATTAAGGGACATTAATTTATAATACGCCTGCCAATATTTTTGAAGGGGTTATGGGGGCAGGCTGACAGAGGAGGAGTTATACATGGAAGTAAGGACTTATTCAGAGATTTTAAGAGAGCGGGCAATGACTGGCCAGGGATCTTTTTTAATCTGCGGATATCCATTTGACCGCAGTACAGCGGTACTGGCGGCAGAATTAAAAACAATCGAAAATGCCTATATTATAGACCTTATAGGGGATATGCGGAACCAGCAGATCGGGGAAGACATCTTGGTTGAGTTCCATGAACTGCCTGCTTACGCATGGGGATGGGGGGATAACAGAAAGATCCTTGTAGATTTATCTGGCATTCCTGAAGAGGAACAGGAGGCAGCCCTTACTTATGCCCTAAGCTATGCTGCGCAAATTAATATATATATAATAGGCATGCGATGTTTGAGCCCGGATTTGACAAAGTTATTCTCAAAGTTTATGCAGGCAACAGGTATTGAGATTGTATGCAGCGTGGATCAAATGAATGCGATAATAAATCCAGAAGATGCGAGGGAACTAAAATACGCATTCCCTGAGATGATCCTTGCAGGCAGGGAAAACATCCAGAAATATACCTCTGCCTATGTGGGACAGCCGGTATATATAGACCATAATGCTGGAATGGAATTTGAACTCATCGAAGGAAAGAGGAAAAAGAAGGACCTCCTGCCAGGTGTGCCTGATTCCCCGGATATCACCGTGATTTTGGACTTTGATGTGCTGATATCCGACCCTGCCGCAGTGATCCGGTATGGAAAGCGGAAGATAGCCATCCCCAGCGCCTATCTCTTTTTTTTGACAAAACTTGCGGAAGAAGATTCACTGGCCGGCCGCAGGGCAGACAAGGTATTAACGATCTTAATGAGTATTATGGCGCAGGACTCCATTACGCAAAAAGACAGGAGGATCGTTACTGAAGATGGATTGAACGTGTGGAATGCCAGCTTATGGAAATGTGACAAAAAAGCTTGGGTGGAATGCTACATTGGCCATGGGTTCGGAATATATCAAGCATTATCAAGTTTGAGTTCGGGAGTGCCCTGTATTATCGTGTCTAATGACCCTAAATTAAAGGAAAAGGCTGGTGGGAATCTTCAGGCGGCATTTATATATCCGTATCCATATATGATAACGCCGTTTCCATACCGCCAAGGAAATAAACACCGGGAAATTTGATCTATTGGCAAGAAGGGAGGGAAACTGATGGATAGGAAAAAATTACTTGTGGGATGTGTAATAGCAACAGTGGTTATCCTTTTATTGGCAGTATTCAGGAACCTGGCGGGCGGGCAGGGGGACTCCCTGACTATAGCAAACAATAATAATGAAGAACAAAAAATACCGGAAGAAACCCTTCCGACCCCTGTGCCGACTTACCCAGCAGTTCCATCTGCGACGCCAAAACCGCTTCCAAGCCCTACGCCGACACCTGTTCCAACCGTTTCCCCGACACCGATGCCGTCACCTACGGTTACGTCATCGCCAGGGCAGCAGATAACGGTTTCGGATGGATCACAGTTGGAGCCACAGGAGGAACAAGGCGAGCCTAACATCCTATTCATTGGGGACAGCAGGGCATATAGCATGTCCCAGGCTGCGGGGGAGGAGGGAAACGTGTTCTGGTTCTGCCAGGATGGAATGGACCCGCTCCTCTTGGAACAGACGGTATCATCTGATGTGCCCCCGTTCCTTACGGATGGATCGACAGTTGTCGTTTCTGCCGGACTCGACAGTGGCCTAGATGCAACGTATGTAACTGTGATAAATGCCATGGCAGCAGAATGGTCAGATAAGGAAATTGAAGTATGGTTTGCGGCTGTCGGCCCGGTCAGCGGAAACCAGCAGATCAGCAATCAGGATATTATGGACTATAATACATATTTATACAATAATCTGCAGGGCGTGGGGTTTATTGATGTCTATAATTTCCTGGTAACGAATGGGTTTACATTTGATGATGGAGACACCTATGACCGTTCAACATCATCTGCCGCATATCAATATATATTGTCCTGTATTTGACGGCCTTATGTTGGTATTTTTGGCGGCCTTTATCAAACAAAATCTCATTGTTGCATTTTATCTTTGTAAAATACACGGAAGGAGGATATACAGATGGAATGGCTTGAGATTAATGGTTACCGTCATTACCTACAATATTGCCGGAAAAATGGAGAAAAGCCGGAAAATGTGGAATCTTTTATGGAAAAACATTATCCGAATAAGGCATTTATGATGTTTTTGCTCTCTAAGGATGACTACCATGAATACATTAAGGCTATCCAGTAAAAAGGGGTGACATGGCACCCCTTTTTTCTATATAGGCGTGCTTTAATCTTCCATATTATTATAAGCCAATAATGGCATAGGGCTGATGCAAAAAAAACAGTATAGAGGAGAGGGGCATCAGTACCAGGAAGGGGAGGGGATATTTATGTGGGAAATAAAAGTCACATTTGACAGTATAGAAGAAGACGAGATCATCATCCGTGGGGAAGAGCAGGATATCCCGCTCTGGACGGCCCTGAAATACTATAATCTGTTTGTAGGTGAGGCAAAAGGACAGGCAGTATACTGCAGGAGTATGGGGCACCCTTATGTAGACTTGGAAGAAAAACTTAGGGAACTGACACTGACAGATGAACGGACAAGGGAGGATGTAAACATATATGGCACGTAACATAAAAATAAAGGAAAAAAGCCATGCGGTAAGCAATGGGATAACGGTATTGGTCTTGATTTTTGCGATTGCGGTCTGCGTCATAGCAGCAGGGAATTTGTACCAGATATATGGACAATATAAGGCGGGCAGTGATGAGTATGACAGGATACAAAACATGGTGGTCACCGAAAGGGCGGCAGGTACGGAAAAAAAGCCGGAAATAAAGGAAGTACAGGAAACGGGGGCTGTTGCGTTGGACGCGCCTATCGAAATAGATTTCGAATCTTTACAGGAAATCAACAACGATATCGTAGGATGGCTTTATGTGGATGCGATACCGAGTATCAGTTATCCGGTCGTACAAGGAGAAGACAATGAGTATTATCTCCACAGGACCTTTGAAAAGGCAGATAATTTTGCGGGGACAGTTTTTATAGACTGCAAAAATAATAAAGACCTGTCAAGCTGCAATACGATCGTATACGGACACAATATGAAAAACGGAACGATGTTTGGCAAATTGAAGCAGTTCAAAGAGGAATCTACTATACAAAAGAGCCCGTACA
>DWYZ01000020.1 GCA_019118425.1 Candidatus Blautia faecavium | reverse complement strand
AATGATATTGCGTTTTTTCTGGATTGGGTATTATTCCTGACAGAACATCAAGGAAGCTGGAATCCCAATATGCCTCTTCGGGGAGTATTTTACTTTGCCAGATTATATCAAAATTTCATAACAGAAAGAGGATATGACCTTTATGGCACGAAAAGTATTCCGCTGCCTTACCCTCAGTATGTCGTGTTTTATAACGGAACACAGGAACGGCCGGAGAGGGAAGAGCTGAGGCTGTCAGCAGCCTTTGTGCAAATGGGGCATTGCAGTGAACTTTTCGAAAATCCAGCGTTGGAGTGCAGGGCATTGGTGCTGAATATCAACTATGGAAAAAACAAAGAGCTGATGGACCAATGCAGGCCCTTGATGGAATATTCCTGCTTTATCCATTATATCCGCGAGAATCTAAAGGCAGGACACACTCCGGAGGAAGCTGTAGATTTGGCAGTGGAGCGCTGCCTTAAAGAAGATATCCTGACTGATGTATTGAGGCTGCATAAGAAGGAGGTAGTGAGGATGTTTTTAGAAGAGTACGATGAAGAGCTGCATGAGAGGACTCTGCGCCGTGAAGGGGTAGAAGAGGGACGGAAACAAGGGCGCGAAGAAATGAACGAGTTGATCAGAGCTGCTTTGAACGATAATCGCCAGGGGGAGCTCCTGCGGTCACTGGATGATAGGAAGCTTCAGGAGAAATTATTGAAAGAGTACGGGATAAAAAAATAAGTAAAAAAAGCCGATAGCCACAAGTGAAATTGCCTTGTGTGCTATCGGCGCTGCGTCTATGCGTCTGTCCCTTTGATAACGGACATATTCAGTTGATGTACCTTGATCAGAAAATCTCCTGTAAATTATATCCTATAGAAAACAGCCGGGCAACAGGAAAATAGAAGAGTAAGGGGAAGATGCTTTATAGAACCATAAAAAAGAAGAGCGATTTCCCGCTCTCCTTTTCAGATACTGTATGTATTTTACAGATCAATAATTTTCCACTTTTCTTTCAAAATATGCTCTTGGATGTGCGCATACCGGGCAAACTTCCGGAGCTTCTTCTGCCATATGTACATATCCGCAGTTGCGGCATTTCCAGCCAAGAGGAGCATCGCCTTTAAAGGTCTTGTCTGCCTTGTAGGATTCCAGCAGCTTTCTGTAACGTTTTTCATGAGCTGCCTCTACTTTGGCAACGCCTTCAAATTTTACAGCAAGCTCTTCGAAACCTTCTTCTCTTGCTTCCCTTGCCATACGTGCATACATATCTGTCCATTCGTAATTTTCACCGGCAGCGGCATCTTCCAGATTTGCTGCGATGTCATGAATGCCGTGGATTTCTTTGAACCACATTTTGGCGTGTTCTTTTTCCTGGTCTGCTGTTTCAAGATATAAAGCGGCGAGCTGTTCGTAACCTGCTTTTTTAGCTGCGGAAGCATAATAAGTATATTTATTTCTTGCTTCGGATTCCCCTGCAAAAGCGGCGAGTAAGTTCTGTTCTGTTTTGGTTCCTGCGTATTTGGACATATCTTTTTCCTCCTTTATTTTCGTAAATTTTATAAAAAGGACTTGAGAATACTCCCAAGCCCTTATAATATTTAAAAATTAACCAAAGTATCTTTCCAGTAAACCTTTGAATGCTTTTCCGTGACGAGCTTCGTCTCTAGCCATCTCATGAACTGTGTCATGGATTGCGTCAAGGTTTGCTTCTTTTGCACGTTTTGCAAGATCAAATTTACCAGCGGTAGCACCGTTTTCAGCAGCAACACGCATTTCCAGGTTTTTCTTTGTGCTGTCTGTTACGACTTCGCCAAGGAGCTCTGCAAATTTAGCAGCATGCTCAGCTTCTTCGTAAGCTGCTTTTTCCCAGTATAAGCCGATCTCTGGATATCCTTCTCTATGAGCAACTCTGGCCATAGCAAGGTACATACCAACCTCAGAGCATTCGCCTTCGAAGTTTGCTCTTAAATCTGCAAGGATGTCTTCGCTTACGCCTTTAGCAACGCCAACAACGTGCTCTGCAGCCCATGTCATATCGGATTCCTGCTTAGAGAATTTTTCTGCAGGTGCTTTACAGATAGGACATACTTCCGGAGCTGCATCTCCTTCATAAACATAACCACAAACATTACATACCCATTTAGCCATAGTACATTTCTCCTTTTCTTCATAATTATTTTTTTAAATTTTAATAATAGTAATGATTACTATTTTAATTTACCATAGTAATTTAGACTTGTCAAGTAGAATTTCCACTTTTTTTCTGATTTATACATTCTTCACAGACTCCGAAAAAACGGATGCTGCAGCCGGTAATACGGCCAGTAAAGTTTTCCTCAGCTTTTTCCACAAGACTATCAAAATCCTGGCTGTGCAGATCCATGACTTTGCCGCATTCCGTACACATGAAATGGCAGTGTTCATCGGTTCTTCCGTCAAAACGGTCTGCGCCTCCGAAATTTGAAAGCTTTTGGATCTCACCGATATCAGCAAGGAGAGAAAGATTACGGTATACTGTTCCCAGGCTGATATTCGGATAAATGATCTTCATGTTTTCATAAACCGTATCCGCCGTGGGATGGTCGTTCCTTGACATAAGGAATTCTTTAATAGATTCCCGCTGGCGGCTAAATTTCAGTGCTGCCAAAATGTTTCCTCCCTTCTTGCTGATAATAATAACAATTACTGATATTATTACAATAATATATTGGAGGAGAATTGTCAAGTATTATTTTTTACTTATCAGTATTTTTAAGTGCGTCTGAGCGTTTTTGTTTTCGGTAGGCAGCCGCTGTCATTCCGCAGCTTTTCCGGAAACACTGGGAAAAATAACTTGGAGAAGAAAAACCGGAAAGCTGGGCGATCTCTGAAATGCTGTAGTCTGTGGAGGTTAAAAGATCCTGGCTGGTCTGGATTCGGCGCATGGTGAGATAGTTCATAGGAGATTGCCCATAGAATTTCGTAAACGCATGAACAAAATAATACTTATTTAAATGAGCCATCTTAGCCAGAGAATCCAGAGTTATGTCGTCCTGATAGTTAGAATCTATGTAGCGCTTGATGCGGCTGCATTCCCGGTTTGTATTACGGATGGGAGCAATCTCAAAAGCAGAATCCGTCTGGCGGCTGAGCTGCACTGTCAAAAGTTCCAATATGCTTTGGCAGGCGAGCTGGTAGCCAGGGGCCTTCTGCTCCGCTTCATTTAATATAGAAAAAAAATAACTTCCTAAATTTTTTTCTCCGGTTTTGCAGTTTAAAACAAGGTAATCTGCTTTATGGTTAAAGGAAAACTGGAAATCCTCCACACCCAGGGCGATATATTCCATAGAAGGGGAGGAAAGAGAGATTTCTGTGTGTTCCACATTTGGATTAATAACGATCAGATTATTTTTCCCGATAGGGATTGTCTGATCTTCTATTATAAATTGCCCGCTTCCTGATTTAACAAAAAACAGTTCTACAAAGTAGTGGGAATGGGGGATGCTTTTCCAGTCTCCTTCATATTGAGAGGAAGATACATAGATCAGTTTACCTGCGAGATGGTTTTTGGGTAAATTTTCAAACTGGTATTTACGAATACTCATAGCCCCTCCCGTTTAGCAATCTTGCTTCAGTTTCTGTGTGTATTTTATTTTATCAAAAGGGTATAACAGTTACAATCAAAAAACTGAAAAAATCAAAAAAAATTTGTGCAAAACAGAGAGAAAAATAAGGAGATGAAAAAAGGGATTCTAGTTGTTTTTTTATCAAAATGTGAAAAATTGGTTAAGAAGAGCAATTTTTCTAAAGTTTACAGCAATATACGGATTGCAAATGCAGGTTGTTTTCGATATTATGTGTACAGAACAAATCTTACTATTAAAATAAATAGTAAGTAAATAATGTTGGGCAGAATAATTTTAACGGATAATATATAGGATATAGTTTTAATTGTCTGCCTTATTATTTTGCCCCAATTATAAAGGAGGAAAAGATATGAAAGCAAAGAAAATTACAAGTTTATTGCTGACAGCTTCCATGGTAGCAGGAATGACCGCAGGTCTTGCCACTACAGTAATGGCTGACGAAGAGCAGGTTTTAAAAGTTGCCGTAGTAGAAACTGCTTATGGCCAGGATATGTGGAAGAATGTCTGCGCGAAGTTTGAAGAAGCAAATCCAGGCGTAACCGTAGAGCTTACCATTGACAAAAAACTGGAAGACATTATCACTCCGGCAATGAAATCCGGAGATTATCCAGACGTTATCATGAGAGCCGTAGGTGCAGAATCCGCACTTACAGAAACTTTCATAAAGGATAATAACGTAGAAGAGATGACAGACGTACTGGAAATGACCGTACCTGGCGAAGACGTAACAGTGCAGGAAAAGATCCTTCCAGGTTTCCTTGATAACTCCATCACAAATCCATATGAAGACGGAAAAACTTATCTGATGCCTATGTTCTACGGTCCATGCGGACTGTTCTATAACAAGGGACTGTTTGAAGAAAAAGGCTGGGAAGTTCCGGCTACATGGGATGAAATGTGGGCTCTTGGCGATACAGCCGCTGAAGAAGGAATTTCCCTCTTTACATATCCTACAGCAGGATATTTTGACGCATTCTTCTATGCTCTCCTTCGTGAAACTATGGGAAGCGAAGATTTCCAGAAAGCTTTAAGATATGAAGAAGGTATCTGGGATACAGAAGGCGCACAGACTGCATTTGATATTATCGGCAAACTTGCGACTTATACAGAAAAAACTACACCTGCAAATGCAAACGATAACGACTTCCGTAAGAACCAGCAGCTTATCCTGGACAATAAAGCATTATTTATGCCAAATGGCAACTGGGTAATCGGTGAGATGGCAGATGCTCCTCGTGCAGACGGATTTGAGTGGGGCTTCACAGCTCTTCCGGCAGTAGAAGAAGGCGGAGAGAGAACTTCTTATTCCTTCTTTGAGCAGATCTGGATGCCAAAGGGCGCTGTAAACAAAGACCTTGGAAAACAGTTTATTGCATATATGTATTCCGATGAAGCAGCAGAAATCTTTGCTGCAGACGGCGGTGCAGTTCAGCCGATTTCCGGCATGACAGACAAGCTGGACGGCGATATGCAGATTTATTACTCTATCTATGATGACGGCGCTATCGCAGTTATGGATGCATTCGCAACAACTGACCCGGTAGAAGGCATTACCGTTCGTACTACTTTCTTTGATCCGATCAACTCCTTAGTAAGCGGAGATAAGACACAGGAAGAGTGGGTAGAGCAGATCAAATCTGACAGCGATGCCCTTAGAGCAGCATTGAAATAAGCGTTTTTATAGAAGCAAAACAGTATAAAAATGAAAACGGACGGTGTGCCCACCGTCCGTTTTTCAGAATGGAAGAAAGGAGTAAACCTAAGATGACCAAGCAAAAAGGAAGGAGCAGGTTTATTTTTTGCTGTCTGGCTCCGGCAGTCATCCTCTTTGTGATCTTTATGATCGTTCCCACCATCGATGTTTTCCGGATGTCCTTATATAAATGGGGAGGTTATACGGCAGAAAAAACATTTGTGGGACTGGATAATTTTAAGACATTGTTTCAAAGCGACAGGTTTTATCAGGCATTCCAGAACAGTATCCTGCTAATTGTTATAGTAACAGTTGTGACTTTCGCTCTTGCGATCATTTTTGCAGCGATCCTTACAAGAGAAAAAATAAAGGGACAGACATTTTTCAGAGTTGTCTTTTATATCCCTAATATCCTTTCTGTTGTTGTGATCAGCGCCATTTTTTCTGTGATTTATGACCCTACCCAGGGACTTTTAAATTCCTTTCTTAACCTGTTCCGCGGAGAGAGTGGTGTAAATGACCCTATTCTTTGGCTGGGCAACCAGAAGATCGTAATTTACAGTATTGTCATCGCTATGGTTTGGCAGGCGATCGGTTACTATATGGTTATGTATATGGCAAGTATGGCGAATATTCCGGAAAGCCTTTACGAATCCGCAAGCCTGGAAGGAGCCGGCAGGATCAAACAGTTTTTCTCCATTACCCTGCCTTTGATCTGGACAAACATCCGCACAACGTTGACATTCTTTGTTATCAGTACCATTAACATGAGCTTTTTGATGGTAAAAGCAATGACCAACGGCGGACCGGACGGCGCGTACAAGGTAGGCG
>DWYZ01000100.1 GCA_019118425.1 Candidatus Blautia faecavium | reverse complement strand
AGTGTCTAGCATGTATGTAGTTTTGAAGGTACAGAAAAAAGCCTTCATAAAAGTAATCCTCCTTAGCTCAGTCGGTAGAGCATGCGGCTGTTAACCGCAGTGTCGTTGGTTCGAGTCCAACAGGGGGAGTTCGGAACATGAGGCCGATATAATCTCATACCTGGCTCCATGGTCAAGTGGTTAAGACACCGCCCTTTCACGGCGGTAACAGGGGTTCAAATCCCCTTGGAGTCACTTTTTTGTGAAAATGTCATATAATATTGTATATGGCGTCATAGCCAAGTGGTAAGGCAAAGGTCTGCAACACCTCTATCACCAGTTCGAATCTGGTTGGCGCCTCTTAAAAACCCTTGAATAATCAAGGGTTTTTTTTTTAATAATATGAAAAATAAGAAGGAATATCGCTTAGGGATATTCCTTCTTATTTTACTGTAAATACGATTCTGTTATACGTGTGTCTGGCTTTTACAGCATATATTCTCCAATTGCTTTTCCAATTCGGACTATATCACTGCTGCCGGTAAATTCGAAAACGATTTTTCCAACACCGCTAAAATAAAGTTCAAGTTCACTGTCCATGTCCAACACTCCGGAAGTTTCAATGGAAAATAGCTGGATCTTAGAATAAGGCAAGGTGGTATAATCTTTCTTTTTTCCAGTTACTCCCTGTACATTTACGGCGATAGCACGCTTATTTGTAAAAATTACAAAGTCTCTTAAAGCCTGATACTCTCCAATAAATTCTTCTCCAGATACAAATAGGGGAGAAATCGTTTTTTCGTTATTAAAGGAATTTGTTTTTTTAAGCTTAAATACACTTCCATTTGTAAAATCAATCATTTTAAATCCTCCTTTGTCTGAAAATATACGTTGAAATTTTTAAGTACCCACAGGGCATGGTATGTCTGCTTTGGAATATTTATGTACCCATAGGGAGATAATAACATAAAAATATTCTTTTGGCTACATTGCCCGATGTCTGCAGCCAGTGGGATTGCGAATATACGCTTGACTAAAAAAGTGAGTGTCAAGATAAGAAAATTGTACTGGTTAAAAAGGGGGCTGTCTTTAAGACAGTCCCCTGTATCGTTATCTCCTAAAAAGATTAGATGGTTATTCCGGTGCCGCAGCAGACAAAATCTGTATCAATATTATGAGCGATCACACGCGCACGCAAATTCCTTTCTCCGCATATAGAATTGGCTGAACCGCTGGAAACGTTTAAATTCTCAGGAAGCACGAACTTAATGCATTTCACCTTTATATCACGGCATCCTGGATAGGTATGGGCAGGAATGGTGAAAGTCTTCATACCTCTGGAATATTCATTTCCCTGGCCGTCTGTTTCCGTCAGGATCACAGCAAGGGCAACTCGTTTTCCGGGACAAACGTTTTTTACCGTTACGTCCAACTGAACGATGCGGCCAAGAGATTCCAGGTAAGTGCTTCCCAGATCTGCCACAAGAGAATCCTGACATCTTTCCACTGTTAATTCCACTGGAACGGGACATGGCTCCGGATCCACCTGGATGTCACAGCTTACCTCCACTGTGGGAGCCGGGAAGGTTACGCTGTTTCCTTCTGTATCTGTATAGGAAACGGATTCATTTACCAGTTTAACTCCAGAAGTCTGAGCTGTGTGTTTAACAAAGAAGTCCAGAGATGCGCCCTCATTCCCAGTTACTCCCAGCTCATCTATTTTCCATTCCAGAGTCTGGGAGTCTATCATAGCTGCCGATCCTTTCGTGGGCTGGCCTACGCTGACAATAGAAAAGTCTGTGTGTATGCTGTCCTTGATCACGATGTTTGTCGCTCCTGGTTTGGAAATATTAGCGGCGAGATCGGCAAAGAGATCTTCCAGCTCAGCATCGTCCGGTGTTACTGCTACGTGAGAGGCATCAGGATCTGTGGCCCAGTCGTTTAAAACATTCACATCTATTCCGTCCGCACCAATAAGTCCAATGCAATAGATTATGATGCCGGAAGCCCTGCTGTGGTCTTTCCGTCTGTGAACATGACGATCACCTTTCCGTTGGCGGAAGCGGGATCAAACAGCTCTGTCGCTTTGGTAAAAGCGGCGGCATGATTTGTGGAACCACCGGCTGACAAAGCGTCCACTGCATTCTTCAGTGCATTTACCGAGGTGATCAGCTGAGTATCGGCGGTGGCGTCATCGGAAAAACTTACAATTCCTATATGGCTGCCGGAACCGATATTGCCATCTTTAGATCTGTCTGTGGCTTCATCGATAATGTCAATAAAGGTTTTTGCCCCCAGCTTCATATTGGCAAGGGGACTGCCTGCCATGCTGCCGGAACGATCCAGGACAAGGATGATATCCGTAGGATTCGCCGCGATGTCCGGAGCGGCGGAAAGGGCAAGAGTGACCTTAAAGGTTTCATTGCAGGTTATCTGAGAAACGTTGATCTGTTTATTTGAATTGGTAATACCCATATTGCTGCCTCCAGATTCATATATATTTTAGAGGAAGTATAAGTTTCTCCATTACAGAATATGTGTGGCAGCGGATATGGCTACAAAGAGAATAAGAGACCGTTTTTTACGAACGTAACAAAAGAACAGAAAAGACCTGAACAAAAATTTTTAAAAAGCTATTTATTATGGACGTGAGGAAAAATTAGCGTTATACTATCAAAAAAGGAAAATTCGCCATAGACGGGAAGGAGAGAACAGAATGAGTGAACATATCGCGAAACTCCTGAAGGGACAAATGGCCTCCTCTGTGTTTTATATTATCTTGGGCTTATGCCTTGTGCTCATGCCTGTGAGGATGGTCGATGTCATATGTAAGGTAGTTTTTGGAATCGTACTGATAGGAGCAGGCGTATACCACATCGTGATTTATGTGAAGGGAAAGATAAATGCTACCTTAATGGACATGTTTTCTGGCGTGCTGCTGTTTGTTTTGGGAGGATTTTTGTTCTTTAATCCACAGATCGTGGTCAAGCTTTTACCTGTTCTTCTGGGCGCTTTTGTGCTGATCGACAGTATCTGGACTTTACAGGGATGCGCGAAATTAAAAAACAGAAACCGTCCGGAATGGCAGGCATTTACTTTAATAAGCCTTGTTTTTGTGGTTTTGGGAATCGTTCTTGTGTTAAATCCCTTTTCTGCAGTAAAGACGACAGTAATTTTTGCCGGATGGGTTCTTTTATGCAATGGGATTTTAGATGTTGTGTTTCTTGTTTTCATGAAAAAGGAGCCTAAGATGAAGCCGCCTATGGAGTCGGAGGACCAAAGCGTACCGGATGATCAGGAGGCCGGACAGTCAAAAGAAGTCAGCCAGCTCCAGGAAATAACGGAAACGGAAAAAACTTCCGGGGAGGATGCCGCCGGGGAGGAGATTTCCATAGAAGAAAACCATGAGCCGGAGGATAGGTTGGAGGATCCGAAATCATCCCAAACAGCAAAGCTGCAGGAAGGAAAGGCTTCCTGGAACGGAGAAATTTTAGAAGAGTGGAAAGACGACTAAGAGGAAAAGAAGACAGAGGTGATAGGATGAGACAGTGTATGGACGCAGACAATCTGCATCGGAGATTAAAAAAGATCATAGGCCAGGTACAGGCGATCGACCGGATGATCGATGAGGATGTTCCCTGCGAGGATGTTTTGTCCCAGATTAACGCGGCGAAATCCGCTCTGCATAAGGCTGGCCAGGTCGTTTTGGAAGGTCATATCAAGCATTGCGTCAGGGATGGGATTGAACACGGCGATGCGGATAAAACCATAGAAAGCTTTACAAAAGCAGTAGAACGTTTTGCAAATATGAGATAAAAGATGGATCAGGGAGGGATGAGCGAAATTGCTTGTCCCTTTTTTATTTGTCAGTCCGGCTTCTTTTGGTTGACAGGGTATACCCCCATGGGTATAATAAACATATACCCATGGGGGTATAAAGGAGGAAGAAAAATGATCATAGAGAAGCTGGAAAAAATTCTGGAATGGGGCGGAACAAAAAGAGAAATTGCCTTTCTCATCATTGCGGGGACCGCACTTTTGGCCAGTCTGCTGGGATGGGAACCCTTTCCTTTTCCTATAGCCTGGATTGCCATTATCTTGTGCGGGATTCCTATTATTTTGGAGGCGGTCATCGGACTGGTGACGGCCTTTGATATTAAGGCGGATGTACTGGTATCTCTTGCCCTGCTCGCTTCAGTGTGGATCGGGGAAGATTTTGCCGCAGGAGAAGTGGCCTTTATTATGCAGCTTGGCGCCCTTTTAGAGGATCTTACTGTGGCAAAGGCAAGGGCTGGCATTGAAAAGCTGGTGCATTTAACACCTCAGACGGCGCGGGTGATAAAAAATGAAAAAGAAGAGGTTATTCCCGCAGAAAAAGTCCAGGTAGGGGATATTCTCCGGGTTCTTCCTGGAGAAACCGTGCCTGTGGATGGAATCATACTTTCCGGACAGACGTCTGTAAATCAGGCGGTCATGACAGGAGAGTCCCTTCCTGTAGATAAATCTGTTGGAGACGAGGTTTTAAGCGGTGTGGTAAACCAGTTTGGAAGCTTTGAAATGAAGGCGGTTAAGGTAGGGGAAGACAGTTCCATTCAAAGGATGATCCGTCTGGTGCAGTCTGCTGATGCGGGGAAGGCGAAAATTGTAGGAATCGCGGACAAATGGGCTACATGGATCGTAGTGATCGCTTTGACAGCGGCTGCTTTGACCTGGCTTATCTCCGGGGAGATCATCAGGGCGGTGACAATACTGGTGGTATTCTGTCCCTGCGCATTGGTACTTGCTACACCTACCGCTATCATGGCAGCGATCGGAAATGCTACAAAGCATGGATTCCTGGTAAGAGAGGGAGATGCCCTGGAACGCTTGGCGGAAGTTTCCAGAGTGATGTTTGATAAAACAGGAACCCTTACTTATGGAACACCTGAGGTAGTGGAAGTAAACAGCATGACTTCGGAATATTCCAGGGAGGAAATATATGGATTTTGCGCAGCGGCAGAGCTCCTTTCCGAGCATCCCTTAGGAAAAGCTGTCGTGCGCTGCTATAAAAAGGAAAGGAAGGATCCAATCTGGAAAGCCAGCGAATTTCAGATGATCCCAGGAAGAGGAGTTTCCTGCAGGATTCAGGGAAAGGAGATTCTGGCGGGAAATAAAGAAATGCTTAAGGAACAGGGAATCAAGCTTTCCCAAAGCTCACTGGTGCAGACCGAAGAGTATCCGGAGAAAGGATGTACGGTTATCTATTTGGCAGTGGATCATGTTTTTGCCGGCTATGCGGCATTGTCAGATACTCTGAGAGAAGAAAGCAAGGGGATGATCCAAAAACTGGGAAAAATGAAAGTGCAGCCGGTACTCCTTACCGGAGATCACCGAAACGCCGCGGAAACTATCGCGGAACAGCTTAAAATCCAAGAGTTTCATGCAGGCTGTCTCCCGGAAGATAAGCTGAAATGGATAGAGGAATATCAGAGGGAAAAGTGTAAAGTTTGTATGATCGGCGATGGGATCAATGATGCGCCGGCCTTAAAAAAGGCGGATGTGGGAATTGCCATGGGCGGAGTGGGAAGCGACATTGCAGTGGATGCGGCGGATATCGCCCTGGTGGATGATGAGGTGAGAGAGCTGCCTCATTTGATCGCACTGTCCAGAAGAATGATGACTACGATAAAATGCAACCTGAGTTTTTCTATGGGACTGAATTTTCTTGCCATTGTCCTTGCCATCAGCGGTATATTAAATCCTGTGGTGGGGGCGTTGGTACATAATGCGGGATCAGTAGCAGTGATCATAAATTCCGCTTTGCTGCTGAAATGGAAAAGAAAAGAATAAAGACATGAAGTTGCATAATGGGAGGGAGCATGGTAAGATATAGCCATGACTTTTGAAAAGAAAAATGAAATCGTGATCATGGATTTTTCGGGAATTTACAGGCAGGAACGCTTCCATGAGGGAACACATGCGCACTGGGTGGAGGTACAGGGTCTTCCCGGGAGCAACTGCTACTGCGACGAGGAAGCGATGGAGTTTCTGCGCAGAAAAATAGAAAAATTGCCGGTACAGGGAATCCATTTCATTGATTCCGGGAATTATCATTATATGAGCCGGATTTGGCTTGAAAAGATACAAGAGCCATTCCGGCTTCTTTTATTTGACAATCATACAGATATGCAGCCCCCGGCTTTCGGAGGGATCCTTTCCTGCGGGGGATGGGCGGATGCCAGCCTGCGGGAGCTCCCTCTCCTGCGGGAGGTGGTGCTGACAGGCCCTTCGGAGGAAGATTTTTTACAGGTAGAACGAAAATGCAGGGAAAGAGTCCGGTTTTTCGGAAAAGAAGCCTTAAGAGAAAGCGGCGGAAAAGGACTTGACGCATTTTTACAGGAAATTCCCTTGGACCTGCCAATTTATCTTTCCATTGATAAGGACGTCCTTTGTAAGGAGGACGCTTTTACTGCCTGGAGTCAGGGAGACATGAAACTGGACGTTTTAGTGAGCTGTCTGGAAAAGCTGCTGGACAGATTAAAAGCAGAAGATCAAGTTCTCCTGGGCGTGGATATTTGCGGGGAGTGCGATCCTGGGGCAGGAGAAGGATATGAAAAAAATGACCGGGCAAATGCGGCCCTTTTGACACTCCCTTTTCAGGAGCGTTTTATGCCGGTACAGGGCGGACAGGAGAATAAAAAATATGAAGAATGAGTTATTTACCATAGGTCCCTTTACGGTATATGGATACGGGACAATGATCGCCCTTGGAGTTCTTGCGGCTTATATAACGGCAGAGTACCGGGCGAGAAAGCAGAAGCTTCCCTATGAGCATGTGTTTTTTTTGGTTATCTGGTGTGTGCTGGGCGGCTTTGCCGGAGCGAAGCTTTTATTTTGGATCACGGAATTCAGAAGGATTTTAGAAGATCCCGGCTTTATGATCCGGACGTTTCGGGACGGTTTCGTGGTGTATGGAGGCATTCTGGGAGGCATCCTGGCCGGATACCTGTACTGCAGGAAAAAAGGACTGGTATTTTTAAAATTTTTTGACCTGGTGATGCCGTCCATTGCCCTTGCTCAGGGGATCGGACGTATAGGCTGCCTTTTGGCAGGCTGCTGTTATGGAAAAGAAACGGACTCTTTTCCTTCCATTACTTTTTACGATTCAGCGTTTGCACCTAACGGAGTGCCGCTGATTCCTACGCAGATTTATGCCAGTGTGCTGGATTTCCTTCATTTCTTCCTTCTTCTTTTCCTGGCAAAGAGGAAAAAGGCGGATGGGCAGATTGCTGCCTGTTATCTTTGCTTTTACAGCTTAGGCCGATTTATCCTGGAATTTTTCCGGGGAGATCTTTTGCGGGGCAGTGTGGGAATTCTCTCTACTTCCCAGTTTATCAGTATATTCACAGGGGCAGGCGGACTTATCCTGCTGGCGGCGGTGCTGAAAAGGAATAAAAAGCAGGAAAAGGCATAGGCTGTAAAGAATATTTCTGAAAGGGTGAGTCGATGCTTAGTCCAGAGGATTACGAGACAGGCTGTCTTATGGCCCAGGAGGATGAAGAACGGCTTTCACCAGCGCAGGATGAAGGATATCAAAGCTTTATCGTAAAGTATAACCAGAATGTATACGGCCAGGAGGAATATGCTTCTGACAGTACATTCCAGGTGATCGATGACTATTTTGCCATTGTATATACTCCCCTTGAAAAAGGAAGAGAGCCGGAGATAACCAGCTATTCTTATAATTCTATTCCCAAATGTTATACTTACATGGATGTGGAGGCCCTAAATGCTTCCGGCGTTACCAGGCTTCATGAGCATCCTTATTTAAAACTTAGGGGAAGGGGGACAGCAGTGGCGGTGATCGATTCCGGAATCGATTATACAAACCCGGTATTTCAGGACGAAAACGGGAGCAAGATCCTGTGCCTGTGGGACCAGACAATTCCCGGCGAGGGGAATGAGGGAGCGCCCTTTGGACGGGTGTTTACCAAGAGGGAGATAGATAAGGCTTTAGGAGAGGAGGAACCCTTATCGATCGTCCCATCTATGGATACTAACGGCCATGGGACTATGGTGGCCGGCGCCGCGGCGGGAAGCATGCGGGAGCAGGAAGATTTTTCCGGAGCGGCTCCGGAGGCATCGCTTATCATCATTAAGCTAAAGCCGGCGAAGCGTTATCTGAGAGAGTTTTATCTCCTTCCGGCAAATGCCGAGGCTTTTCAGGAGGATGACCTTATGCTGGCTGTTTCTTTTGCTATGGAACAGGCGAAAAAGTACCGTATGCCTCTTTCCATTTGTATAGGACTGGGAACGAGCCAGGGAGCTCACTTAGGATACAGTCCGCTAAGCCAGTTTGCAGGCAGCGCGGCCAGTTTTTCCCAAAATTCCATTTCTGTGGCAGCAGGTAATGAGGGAATGGCCCGCCATCATTTTGATGGAAATATAGGAGAAGGAGGAGAAGAGGAAACAGCGGAACTGCGGATCGGAGAGGACACAGACGGCTTTACCATGGAGCTGTGGGGAGAGCCGTCGGAAAATTATCAGATCACCATACAATCTCCTACAGGAGAAAACCTTGAGGTAAGCACGGCAGTGAGATCTACGACACAGGAATTGTCTTTTGTTTTTGTGGAGACGAAGATCCTGGTGAATTACATTGCCATTGAGAGACAATCAGGGAATTCTCTTGTTTTTTTTCGCTTTTTACATCCGGCGGCAGGATTGTGGAGGATAAAAGTAAGAGGCGATGGCAGGGAGAGGGCACGGTTTCATATATGGCTTCCTGTGACTGGTCTTATTCCGGAAGGGACATATTTCCTCCAATCCTCTCCGTATTATACAGTGACCTCTCCGGGGGATTCTATTGAATGTATGACGTCTACGGCATATCAGTACCGGGATAACAGCCTCTTTTTGGAGGCAAGCCGGGGATTTACCCCTATTGGAAGCGTAAAGCCGAATTTTGCGGCTCCGGGGGTGGGAATCCGTGTCCCCCTTTTAAGCGGAGGTTTTGGAGAAGCCTCGGGAAGCAGTCTTGCTGCGGCACAGACTGCCGGGATTGCGGCTCTTATGTTTGAGTGGGCGGTCATCCGGGGAAATGAACCCTTTTTTTCAGGAAACAGTGTAAAAAATTATCTTCAAAGAGGGGCAAGAAGGGACGAGGGACTTAGCTATCCCAATCCGGAATGGGGATACGGCAGGGTAAATCTGTACCATACCTTTGAACTGCTGACCTGATAAAAATTTTTATAAATTACAAAAAAAGTTTGGCAGCCTAATTGTTTTTGCATTCTATATTTGTTATACTGTAGTTACCTAATATCACTGTAGTGTCCAGACAAAAGAAAAATGACCAGGCTATTCTCAAGATTGCGGCGGGGTGTAAAAAGAAGAGAGGCCAGCAGTACTGGCCACATACAGTGATATCACAAACATACAGCAGTGAGATTACAGAAAAGGAGCGGGATTTAGGCTCATGGCAGGGAGAGGGGCTGCTGAATAAAACAATTGGGAGGCTTTTATGAAAAGAGGAAGCATTTTTGAACTGAACGGGATCCCACGCGTGGGAGAAGCGCTTCCGCTGGCTTTGCAGCATGTGGTGGCCATGATCGTAGGCTGTGTCACTCCGGCGATCATTGTGTCCGGTGCAGTCAGCGGAGGGGGACTAAGCAGCAGCGACCAGGTCATTTTGATCCAGGCGGCGCTTGTGGTAGCGGCGATTTCTACTTTGATTCAGCTTTTCCCCATTGGCAGGGGGAAGCTGGCTATTGGTTCCGGCCTGCCTGTGATCATGGGGGTAAGCTTTGCATATGTGCCCAGTATGCAGGCTATTGCAGAGGGATACGGCGTAGCTACCATCCTGGGCGCGCAGGTGGTAGGCGGTGTGGTTGCCATTGTGATGGGGTTATTGGTGAAACAGATCCGGGTTTTCTTTCCGCCGCTGATCACGGGAACGGTAGTGTTTACCATTGGCCTGTCTTTGTATCCAACGGCTATCAATTATATGGCGGGAGGTACGGGAAATGAGGATTATGGTTCCTGGCAGAACTGGCTGGTGGCCTTTCTGACGCTTGCCGTGGTGACTGTTTTGAATCATTTCGGGAAGGGAATATGGAAGCTGGCGTCTATTTTGATCGGTATCATTGTGGGATATATCCTGTCCATTCCTTTTGGAATGGTGGATTTCTCCAGTGTGGGTGAGGCGGGAATATTCCAGCTACCTAAGTTTTTTCACTTCGGTATCCACTTTGAGATTTCAGCCTGTGTGGCGATCGGAATCCTGTTTGCCATTAATTCTATCCAGGCAATAGGGGATTATTCGGCTACGACTATCGGGGCTATGGATCGTACGCCTAAGGACGAGGAACTGCAGAACGGAATTGTAGCCTATGGGATTACGAATATCATAGGCGCTGTTTTTGGAGGACTTCCTACGGCTACTTACAGCCAGAATGTTGGAATCGTGACCACCACCAAGGTGATCAACAGATGGGTTCTGGGACTGGCGGCTGTCATCCTGGGCATTGCGGGCCTTGTGCCTAAATTTTCCGCCATTCTTACAACGATTCCCCAGTGTGTCCTGGGCGGCGCGACGGTGTCTGTGTTTGCTTCCATTGCCATGACAGGGATGAAGCTGGTGGCATCGGCGGAGATGGATTACCGGAATTCTTCTATAGTGGGGCTTGCCGCAGCGCTTGGAATGGGCGTATCCCAGGCGACGGAGGCGCTTTCCACTTTCCCGGACTGGGTGACTACGATTTTCGGAAGATCGCCGGTGGTTCTTGCCACACTTATTGCGGTCCTACTAAATATTATTCTGCCTAAGACCAGGGTAGAGACAAAAGAAGAGGACGAAAGGAAAAAAAGAGTAAAAAGGAAACTGGAAAAAGACAGAAGTGAATTACAAAAATAAGATCATGAGAGACTCCGGGCGGAAAGCTCCTCCCGGAGTCCTTTTCAGGGGAAAAGTAATATAATGAAGGGTAATATAGTGAAAAATCGCAGTAAAGTTGACAAATTCAAAAAACAGGAATATAATAAGATTATCTTCATAAAATAAAAAAGAGATTGACGCGGGGTGGAGCAGTCTGGAAGCTCGTCGGGCTCATAACCCGAAGGCCGCAGGTTCAAATCCTGCTCCCGCTATTAATGCTGAAAAGATCCGAAGGTTCGTCCTTCGGATCTTTTTTTAGAAAAAAGCTTGGATTTTCCATGTTACGGATTTTGTGAAAATGATATAATGGCATTACTTGCAGCAAAGAGGAGAAGGCAAACTTGGAAGGAAACTTCCGAATCTGCCTTAATGACGCAGCCGACGTACTTCGTGAGTAAAGTGTGGCAAAGGGAGTAAAGTTTGGAAGGAAACTTCCAAATCTACCATTATTGACGCAGCCAACGTATTCCATGAGTAAAAGTGCGTCAGAAAGGGGAAAAAATGAAAGAATGGAGTGCAAAATGGATACGTCCGAGAGAGGACATGGGAGATATCTGCCCGGTATTTCAAAAAAAATGGAATACAGAAAAACACGTAAAGAAAGCAGAACTTTATCTGACTGCCCTTGGAGTTTATGAGGCCAGACTGAATGGCAGCAGAGTAGGAGAATATGTACTGGCTCCTGGATGGACAGCTTATGAAAAACGTCTGCAGTACCAGAAATACGATGTGACAGACCTCTTAAAAGAAGAAAATGAGCTGACAATTACCCTGGGAAAGGGCTGGTACAGCTCAAACATGCCTGGCTGGGAGATGTCAAAGGACCGGATCAGGAGAACTGCCCGAAGGACAGGGATCCTCGGGGAACTTTCCTTAACCTATGAAGATGGAACAGAAGAAAAAATTTCCACCGACAGCATCTGGAACTGCGCCCAGAGCCAGATCCGTTTCAGTGAGATTTATGATGGGGAGATCTGTGATGCCTCTTATTCTGTGAAGGGGTGGGAGCCTTCGGCAGAGTTTGAAGGTCCCTGGGAAACCCTGATCCCTCAGGAGGGAGAAGAAATCCGGGAGATGGAACGGGTAGAGGCGAAGGCTGTCTTTACCACTCCCGCAGGAGAGACGGTAGTGGACTTTGGCCAGGAGGTAACCGGGTATGTGGAGTTTACGGTTGACGCAAAAGCGGGTGACAGGATTAAGATCCTTCATGGAGAAGTCCTGGATCAGGATGGGAATTTTTACAACGCAAATTACCGCAGCGCCAAGGCAGAGCTCATCTATACCTGCAGAGAGGGAATGCAGACCTGGCATCCTGTTCTGACATTCTTTGGGTTCCGCTATCTAAAACTGGAAGAATTTCCAGGCGAGACGAAACCGGAGCAGTTTACTGCTATTGTGGTGTATTCCAATATGAAACAGACGGGCAGGATCCGCTGCTCAAACAGTGAGCTGAATCAGCTCTTTTCCAATATTTTTTGGGGACAGAAGGGGAACTTTTTAGATGTGCCTACAGACTGCCCTCAGAGGGATGAACGTCTCGGATGGACCGGGGATGCCCAGGTTTTTATCAAAACAGCCAGCTATAATTATGACACAGAGAAGTTTTATAAAAAATGGCTTCATGATCTGGCCGCGGAACAAAGAAGCGATGGGGCTGTGGGCCAGGTTATCCCGGATTATCTTCCGGAAGGCGCGCCTAGCGCCGCCTGGGGAGACGCGGCGGTGATCTGCCCCTGGCAGGTGTATCTTACCTATGGAGAAAAGGAAGTTCTGGAAGATCAGTTTGAGAGTATGAAGAAATGGGTGGATTATATAACAGGAGCAACCAAAGACGACGGCCTTTGGACCGGAGGAGAGCATTTCGGAGACTGGCTTGGCCTTGACGCTCCAGTGGGAAGTTATAAAGGCTCATCAAGGGAGGATTTCATTGCTTCTGCATTTTACGCGTACTCTACAGAGCTTGTGGTAAAGGCCGGAAAAGTGCTTGGCAGGGATGTATCCGCTTATGAAGGCTTATATAAAAAAATCGTGGATACCTTCCGGAAAACCTATCCAGTCTATCATACACAGACAGAATATATCCTTGCCATTTGGTTCAGACTGGCGGAAAATCTTCAAAAGTCCGCAGATGAGCTGGCAGAGCTGATCCAAAAGGACGGCAGCCAGATGCGCACCGGTTTTGTGGGAACTCCATATATCCTTCATGTGCTGAGCCGGTACGGCTATACGAAGCTGGCCTATACCCTGCTTCTTAGAAAAGAGTATCCTTCTTGGCTGTATTCGGTAGAAAAGGGCGCGACTACAATCTGGGAACACTGGGATGGGATCATGGAAAACGGTGAATTCTGGAGCACAGACATGAACTCCTTTAACCATTATGCTTACGGGGCGGTGGCTGACTGGGTGTATGAAGAGGCAGCCGGCATCCATGTGGAAGAGGAGGCGCCGGGCTTTGAGAAGATATACATAGAGCCTAAGGCTGATGATCGCCTGGAATGGCTGGAGGCCTCCATACAGACCAGAAAAGGGCTGGTGGAATCCCGCTGGACCTGGCAGGACGGAAGGATTAAATATGAGATTACCACACCTTCCGAAAGCACGATCTGTATCGGCGAAAAGACAGAAAAGGTAAAACCTGGAAGATATACATTCTGGGGATAATCAAAGAGAAAGGCGGTCTTAGGGCCGCCTTTTGGTTTTTGGCTGCTGCTTGGTCATACGGAAAAGAGAAAAAAATTTATTATTGTGCATAAATTACTTGTCAAGTACAGTGGCACTGTAGTAAAATAGCACGTAAAAGTAATAAAACACAAAAGGGAAAGGAGCAAGACAATGAAGAAAAAACAAATGGCAGTTTTACTGGCAGGGGCATTACTGGCAGGCTGCGCGGCAAATTCAGCAACAGTAATGGCAGCAGAGACGGAAGAAGAAACAGTCCTTACCCTGTGGTACTGGAAGAACAGTATCCGGGAAGATCTGATCGAACAGGTTTCTGAACAATTCCCAGGGGTACGCATTGACGCTCAGCTGTTTGCGGCGGACGATATGGAGGAAAAGATCAATACAGCGATATCCAGCGGAGGAGAGCTCCCGGATCTTCTTCCCATGGATGACTGGATCGCGAATCTTCTTCCCTACGCGGATCAGTTCGTAAATCTTTACGATGATCCCTGCAATGCAGAAGAGATCAAAGACCAGTATGTAGAATGGAAATGGAATAAGGCAGAAACACCGGACGGAGAGCTTATCGCTCTGCCGATGGATATCGGACCTACCTGTATGTTTTATAATGCCTCTCTCTTTGAGGCTGCCGGTCTTCCCACAGACCCGGCTGAGGTGGCGGAGATGATGTCTACCTGGGAAGACGCATACGCAGCTGCAGAGAAGCTTCAGGAGGCTACGCCGGATGTAAAGATGTTTGACTTCCTGGGACATATTTTTGTAGCTACACTTGGACAGCAGTCACAGCACATGATCGACGAGGAAGGCAATTTTATCGCGGATCAGGAACACATTAAGGATGCCTTTATGACAGCCGCTGACGCGAAGGATTATGTATACGGCGGAAGCGACGAGTGGTCGCCGGAGTGGGCGGCCGCTATGAATAACGGCGATGTGGCGGCCTTTGTAGGCGCGGTATGGATGAAGCCGGAGATCATCAATGCGGCTCCGGATACGGCAGGAGACTGGCGTGTGACAAGAGCTCCGGGAGGACCTGGAAATGTAGGCGGTTCCTCCATCGGTATCACCAAGTCCTGTGAAGATGTGGAGACGGCATATGAGGTACTTACCTGGATGACGAATCAGGAAAATCAGATCCAATCCCTGGATGAGCTGGGACTTTTCCCGTCTCTTATCTCAGCCCTGGATGATGAGAGCCTGATGAAAGAAGAAGAATTTTTCGGAAACCAGGTAGTAAACGAATACTTTGTAGAAGCTGCAAAGGAGATCAACGACCTTTACTATCCGCCGAACTACAGCACCTATCAGTCTATTTTCGAGCAGCAGCTCCTGCTTGTGCAGGATCAGGACAAAGATCCGGAGCAGGCATATAACGACGCTGTAGAAGAAGCAAGAAGCACGTATGAGCTTCAGAATCTTTTTTAATTGATTACGGAAATCTGCTATGAGCCACTGAGAAAAAGGTGGCTCATAGTAGCTTATGGAAAGACTGGAGAAAAAGATGAAAAAAAGTAGACAGCTTTTGCATGATATTCGGAAAAATAAAATGATCTATTTGCTGATCAGTCCCTTTTTTATTATCTATGGAATCTTTGGATTATTCCCTATCATCTATTCTTTCATCCTGTCCTTTCACAAATGGAATGGACAGGGAGCGATGCAGTATGTAGGAACGGCGTATTATCAATACCTGCTTACGGACAGCAACTTTTGGCTTTCTGTTAAGAATACCCTGATCATTTGGGTCTTATCCACGATTCCTATGGTGATCCTGGCAATCATCATCGCCTTTTTGCTAAACGGAAGATTCTTAAAGGGAAAATCGTTTTTTCGGGTGGTATATTACCTGCCCAATATAACTTCTACCGTAGCCATCGCTATTGTTTTTGCCAATATTTTCGGGAATAACTACGGTATTTTAAATTATTTGATCACGAAGCTGGGATTTGATCCTATTGAGTGGCTGTCCATTAATCTTGGGGTACAGTTTGCCATTGCGGCGATTGTGATCTGGAGATGGACAGGGTATAATGCCATCATACTTTTGGCAGGCCTTCAGAAAATCCCTACCAGCCTGTATGAGGCGGCAAGCCTGGATGGAGCCAGTACCTTCCAGATTTTCCGGCATATTACCCTTCCCCTTTTAAATCCGGTGATCCAGTTCGTAGTGGTAACCTCTACCATTGGCGGATGGCAGCTTTTTGCGGAGGCACAGATGCTGGTGGGAAATTCAGGAGGAATTGGAAAAAGCGGATTGACGGTGGTCCTGTATTTGTATAATCAGGCCTTCCAGAATCGTCAGTTTGGATATGGTTCCGCTCTTTCCTGGGCGCTGGTGATCATTATCGGCCTTTTATCCATCCTAAACTGGAAGCTGATCAAAAGGGAGGTGGACTAAATGCCAGGAAAGAAAATAAAGGCTTCACGGGTGATCATGTATATTTTACTTATTTTCGGGGCGTTTATCTCTTTGTTCCCCTTTTATTGGCTGACTGTTATGGCCACTAATGAATCAGCGGCTTTTATGCGGTATCCCCCAGTCCTTACCTTCGGGGGAAGATTTATGGAAAATGTGCAGAATCTGCTGAATACGGTGGACTTTGCCACTGCCCTTGGGAACACGGTGATCGTTTCGTTGGTGAGGACCTTCGGCGGAGTATTTTTCTGCTCTATGGCAGCCTTTTATTTCGCTAAGTTTAAGTTTCCAGGAAGGCGGATCCTTTTTGCCTTCTGTATGCTGACCATGATGATCCCGCCCCAGCTTAACATGATCCCGCAGCTTATCATCATGAATAAGATCGGATGGCTGTCCACACTGAAAGCGCTGATCGTTCCCAACCTGATCCCGGCTTTCGGAGTGTACTGGATGAATCAGTACTGTACCGGTGCCATCCACGATGATCTGATCAATTCCGCGAAGATAGACGGCTGCTCCACATTCGGACTTTATATTCACGTAGGACTTCCCATTATTACCCCGGGAAGCGCATTCTTATGTATTTACATTTTTATGGAAAGCTGGAACGATTACTTATGGCCTTTGATCGTGACGAACGATGCCAAGAAAAACACGCTGCAGCTTGCTTTGGCGCAGCTGCAGGGAGCGTATAACAGCACAGATTACGGAATGGTCATGTGCGGCGTGCTTCTGGCTACTCTGCCGCTGTTTGTGGTATTCTTGCTTTTCAGCAGACAGTTTATGGCGGATGTGGCTGCCGGAGCGGTAAAGGACTAAAAAACAATACAGGAGGACACAATGCGCAACGGACAATCATTAAATTTAAATTGGAAATTCTGTCAGGGTTTTCAGGAAGCTTATGTGACAGAGGAAAAGGAAGATGGCTTTCAGTCTGTCCATATCCCTCATACCGTACAGGAAATCCCATACGACTGTTTTGACCAGACAATGACCTGCATGGTCTCTACTTATGTGAAGTATTTTCAGCTGCCGTCCCTGGAGGGAAAAAGAGTGCTTGTTTCCTTCGAGGGAGTTTCCGCCTATTACGATCTGTATGTAAACGGCAAAAAGGCGGGAAGCCATAAAGGATCATACTCCATGGCTCTTTTTGATCTTACGCCTTTTGTAAAGGAAGGGAAAAACCGGATGGTGCTCATGGTAGATTCCCATGAGCGAGCGGATATCCCTCCAAACGGGGCCACAGTAGATTATCTCATCTACGGCGGCATCTATCGGGATATAACTCTTTTTATCCAGGAAGAGATTTATGTAAAACATGTAATGTTCCGCTATGATATGGAAGAGGGACTGGTAAAACTTAGGCCGGAACTGCTTTTAGAAAACGCCGGGGAGGACAGCCCGGTCATGGTGGAGACAAGGCTTTACGATGGAGAGAAAGAGATTTTCTTTCACAGCCAGGTGCTGACTGTTTCCGGCGGGAGCAGTGCGGTAAATTTAAAAGAGAATGTTCTGGAAAAGATAAAACCATGGTCCCCGGAGAATCCTGTCCTCTATCGCGGGGAGATCAAACTTCTTACACAGACACAGAAGATCCTGGACCAGGCAGAGGCAAACATTGGTTTTCGAAAGATAGAAGTGAAGCCGGAAGGCTTTTATCTGAACGGAAAGAAATATAAACTGGTGGGCCTGAACCGGCACCAGTCCTATCCCTATGTAGGATATGCCATGGGAAAACGGGCTCAGGAAAAAGACGCCCTTTTATTAAAAGAATTCATGGGACTGAATATGGTAAGATGTTCTCATTATATGCAGTCCAGATATTTCCTGGACTGCTGCGACAGGATCGGCCTGATGGTATTCGAAGAGATCCCGGGATGGGGCTATATCGGAGATGAGGAATTTAAAAAAGTAGTTTTTCAGGATCTGGAAAATATGGTATTGGGACACTACAATCACCCCAGTATCGTGATCTGGGGAACCAGGCTGAATGAGACGATCGACTGTGACGAGCTTTATGAGGAAACAAATAAAAGATGCAAGAGTATGGACGGCAGCCGTCCTACTACAGGCGTGCGCTGGGAAACGGGAAGTCATCTGATCGAAGATATTTACAGCTATAACGATTATTCAGAAGATGATAAAGGAGAATTTGTTCTTCTCACTGCCCAGCAGGCGGCGGAAAATCCGAAAAAGGTTCCCTATCTTCTAAGCGAGCACACAGGAGCGATCCTGCCCACCAAGCCCTTTGACAGCGAAGAGCGCCAGGAGGCATTTGCAATACGCCATGCCCGCGTGCTGGGAAAAATCAATACAATGGATGATTATCTCGGCGGACTTGGCTGGTGTATGTTTGATTACAACACCCATAACGACCACAATTCCATGGAAAAAATCTGTTACCATGGGGTGATGGATATGTTCCGGGTGCCTAAATGGGCGGCTTATCTGTACGCAAGCCAGAAAAGCCCGGCAGAGGAAGTGGTGATGGAGCCTTGTTCTATGGTGGGCCGGGGAGAGCGGTGTGAACCGGTGCCGTTTTATGTGCTGACAAACTGTGATTATATCGAAGTAAAGCTTTCCACAGATATTACCCGCCGCTATTATCCAAGCGTAAAATTTAACGGACTTAAACATCCTCCCATTGAAGTAAAAGAAAACGGAGAATTCTGGCAGAAACGGTGGAAAGGGGCTAGGATAACCGGATATATAGATGGGAAAGCCGCGGCAGAAAAAATATATTCAGACAATCCTTATCTGGCCCGGCTTCTTGTACAGGCGGACGATACGGTCCTGTACAATGACAGAGTGGACGAGACCAGAGTGGTGGTGTATTTCTCAGATGAAAACGGAAACAGGATGTATTTCCACCAGGGAGTGATGAGTATCGAGACGGAGGGGGAGATAGAGCTTATAGGACCTTCTCTTGTTCCGGTCCTTGGAGGGGCAGCAGCCTTCTGGGTAAAGACGAAGGCTTCCATGAAAAACGGTACAGGAAAAATACGGGTTTCTGCCCACAGGCCTGGCCTTGAGGATCAGGAAATACAGCTTTCTCTTATAAGTGAAGGGAAAAAGGAACCATAAAAAAAGGGATCGTTACTGGTCAAATTGTGATCAGTAACGATTCCTTTTTTAGGTATAATCAGGTTTACAGGGAGAAGGATTTAATGAAGTATACTCAGGACAGTAGTATTTAGCGGCCTGTATAAGAAGCTCCGAGATCTGTTCTAAATCATTTTGTGTAATCGTATCTATTCCTTCCGGGTGAAGTTCCTGATAGACCTGAAGCTGTTTAAACGTATCGTAGACCAAAAGAAAATCCCTCCTTGCCAGTTTACATTAATATCAGTTGATGATATAATTATATATCCAAAAAAGAAAAATTAAAAGATAAATACCGACTATAAATATAAAGAAAAAGACAAAATAATAAAAATAATATAAAATAATGGCATGGAGGATGAAATGAAAATAAGGCTGAACGAAAACCAGCAGGAGACAGTAGAAGGTCTGCACACGGAATTTCCCTATGTACTCCACCGGGTGGAGCTTCGGGATACGAAAATCCCCTGGCATTGGCATGAGGAATTGGAATTTAATTATGTGGTAAGCGGCCGTGCGAAAGTAGCTACCACGGATAAAAGCTATATCCTGCACCAGGATGAGGCCTGCTTTATTAATTCTAATGTTCTGAGCATCATGGTGACAGAGGAAGCAGGAAAAAGCTGCAGGATAGACTCGCATCTGTTCCATCCGGTTTTTTTAGGGGGACATTTCCGCAGTCTGTTTGAAACAAAATATCTTTCTCCTGTTTTACAGAACAGGAACGCGGATCTTCTGGCAATACGGGGAGAAAACGCCGATGAGAGAAAACTGCTGAAAAAATTAAAGCATCTGGCACAGATACAGGAGAAAAATGATGTGGAATTCGAGACGAGAAATATATTGTCTGAAATCTGGCTGCTGTTGATCCAGGAAATTAAAAACTTGAATTATCCTCAAATTTCAGCCCGCTGGGAAAAAAAGGAACGGATCCAGACGATGATGGCCTTTATCCATGAAAATTACAGCGAGAAGCTGACATTGGAAGAGATTGCGGACTCCGCCCTGGTAAGCAAGAGAGAATGTCTGAGATGTTTTCAGGAATCCATTCATAAGACGCCTTTTGCCTATCTCAAGGAATACCGTATTGAAATGGCGGAAAAGCTCCTGAAGACAACGGAGCTTTCCGTCATGGAAATAGGGCTTAGGACAGGGTTTTCCAATAATGCTTATTTCGGAAAAACCTTTAAAGAAGTGACGGGAAAAACCCCGGGCGAATACAGAAAAGCCTGTCCGGTATAAGCTGTCGGGCAAAACCCAGCAGAAATCTAGTACATCGTTCGATAATTAACTGGACTTTTTGATTGGCAGTGTATCAACGATAATCTCTTCGGATACATCTATGTCATCAAGATTATATTTCCAGTGAAAGACTACCG
>DWYZ01000099.1 GCA_019118425.1 Candidatus Blautia faecavium | reverse complement strand
GGAAATACCCTCATCACAGACAGCGGCTACTGGACAACAGACGGGAATGGCAATCTGATGGCTTCCGATGCAGGCAATTATAATATAGCCTTTGACGCAGACACCAATACCCTGACGCTGAACAATGCGAACATTGCAGGACAGTACGATTTTACCTACAACAATGTCGGCGCAGGCATTTGGGCGTACAGCAGATCAGGCGCTGTGTCCCTGAACATTCAGGTCACAGGGAACAATGTGGTTTCCGGAAGTATAGGGATTTATGCGTTGTCAAACGGGGGAGAAGTATCCGTGACCATCAGCGGAGGAGGCAGCCTGACTGCCAGCGGAAGTTTGAATGGGATCAGTATAGTGAGCGAATTTAGCAGTGCGGCACTGGCTATTGAGGGCACTGCACTGAAGGCTAGTGGCTCCTATGGTGATGGAGTCCAGGTACAGGCTGGTGAAAGTTCCTCCGGATCTCTGTCTGTGAATGGCGGCAGTCTGACCGCTAGTGGAAATACGGGGATCTATTTCCATTTTAGCGCCGGAGTTAGTGGTTCCGGAATCCCCAGCCTGACTGTCGCAGGTAATGCTGTTGTGGATGCGAAAAGCGGAGGCATCGCCCATAATTCCAGTAATAATCTTTCCATTCAGGGAAACAGCGGCATCGTCTTTAACGGAAGTACCGGCACTGTATACGGTAATGCCAGCTTGCAGGATGATCTGATCATTGGCGAGGGTGAGAGACTCATACTGGATAATGGGGCAAACCTGGACGCCAATGGCCACAATGTGATCGTGGATGGCGGCACACTGGACGAAGGGATAAAGAACAGCCTGGGGGACAGTGTAAAGTATACGCCCACAATTACAACAACAAGCCTGCCAAACGGCACTGCAGAGGCAGCGTACAGCACAACTCTTTTGGCAGAGGGTACGGCTCCGATCACATGGAGTGTCACCAGCGGTTCCCTGCCGGAAGGCTTGAGCCTGGACGCAAGTACCGGTGTGATTTCCGGCACACCTACGGCAGAAGGGGGAAGTGCGTTCATTGTGGAAGCAGCTAACGATTATGGTTTTGACAGCAGGGAATTTACTTTGAGCATTGATAAACCGGTGGTTATTCCTGTTACCGGCGTGAAACTGGACAAGACAAGCCTGACCTTGCAGGAAACCGACAGCGCTACCCTGACAGCCACGGTGGAGCCGGACAATGCTACCAATAAAAATGTGAACTGGGAAAGCAGCGACACCAGCATTGCTACGGTAGATGCAAGCGGGAAAGTAACCGCCATAAGCGCCGGCACGGCTACGATCACAGTCAAAACAGAAGACTACAGCCAGACGGCTACCTGTAAAGTGACTGTTTATGGGAAAACCCTTATTGCCACCCATCCCAGCGACACAGCTGTGACCGAGGGCAAAGCTGCCGTTTTCAGCGTTTCTGCCACAGGCAGCAATCTGGCCTATCAATGGCAGGAAAGCACGGACAAGGGTGACACCTGGAAGAACATTACCGGCGCGGACAGCAGCAGCTACACCATAGCGTCCACCGCTATGTCTATGAACGGCAATCAATACCGGTGTACCGTGACGGGGGCGGGCGGCACAGCTGCCAGCAATGCGGCCACTCTGACCGTGAACCCTGCGCAGTATACTGTGACAGTGGAGACTGACGGCCACGGCACTGCGTCCGTATCCCCGGTCTCTGCCGCCGCAGGGGCAGAGATCAGGCTGACCGCATATCCTGACAGCGGTTATCGCTTTAAACAATGGGAAGTCGTTTCCGGCGGGATAACGATCACAGGAGATACGTTCACTATGCCGGCATCAAATGTGACAGTGAAGGCCATATTTGAACGGCGCATCATAACCACCTACTACACCCTGACCTTTGACGCCAATGGAGGCACGGAGCTCCCGTCCATCAGCCGCGTATCCGGAAGTATTGTGGATCTTTCCGGTTACAAGCCTGTCCGGGAGGGATGTACCTTCACTGGCTGGTACGCCGATGCAGGACTGACCCAGAAGATCACGGAGATACGCATGACAAGCAGCAAGACGGTCTATGCCGGATGGACATATGATTCAGGAGCGGTCATAGAAGAAGACGGCACGGTGATTCTTCCCGGAGCGGACCTGGAGTCCACAGAGGACGATACCAGGATCGAGAAAGGGGAGGGAGAACCTCCGGTCTATCATTGGGAGAGCGTAAGCGTTACCATTAACGAAGGAAATATTGTCACATTGCCCAGTGGTATCGTGATCACCCCGGCAGGAGGTTCTGTAGTGGCTGTGGACGGAACGGTCACCGAGCCGGACGGTACCGTGATCCATCCGGACGGTAGGAGCGAAAAGCCGGACGGTACCGTGATCGACCCGGACGGGACAACCCATAACCCGGATGGAAGCGTACAGTCACCGGACGGAACCTATCTGGCTCCGGGAACACCTGTGCTGGAAAGGGCAGAGGTCCATGCAGCCGGAAACCAGGTAAGGGCAGTGCTTGCGGGAGAAAGCGCCGGGGCACAGGGCTATGACTATGTGATCAGTGAAAACATCAACTGCATTAACGATAAAGATTATCTCCAGGTGAGCAAGAATATAGAAGAGGTAGAAACTTATTTCCGCTATGTGCCGGAGGGGACGTATTATGTATACTGCCACGCATGGCTGAAGGACGAAAGCGGCCGGAAGGTATTCAGTTCCTGGTCTGAGGGAAAGGCAGTAGAAGTGACTGCCGTCACACCGGGAACACCCAAGATCCAGAACGTGCGGGTAAACCAGAAGGCCAAGACCATCACCGTTACATACACAAGATGCGAAAACGCTTCAGGTTATGACATTATCCTTGGAAGCCGTGTGGAGAAGGTAAATGGAGAGAGGCGTCCGGTAGATTATGGAAAGCGTGTGAAGAAGGTCACAAAGGGGAACACCGTTACCGTGACCCTGCGCAACGCTAAGAAGGGAACCTACTACATGGCGCTCCATGCATGGAACCGGACCAGTGAGAACCGGACGAAAGTGTTCAGCCCCTGGTCAAACATCAAACGGATCGTGATAAAATAACAAAACAAATGCCGGGACAAACAAAGCCTGGCATTTGTCATTTACAGAATAAAGAGCTGCCACATTTGTGACAGCTCTAAAAAAGCAAAAAGGAAAATTACTGCTGCTGGTAATAACTTAAGAAGTCCCCGATTTTTTTTACAGATTCTTTCAGGATCTCGATTCTGGGCAGATACACAATGCGGAAGTGATCCGGCTCGTGCCAGTTAAAGCCTCCGCCGTGGATCAGGAGGATCTTTTTATCTCTCAACAGATCCAGAGCAAACTGTTCGTCGTTGGTGATATTGAACTTTTTAATATCCAGCTTCGGGAAGATATAAAAAGCTGCTTTGGGTTTTACCGCAGTGACGCCGGGAATATCGGTAAGGGCTTTATAAATAAATTCACGCTGTTCATAAATGCGTCCGCCTGGTACGATATAATCCCGTACACTCTGATGGCCGCCAAGAGCGGTCTGGACAATGGACTGTGCAGGTACGTTAGAGCACAGGCGCATATTGGAAAGCATTTTCAGCCCTTCTACATAATCTTTGGCAATTTTTTTGTTGCCGCTTAAGATCATCCATCCGATACGGAAACCTGCGATCATATGGGATTTTGACAATCCGCTGAAAGTTACACAGAACAGATCCGGCGCAAGGGAAGCGATGGAGATATGCTCTTCTCCATCCATAACCAGACGGTCATAAATCTCATCTGAGAAGATAATAAGGTGATGTTCCCTGGCAATGTCTACGATCTGCTGTAAAACTTCCCTGGGATATAAAGCTCCGGTGGGATTATTGGGATTGATGATCACGATGGCTTTGGTACGGTCGTTGATCTTCTTTTTAATATCCTCCATGTCCGGATACCATTCGGATTCCTCGTCACAGATATAGTGTACTGCCTTTCCTCCTGCGAGAGTAGCGCAGGCGGTCCAAAGGGGATAATCCGGAGAAGGGATCAGGATTTCATCCCCGTCATCCAAAAGCGCGGACATGCAGATGTTGATCAGTTCGCTGACCCCGTTTCCTGTGTAGATATCTTCAATGGAAACATTGGGGATCTTTTTTAACTGTGCATACTGCATGATGGCTTTTCTGGCGGAAAAAAGTCCTTTAGCGGGAGAATAGCCCTCACATTCTGTAAGCTGCTGACGCATGTCGTAGATTACTTCATCAGGAGTGCGGAAACCGAAAGGGGCGGGATTTCCTATATTCAGTTTCAGAATCTGTGTTCCGGCTTCTTCCATTTTCTCAGCTTCTTCTACTACTGGTCCGCGGACATCGTAAAGAACGTTATTTAATTTTGAAGACTTTTTGATCTGATACATTTTTTTTCCTCCTGCTAAAGAATTATTTTCCATTTCGTTTTTCTCCGGAGCGGGTAAGGCGCCGGAGTTTTTTTCCTGTATTTCATTTCCCATAAGCCAATCCTCATCCACCTGCAGGATACCTGCCAGGAGACTGAGGATTTCCGCACGGGGAACGGTTTTTCCATTTACATATTGGCTGATGTGGCTTTTTCCAAGCTTTACTCCTTTTTCTGAGGCGGCGCGGATTAAATCCACCTGTTTGAACTGCCGCTTTTCCATTGCTGCTTTTAACCGGTCCGCAAAAAGTTCCTTTTCCATTCGTTATCCTCCTGAAGTTCAAAGGTTCAATGACTGATCTGTAATAGAATATAACACAGATCTTCTGAAAGTTCAATAGAAAAATGAAAAATAAAATAAAGTTCAATTTAATAAAAAATAAAGTTCAATTTCGATCTGCGGTTTTTCGACAAAACTTTCCCTTGCGCTTTCTCGTTTTTTCTATTAGACTGTTATTTAAGCAGATTTTTCTTCCTGTCGTCCGGATAAATGATATAGGAAGAAATCTACAGGCGGCAGTACGCTTATGTACAGAGAGATATCGTCTGGCTTGTCTTCGAATTTTATCTTTTTCTATGGCTTTTTGCCAATCTATAGCCCCATCCGGCAGTAATTCTTATTTTTTCCTTTACACTTAGTTTTTTAGCGGGAAATTGTTGCCCCTTAGAACAAAATTTGCTAAAATCAAGACAGACGGTTTCTCCCTATAGTTTCCGCAGAAAGGATACTATATGGTTAAACACAAGCATACAAAAGAGAAAAAAGGCCCTGTCTTTCACAGTGAAGACGTTGCACAGAAGATTACCGCTGCCTTTTTCGGCGATGATATCCTTCCTCACTATGGTCTCTCTGGAAGAGTGATGTCCATTGCTCCTACAGAGCTGCAGGATATCCAGGTAAATAATCTTTACCAAGACTTTAATTATGTGATGGAAGATGGCTCCTGGAAGCATCTGGAGTTTGAGAGTACGGATATTACTCTTAAGGACTTAAAGCGTTTCCGGGCATATGAAGCTCTGGCGAGCTATCAGTATGAGGTGGATATCACTACTTACATTATTTGTTCTGGAAAGGTACAGAATCCGAAATCCCAGTTTACTTCTGGGATGAACACTTACCGGGCGGTCACTATCTCCATGGGCGACAGGGACGCCGGGGCCTATATCCATACACTGCAGGAGAAAAGAGAATGCGGCGGGACTATAACTAGATCTGATCTGGTATGGCTTGCCCTCTGCCCTATCATGGGCGGTGATATGCCTCAGAAAGAACGGATCCAGGCTGCCTTAGAGCTTATAAAAAACAACGGTTCCATTTGTAAAGAGGATAAAAAGACACTGGAAGCCGTGCTGTATGTGCTGGCAGCTAAGTTTTTACAACCCAGCGAGCTGGAAGAGATCAGGGAGGTAATGCAGATGACAAAGTTAGGAGAACTGTTAGTGGAAGAAGGCCGTTCCCAGGGTCTTACAGAAGGACGTGAGGAGGGAAAAAAAGAGGGACGCGCAGTGGGAAAGACAGAGGGCCGTTACGAAGGGAAAGCAGTCATGCTCACAGAGATCATACGGCGTAAACTGGCGAAAGGGGTTTCGCCGGATTTGCTTGCGGAACTATTAGAAGTGGATCCTGTGCATATCAGAAAAATCTGTACTATGGTTCAGGAAAAACCTGAAGAAACAGATCTTGAGATAGCACAGGCTTTGCTGAAATCCGACGCTTCCTTTTTTTTCAGCTTATAGTTGAAAATCTGAAACCGCGGGTATATAATAGTGCTTGTACAAAAGAATATTTTATAGGGGAGCTGGCGGGAAGCCGGCTGAGAGGAAGCTGTTCTGCTTCGACCCATAACCTGATTTGGATAATGCCAACGTAGGAATGAATACCATATGTATCAAACAGAGTTCCACAGGCGGAGCTCTGTTTTTACATAGACCTTTTCCCTGGACCTGCGGCGGCTGCCTTGTCCGGGGATTTTTTTGTACGGGGACAGTAGGGAAAGGAGTTTTGTGCAGATGAAACAAAACGAAACAACGAAAAAAATGGTACTGGCAGGGGTTCTCACTGCCCTTGCCGTTGCGGGAAGTATGATCAGCTTTCCGGTGGCAGGAAGCAAATGCGCGCCTGTACAGCATATGGTCAATATTTTGGCTGCTGTAGCCCTGGGACCGGGATGGGGTGTGGGAATCGCCTTTTGCGCAAGCCTTTTAAGAAACATCCTTGGTCTTGGAAGCCTTCTGGCTTTTCCTGGAAGCATGGTAGGCGCTCTCTGCTGCGGTCTGGTATATGCGGCATGCAGAAAGTTAAGTCTTACCTGTCTGGCGGAAGCCATTGGGACAGGAGTCTTAGGAGGAATCGCAGCTTATCCGGCAGCGAAGTTCCTGATGGGAGCCCAGCCGGCAGGTCTGTTTGTTTATGTGGTTCCGTTTCTGGTTTCCACTGTAGTGGGCAGTATTCTGGCATTTGGACTTGTAACGGTTTTGGAAAAGGGCGGTGTTTTTGTGCAGCTTGGGCTGGCTAAGGAGAAAAATCCCGCCGGGAAAAGAGTCGTATAAGAAAAAATAAAATGGAAAAAGCGGCAGATTGGGGACACCACCTTCGGTCGCTATAAAAAAGTCAGGTTGTAGAAAAGAGGAAAAAAATGAAAACAACTTTGAACATCACCAGTAAGAGTGAAGGCGTCGGCATCCGTATGAGGGGCGGAGGATTTTTTCTGCCCTTTTGTGGAAACAGGACCGGCGCTTCCGATATAGAAAAATTATGGAGGTAAAAAAATGGGAAACTACACAACTCAGATGGATGCAGCCCGCAAGGGAATCGTAACACCGCAGATGGAGACCGTGGCAAAGAAAGAAAAAATGCCGGTGGAGAAGTTAATGCAGCTTGTCGCTGAAGGAAAGGTGGCAATCTGTGCCAACAAAAAGCATACCTGCCTGGACCCGGAAGGCGTGGGAAGTATGCTGCGGACCAAGATCAATGTCAATCTTGGCGTATCCAGGGACTGCAAAGATTATGACATTGAAATGCAGAAGGTTATGAGCGCAGTAAAGCTGGGAGCAGAGGCGATCATGGACCTGTCCAGCCACGGAGATACCCAGCCTTTCCGTCAGAAGCTTACCAGGGAATGTCCGGCTATGATCGGTACCGTTCCCGTTTACGACAGCGTGATCCATTACCAGAGAGATCTGGCGACTTTGACGGCAAAGGATTTTATCGATGTGATCCGTCTTCATGCGGAAGACGGGGTGGATTTTGTTACCCTGCATTGCGGGATCACAAGAAAAACCATTGAACAGATTAAAAAACATAAAAGAAAAATGAATATTGTCAGCCGCGGCGGAAGCCTTGTGTTTGCCTGGATGAGCATGACTGGAGAGGAAAATCCTTTCTATGAATATTTTGATGAAATCCTGGATATCTGCGAGGAATATGACGTGACCATTTCTCTGGGCGACGCCTGCCGGCCCGGCTGTCTGGCTGATGCTACCGATGTGTGCCAGATCGAGGAACTGGTACGTTTGGGAGAGCTGACGAAACGTGCCTGGGATCATAATGTGCAGGTAATGGTAGAAGGACCGGGACATGTGCCTCTTGACCAGGTGGCGGCAAATATGGAAGTGCAGAAGAGCATTTGTATGGGCGCTCCTTTTTATGTACTTGGACCTATTGTTACAGACATTGCGCCAGGGTATGACCATATTACAGCGGCCATTGGAGGAGCAGTGGCAGCAATGAGCGGCGCCGCATTTTTATGCTATGTAACTCCGGCGGAGCATTTGGCGCTTCCTAATGTGGAAGATGTAAAACAGGGCATCATTGCCTCTAAGATCGCAGCTCATGCGGCGGATATTGCCAAGGGAATCCCGGGAGCAAGGGATATGGACGACAGGATGGCAGATGCCAGAAGAAACCTGGACTGGGACGAACAGTTTGCCTGCGCTTTGGATCCGGAGACGGCGAAAGCAATCCGTGACAGCAGAAGCCCGGAAGAAGACCACAGCGATACCTGCAGTATGTGCGGCAAGTTCTGCGCAGTGAGAAGCATGAATAAGGCTTTGGCAGGAGAATACATTGATATATTATAAAAAACAGGATAAACAGGCTGCTTTATGCAGCCTGTTTGTTATATTCCGGAAAAACGGATACAGCAGTCTGTTCATGGCCGTTTGTCATACGGATTATGGCCGGATCCTGTGATAGAAAAAGTTTTGTGATATTATTTACAGGGAGTCTGTCTTGCCAAACGCATATAGAATTTGCGGGGCATCAGATGAGTTTTTATAAATAGGAAAAAGAAGATATTGCAGAAACAGGGAGAACAAAAATATGATCAGAATCGGCGTTGTAGATGATGAAAAAATGTTTCGGGACAGGATCTCAGAGATTGTGGTTAATGTTCTGAAAGGAGAGCAGGTCCAAACGGAGATCAAAAAATATGCAGATGGAACCCATTTTTTTGAAGCACTCAGTGCCGGAGAGACATTTGACATCCTGCTGGCGGATATTCAGATGGCCGGTATGGATGGGATGGAGCTGGGGCGGAGGATACGGAGAAACTCCCCAGGTATGTATATTATTTTTATAACGTCTTACGAAGAGTATGCGGCGGAGAGCTACCGGATCGAAGCGTTCCAGTATATCTTGAAACAGGATCTGGAGAGCCGCCTGCCGGGCGTGATCCGGGAATTGGCGTACAGACTTGAGGAACAAGAACAAGAATACCGGATTGTAGGAAACTCTGTGGAGAAGGTAAAGCTTTTCTATAAAAATATTATTTATCTTTATAAAAGTAAGGGAGCAAAATACGTGAATTATGTGACGGAAGAAGGGATTTTCCGGGAACGTATTTCACTGGAATCGCTTTTAAAAGAGTTGGATTCAAAGATATTTATACCGGTGGAGAGGGGATATGTGGTAAATATGAAACGAATCTGCCGGATCAGCGGGGATACTCTTTATCTGGAAAAAGGATATCAGGTGCAGGTGAGCAGGGCGCGGCTTACAATGGTGAAACAAGAAATCACCCGCTGCTGGGGAGGAAAATGAGAATGGCAGAAACACTACTGGACAGTACATGGGCAACAGAGGGAATCCTTCTATGGGTTCTGCTGGAGTTTCTGGAAACCGGCATCTATGTTTATCTTATTTCAGGAATCCTTCCGGATATAAAAAATGCAGGAAAAACAGGAAAAATCATCATGGGCGCGGTATTCATTCTTATGGCGGGCATCATCGGAATGAAATACCGGATCGGTTCCATATTCAGCAATCTGGCGTTTTTTTACAGCATAGTGGTTCTGATCCTTGGTACCTGGGCTGCATGCCGGAAAAAATTGGGGCTGATCGCCGGAATCGTTATGACTTACAGCGCTTTTATCCTGCTTCTGGTTTATATGGCTGCGTTTGCGCTGCTCCTGACCGCATCCTGTATGGAAATACAGACGGTCAGCATGGTTTTTGCAAAAGGACGTTCCAATGTGGTCTTTATCATAATACGCCTGATGGTTCTGCTGCTTATTTTCCCGGTTTTATACAGGATACGGAATACTGTCGGCATTCGCAGGCAGATCTTGGAATACAGGGGGCTTTTGCTGATTGTAGGGACTGTTCTTTCTGTTCTTGTGCTGGAATACCAGAATTTCCTGGAATATGCCTTTTATTATCTGCCTGCCAGCATCCCTGCGGGGACAACCATACTCAGGGACGTCCTCTTAGGCCTCCTGACATCAGTGGTTCTCGGGGCGGCTGCCGGAATTTTATTTCTCAAAAACAGGAGTATCCGCAGTGAAAATGATTTTCTGCTTATGAAAGAAGAGTTGGAACAGCAGAAGTATGCGGAAATACGCATGGCTGTGGAAAAAAACAGGGAGCTGGTGCATGATACGAAAAACCATTACCTGATCATCCGTGAATATGTGAGAAAAAAAGACTACGAAAGTTTGGAAAATTATGTGTCGGATCTTCAGGAGAATTTTATCCGGACAGATTCCTGGGTTTATACAGGAAATCATGTTCTTGACTTGATCCTGGGCCAGAAACAGATGCTTGCCCGGGAGAAAGGAATCCGGTTTGACCTTCAGGTATCTCCTCTTTCCAGACTGCCTTTCGGGGACAGGGAAATCTGTTCTCTGTTTGGAAATCTTCTGGATAACGCCCTGGAGGCCTGTGAACGGGTAATGGAGGAAGAGAAAACTGCAAAAGAAAGCACCATAAATGACCAGAAAGCACAACTGTGGATCCAGGTAAAGATTGAGCAGAAGAAGCAGCTGCTGTTTATAGAAATTGCCAATAGTGCAGATCAAAGCCCAGAGAGGAAAGAACGAAAACTTCTAACAAGGAAGAAAGACTCCTCACTTCATGGGTATGGATTGAAAAGTGTGGAAAGGATCGTGGAGGAACATGATGGAGTGATCTTTTATGATGCGGAGGACAGAGTTTTTACAGTAAAGGTCACTTTTTTTGATATAGAATAGCGCTGGTATAAAAAAGCTTGTGAGACGTTTTGTCAGGGAATATCCAAATGTAATGTCCAGGAAAAATACAGTTCATGTCCACTCCCTTGCCGGGGAAACACCCGCCATGTATGATAATGACAGAAGAAAGCCTGAAAGGTCATATAAGGAAAGGAGTGTGGTCATTTATGAAAGGTAAGAGGGGATATCCTCTGGCAATCCTGGTTTTATTTGCCGCCTGCATGGGGACTTTGACAGGATGCCAGGATACACCGGAAGAAAGCGCGGTGGTCAGTAAGGCGGAGGGCCTTAGCGAGGAACTGATCGCGGAGCCACTGGCAGAGGGAGAAAGCCAGAGGATTGAGCTGCCGGACAGGTGGGAAGAGACAAAAAAATGGAACAAGGATCGCTGGATCTTTCATACAGATTTAAAACTGGAATCTGTGGAAACAGGGAATCTTCCCATTGTGGAGATAGAGCAGTATCCGATGACGCAGGAGGAGCTTGAGAAGCTGACAAAATACTTTGCAGACGGACAGGAGCTGTATCTGCCCAGGCCGGTTTCCAGGGAAGAATGTGAGAATAAGCTTAACCGTATCCAGAACATGGAAGGAGTTTATTCTGTCTATACGATTGATATGCTGATGAGTGATACGGCTAATATGCTTCGCGAAGGAATTGAGCTGGCACAGCCGGAAAGCGGGCTGACGGACCAGAAAGCGGATCTGCAGTTTGGCCCTAAACAGACGGACGAGGCGGAGAAGGTTATTTATGGTATTCCGGATGAAACGTATGAGTCCTATAAGGAACCTTTGTTTTTTGATGCGGATGTGGGAGAAAAGAGAACAAGCCGCATTTCGGCAAGAAAATATGATGCAGATACCGGAAAAACGAGTATGTTTGAGTGGATGGAGGGGGATAAGATCCTTTACCAGAGATATGATATTGATCTGTATAAAGGATATCATGCACAATATGCGGATGTTTCCGAGACAGATCAGAAATGGGAGGAAATTTTGGACCAATGTACTTCCATGATGGCTGAGGAAAATATAAAGGAGGAAGAAGGAAAAAAACAGGCAGAAACACTTCTGAAAGAACTGGGAATAGAAAATAAGATTTATGCCTATTCCCAGCCGGTGCTTTGGTTTCCGGCGGGAACTTATGAAGAGGATATAGCCTACTCTTCTTATGACAGCCTTTGGCATGCAGACCTGAAACAGGCGGAACCAGGGTATGTGTACACTTTTCTTAATGAAATCGGCGGGCAGCCGGTAGATTTGAAATATGGTGGAATTATGCTGGAAAATCCTGAGGAAGGAGCAGGCGGAGATACTTATGCGCCGTCTATGCCAGTGGAAACGATTTCTATTGCGGTTACCCAAAGCGGAGTGAAAATGTTTTCCTGGACAGGAATGAGCAAAGAAGTTTCCGTGGTGACAGAGAATGTGAAATTGCTGCCCTTTGAAAAAATTCAGGAGCGGATCAAACAGTATATTTCTTATTGTTTTCCAGGCAGCCAGCCTGTGGATGATACCACATTGTTCCGCTATGATCTTGAAAAGCTCACATTTGGATATACCTATATACCGGCCTATGGGAAGCCGGAGCATGTATGGGCTGTGCCGGCATGGCTCCTGGATTTTGGAAGCTCCCATAACAATCCGAAACTGAGCGGTATAAAAGAGCAGGAGGAAAAGACATGGCTGTATGTGACGTTTAATGCTATGGATGGAGGAGTTGTGGAAGCTGGATAAAGGGGGCGGAAGTATGAAAAGAAAAAATTATGAGATCTGTACGGAACTTTGTATGTCGCTTTTTCACTTTCGTTTTTTTCTTGGGATGCTTCTATTAGTCCTTGTTTTTCTGGCAGCAGCGTATCCTTTCCGGGCTTCTCTGATAGAGGCTGGCGGCTCAAAGGAAGGCCCATCCTGGATCGTGGTATTTGTGTACAGTATTTCATCGGACCGCAGCCTTCTGTTTTTGCCCCTGGCGGTTCCGCTGGCGGCGGCACAGAAGGCCCAGGAGGAACTGAAGAGCCGGTATACGATTTTTCTTATATCAAGAGCCGGAAGAAAAAACTATCTGATTGGAAAAGCGGCAGGAGCGGCGCTTTCCGGCGGGATCATGGTGGGAGCAGCCTTTGGGATCGTGCTGGCCGTCTGCTGGGGCTGGTGTGCGGAGATTCCCAATATGAGTATACCGGCAGCAGAAGCTGTATATAGCGTTTCCGGCGGATATCCTTTGCTTACTCCTATAAGCCTGATCCCCGGATTTATATGCGGTTTTCTAAACGGCGCGTTGTGGGCGCTGACAGGCAGCGCAGTGTCTGTGCTTACACGGAATCATTATCTGGGATATGCGGTTCCTTTTGTCCTGTACTATGTGCTCACAGTATTTCAGGAACGATACTATGAAAGGATTTATTTTTTGAGTCCAAGGCAGTGGGCGTATCCTTCTTATTACAGCCCGGGTGTATGTGTGGTGATTTTATTGATTCTGGGTGCTGCGGTTTCGCTGCTTCTGGTAAAGGTGATAGGAAGGAGGCTGGCAGGATGATACGGGAGATATGCTTTATTGCAGGACAAAATTTCTCTGGCTGGCATAAAAAAGGAAGGATTTGGATGAGCTTTGCTCTTGGGCTGGTCCTTTGTTTGATGCTCTCAGACCAGATGCTTGCTAAGGCACAGACCTACGAGGCGGCTGTTCAGATTTTTGAACCTTTTATTTGGACTTTTGGAAACGGTCAGTCAGTCCTTTTGTCCACATTGCTTCTGCTGGTCCTTTTTGCAGATATGCCCTTTATCAACCAGGTGGTGCCTTACCGTCTTATAAGGACCACTAGAAAAATTTGGCTTGCCGGGCAGGTTTTGTATGTGGTGCTTTCTGTTGTCATATATAATCTGTTTCTGTTTCTTGTGGAGGCGGTGATTGCCTTTCCCTGGGCCTATACAGGGAATGTGTGGAGCGAAACCTCGGCTGCATTTGCCTACAGCAAAGAAGGGCTTGCGGCAGTGCCTGTTTCTCTAAAAACAATGGAAATATCCATGCCCTACGAATGTGCGGCAAAAGTATTTTTGCTGATGCTTTTATATTCTTTGTTTATTGCATCCTTGATGCTGCTTTTGAATCTGACCGCCGGAAATGGGGCGGGAGTGCTGGGGGCGATCCTGATCAATTTATATGGCTATCTTCTAAGCCCAAAACTGATTCAGCAAATCTTCGATATTCCCTCAGGGACGCTTTATCGGGCGAATGTGCTGTGTGGATGGCTGTCGCCGCTGAATCACGCCACATTTCCCCTGCATAATTTTGGATATGATTATCTGCCGGAAATCTGGATGAGTGTGGTGCTTTTTCTGGCGGCCATTGCTTTGCTTTTGATTCTGTCGGCGGTAAGAATGGGAAAATATAATTTTACATTCGCACAGGTGGAGGAGTGAGAAGGATGAAGACTGCGGTGAGATTGGTTAAAGTGACAAAATCATTTCAAAAAGAACAGGTACTTAAAGGAATCACCCACTCGTTCGAGCAGGGAAAAATCCATGGAATTATGGGGTTTAACGGGTCTGGAAAAACAGTGATGTTTAAGTGCATCTGCGGATTTTTAAAACCGGATTCCGGGACGGTGATCGTCCAGGGACAAAAGATCGGATGGGACGTGGATTTTCCGAAATCTGTGGGCATGATCATTGAAAACCCAGGTTTTCTTCCGCAGCTTGGCGGCTTTGCCAATCTGAAGAGACTGGCTGCCATACAGCGGAAGGTGACAGACGAGCAGATCCGAAACAGTATTGCCAAGGTAGGCCTTGATCCCTTTTCCAAGAAAAAGGTGGGACAGTATTCTCTGGGTATGCGGGAACGCCTGGGCATCGCACAGGCGATCATGGAGAACCCCAGCCTTCTGGTACTGGATGAGCCCTTTAACGGGCTGGATAAGAGAGGCGCTTTGGCGGTGTGCCAACTGCTGGACGAGCTTCGGAGCAGAGGCAGGACAATTCTGCTGGCGGCCCACAATATAATGGAAATTGAGTATCTCTGCGATACGATTTGCGAGATGGACGCAGGAGTGCTTACACAGCTGAAGTGAGAAATAGATCCTGCAAAATCTGTAAGGTCTTGCTTTATATTTGAGGAGAATGTAATCTATAATAAGTATATAAAAACTTATTAAATGAGGTGAGGCGGTGTGAAAAAGATCAGTCAAAAAATGAATGTAAAACAAAAGAACAGGAGCCGCGTTGGGAAATTTATCTCCTCAGAAGGGAATACTTCCAAGGGAGAAATCGCCAAAAATCTCCATTTAAGCATGCCTACAGCTCTTCAGATCGTAAAGGAGCTTACAGAGCTTGGAATCGTTGTGGAAGAAGGGGAATACCAGTCCACCGGAGGGCGCAAAGCGAAAGTCCTCTCCATTGCCAGGACTGCAGGCTATGCGGCGGGGGTAGATATTACAAATAATCATATTACCTGGGTAATGGTAAACGCCAGAAAAGAGATTGTTGCCTCCAGACGCATACGCAGGCCCTATGGAACGGACCGGGAATATAACCGGTTCCTGGAAGAAGAAACGGCTGCGTTCCTAAAAGAGACAAAGGTGCCTGAAGAAAAGATTCTTGGGGTGGGATTTTCCCTTCCCGGGATCGTGGACAAAGAAAAAAAGATCCTGCTCCGTTCACATACCTTAAAAGTGGAAAATGTAAGTTTTCAGGAAATAGGAGAGGCATTTGGCTATCCGTACATATTGGAAAATGATGCAAACAGTGCGGCGGAAGCAGAGATAGGGGATAATATGCCTGATGCAGTCTATCTGTCTTTAAGCAATACAGTAGGCGGAGCTATTTATATGGATCACAGACTATATGAGGGAAAAAATTTTAAGAGCGCAGAATTTGGACATATGATCCTGGAACCGGGAGGGAGAAAGTGTTACTGCGGAAAGAGAGGATGTCTGGATGCTTATTGCAGAGCAGGGCTTCTTTCGGAAGCGGCAGGCACCAGTCTGGATGGTTTTTTTGCATTGGTAAGGCAGGGGGATGCCCCTATGAAAAAGGTATGGGAAGAATACCTGGAGCATCTTGCCGTGGCTGTGTCCAATTTACGGATGGCATTTGACTGTGATGTGGTTCTTGGAGGGTATGTGGGAGGCTATATGGAAGAATTTATGGCCGATCTGTCCGAAAAAATTCAAAAATTAAATATCTTTGATAAAGATACCAGCTATCTCCACGGAGGAAAGTATAAGCTGGAGGCTTCTGCCTATGGAGCTGCTCTGTATTTTATCCGGGAGCTGTTTGAAACTTCTCTTTAAAAGAAAAGAATATTGACTTTCCGAAACCGGCGTGCCATAATAAAGATACTTTAATAAAATGTTTTATAAAAGTTGACTCGAAGGAGGATTAAAAATGGAAGGCAAAATGAAAGTAGCGGTTATGGAAGGAATCGGCAAGATCGGCTTTACAGAAAGAGATATCCCGGTACCTAAAGACGACGAAGTGTTAGTAAAGCTGGAATATGTAGGAATCTGCGGCAGTGATCTCCACTACTATGAATCCGGCGCCATTGGCGACTATGTGGTAAAACCGCCTTTTGTACTGGGGCATGAGCCGGGCGGTGTCGTAGTGGAAGTGGGAAAAAATGTTTCTCATTTGAAAGTGGGAGACCGGGTTGCCCTGGAACCGGGAAAGACCTGCGGCCACTGTGAGTTTTGCAAAGAGGGAAAATACAATCTCTGTCCGGATGTGATCTTTTTTGCCACTCCTCCTGTGGATGGGGTGTTCCAGGAGTACGTGGCTCACGAAGCAGATCTGTGCTTTAAACTTCCGGATAATGTAAGCACATTAGAAGGAGCGCTTATTGAACCTCTGGCTGTAGGATTCCATGCGGCTATTCAGGGAGATGCCCATTTGGGCCAGAAGGCGGTCGTTATGGGAAGCGGCTGTATCGGCCTGGTATCCATGATGGCTTTAAAGGCAAGAGGTGTATCCGAAGTCTATGTAGTGGATATTATGGAAAAACGTTTGGACAAGGCGATGGAGCTTGGCGCTGACGGAGTGATAAACGGGGCAAAAGAAGACGTGGTATCTAAGGTGATGGAGCTTACAGGCGGCAAAGGCGCTGACCTTGTGATAGAGACGGCAGGAACAGAGATCACTACCAGACAGGCGATTTCCCTGACTAAGAAAGGGTCTACCATCGTATTGGTAGGATACAGCAAATCCGGAGAAATGACCCTGCCGATGAGCCTTGCTCTTGATAAAGAGCTGACCTTTAAGACGGTATTCCGCTATCGGAATATTTATCCAATGGCAATAGACGCGGTGGCGAAAGGCAAGGTAAATCTGAAAGGCATTGTGACAGATATCTTTACTCTGGATCAGGCTCAGGAGGCTATGGATCACAGCGTGCATAATAAAGCGGATATTGTAAAAGCGGTAATCAAAATTGCCAAGGATTGATAGAAACTAAAAAAGGCAGGTACAGAATCCTCACAAGGATTTCCGTACCCGCCTTTTTTAGTTTGTCTGCCATGGGCGTACTCTAACTTGCAGCAGAAAAGCATTGCATTTTGTTCTTATTTAGCAAACATTATAGATTATAGTAAAATCTAATCTCCTTAGGAATGCGTTCGGATGGCTGTATCCCGAAAACAAAAGTGGTCAGGACGGTGCCTGGACTGGGTGTACTCAAACATAATGCCGTCTGAGTTAAACGTCTGGCTGGTGATGACTGCGAGAAAATCGTAATCCTGCAGATCCAGATATTTTTCATCCGCCTGTGTGACACGTTCTGCTGTCACCTTTCTTTTGCTGGTTACAATCTGTATTCCCAGTGTATTTTCCAGATAATCATAAACAGAATATTTGCATATTTTAGGCGTCAAACCGGGAATGATAGACTTCAAGAACATATTGATGTCAAAGATGAGAGCCTTTCCATCCAGATAACGGACGCGCTGGATATAGTAAAGCTCGCTTCCTATAGGAAATCCGGTTTTTTTACAAATACGTTCGTCAGAGACGATCTCGGCAAACTGCACCACCTTGGTAGCAGCCTTTTTATGATTTCGGGCAGCAGATTCCTTAAAGGATTCGATACCGCCGATGATAAAATCTGTCTGCTCTACAGGCTGATAGATCACACGAACTCCCTTTCCGTGAAGAGACTGCACGTATCCGTCTTTGGCCAGCATTCCGATGGCACGCCGGACTGTGTTCCGGGAACAGCTGTAAAAAGTAACCAGGGTATTTTCCGATGGAAGAAGGTCCTGGTAGGGATAATCCTCGTTTTCGATTTTTTGTTTTAAGTCCTTATAGATCAATTCAAATTTAGATTTTGGCATTTAAGGATAATTCCTCCACTTGTCTAAACATCTTAAGGACATTATAAACAAAATACAGAATAAGTCAATAAGATTATGAATACAACTTTGCTGTTGACTTGTTTAAACAAGTGTGATATAACTAGGCTATCAGATATGTACGTACATAAAAAGCTATTGGAGGTAGAAAAATGGGTAAGTATGCACAGGAAGCGGAAGAGCTTCTAGAACTGGTCGGAGGAAAAGCAAATATTGCAGCCGTATCCCACTGTGTTACGAGAATGCGGTTCGTATTAAATGACCCGTCTAAGGCAGATATTAAAAAAATCGAGAACATGAAGGTGGTAAAAGGAACCTTTACTCAAGCCGGACAGTTCCAGGTCATCATCGGGAATACGGTATCTGATTTTTATAACGACTTTACAAGTGTGGCAGGGATTGAAGGCGTATCTAAGGATGCGGTAAAGCAGGCGGCTAAGAAAAACCAGAATCCTCTTCAGAGGGCCATCGCGGCGCTGGCGGAAATCTTCGCTCCATTGATCCCGGCCATTATCACAGGCGGTTTGATCCTGGGCTTCCGTAACTGTATTGACAGCATGTACCTTTTTGAAAACGGGACGAAGACCCTTTGTGATATCAGTCAGTTCTGGAGCGGCGTGGACAGTTTCCTGTGGCTGATCGGCGAGGCAGTGTTCCACATGCTGCCGGTAGGTATCTGCTGGTCAGTGACGAAAAAGATGGGAACGACCCAGATGCTTGGTATTGTCCTTGGTCTTACCCTTGTTTCCGGACAGCTTTTAAATGCGTATTCCGTGGCAACTACAGCTCCGGCTGACATCCCATATTGGGATTTTGGTTTTATCAAGGTAAATATGATCGGTTATCAGGCACAGGTCCTTCCGGCTATCCTGGCAGCCTTCTGCCTGGTATATCTGGAAAAGTTTTTCCGAAAGATCACGCCTCAGGTGATCTCCATGGTGGTAGTGCCTTTCTGCAGCCTGGTGCTTGCGGTTATGGCTGCACATTTTGTCCTGGGACCTATTGGCTGGAGAATCGGTTCCGCTATTTCCAGTGTGGTATACGCGGGGATCACAGGCTCCTTTAAGGTAATTTTCGGTGCGATATTCGGTTTTGTGTACGCGCCCCTTGTTATCACAGGACTTCATCATATGTCCAATGCCATTGACCTGCAGCTGATCGCAGATTACGGCGGGACTATGCTGTGGCCGATGATTGCTTTGTCTAATATTGCACAGGGATCTGCTGTACTGGCTATGATCTATCTTCAGAGAAAGGATCAGGAAGCGCAGGAAGTAAATATCCCATCCTGTATCTCCTGCTACCTGGGAGTTACGGAACCGGCGATTTTCGGTGTAAACTTAAAACATGTCTTTCCATTTGTATGCGGTATGATCGGTTCTGCTCTTGCAGGAACTTTAAGCGTACTTACCAGCACGACGGCCAATGCTATCGGCGTAGGGGGCATTCCTGGAATCTTATCCATCCAGCCGGCCTATATGGGAACATTTGCTCTTAGTATGCTGGTGGCCATTGTGGTTCCTTTTATCCTTACGGTGATCGTAGGAAAGAAAAAACTGACAGTGAAGGCTGCTGATGATGCAGCAGAAGTTTCCGCTCCTGTTATCATTGAAGAAGAGGAAGAACCTGCAGAGAAAGAAGTTACAAAGTCAGACAGCGAGGAAAAAGAGACGGTTCTCCGTTCCTTTTTAACAGGAGAGGTGATCCCTCTTGCAGAGGTAAATGACGGGGTATTTTCTGAAGGCATTATGGGCGATGGGCTTGCCATCCGTCCGGATGATGATGTGGTCTACGCTCCTGCGGACGGAAAAGTGATCGCCGTGATGGAAGAATCCAGACATGCCTGCGGACTGGCTCTGGCCAAAGGTGTGGAAGTCCTTATCCATGTAGGAATTGACACAGTAAACATGCAGGGAGACGGATTCGAATACTTTGTCAAAGAGGGAGAAACCGTAAAGGCAGGCGCGCCTTTGATTCGTTTTGACCGTGAAAAGATAAAAAAAGCCGGTTATCCTGATGTGACGGTATTTGTAGTTACCGAAGAAGGAGAGTCTTCTAATATCAAGATGCATACTGGAATGAAGGCTGTGGCAAAGGAGACAGAAATTTTAAGCTATGAGTAGGAGGAAAGGCCATGGGAAATTTTAAAGACAAAGTGGTTTATCAGATTTACCCGAAATCCTATTACGATGCCAATGGAGACGGAATGGGAGATATCAGAGGGATCATAGAAAAACTGGACTATTTAAAATGGCTTGGGATCAATGATATTTGGATCACGCCGGTATTTGTCTCTCCCCAGAATGACAATGGCTATGATGTGGCTGATTATAAAAAAGTAGATCCTCTCTATGGAGATATGGAAGATCTGGAAGAGCTGATCTTATCAGCTAAGGAAAAAGGAATCGGCATTATGCTGGACATGGTATTTAACCACACCTCCACAGAGCACGAATGGTTTAAACGTGCTCTTCAGGGAGAAAAAGAATACATGGATTACTATATTTTTAAGGATGGAGAGCCGGACCAGCCTCCTACGAACTGGGAATCCAAGTTCGGGGGAAACGCCTGGGAATACGTGCCGTCCCTGAAGAAATGGTATCTTCATCTTTTTGACCGGACACAGGCGGACTTGAACTGGGAGAATCCTAAAGTACGCAGAGAATTAAAGGATGTAATCCTATTCTGGAAGGAAAAAGGGGTGACAGGTTTTCGGTTCGATGTGGTAAACCTGATCTCTAAACCGGAAAAATATGAAAACGATCAGGAGGGAGACGGAAGAAGATTTTATACAGACGGCCCTCATGTACATGAGTATTTGAAAGAACTGGTGGAAGACACTGGGATCGCGGATATGATAACGGTGGGAGAAATGTCCTCCACTTCTTTGGAAAACTGTATCCGGTATACGGATCCGGAGGAAAAAGAGCTGAGCATGTGCTTTAATTTCCATCACCTGAAGGTGGATTATAAAGACGGCAATAAATGGGAACTGCAGAAGCCGGATTTTAAAGCTCTTAACGCGCTCTTTAAAAAATGGCAGGAAGGAATGGAACAGGCTAACGGATGGAACGCTGTTTTTTGGTGCAACCATGACCAGCCAAGGATCGTATCCAGATTTGGAAACGATAAGGAATACTGGAAACAGTCCGCGAAGATGCTGGGAACAGCTATCCATATGCTTAGGGGAACACCCTATGTATACCAGGGGGAAGAACTGGGAATGACCAATGCCGGCTTTACCCATATCGAGCAGTATAAAGATGTGGAGAGTAAAAATTATTATGAAATCCTGCTTAAACAAGGAAAAACCTCAAAGGAAGCCCTTTCTGTCTTAAGAGAGAGATCCAGAGACAACGGCAGAACTCCTATGCAGTGGAATGGGGAGGAACACGCCGGCTTTTCAAAGGCGGAGCCGTGGATCGGCATCCCGGATAACTATACCTGGATCAATGTGGAAGCAGAAAAGGAAGATTCAGATTCGATTTTAAATTATTACCGGAAACTGATCTCTTTAAGAAAAGAGCTGCCGGTTATACAGGATGGCTCCGTAGAGTTTATTTCCCATGAAAATCCTAATGTATTTGCCTATCGGAGAAGCCTCGGAGAAGAAGAACTCCTGGTATTCTGCAACCTGGGTGAGGAAGAGATAGAAATAGACGGAATAAAGACAGAAGATTACGAAAGGATCATTGGAAATTACCAGGGCATTGCTGTACAAGAGAATGGGTTTATGTTAAGATTATATGAAACAGTGGTGCTGAAAAAAATGTAAAAATCACGGCTGCACAAGCTGTGTAAAAGAAAGGAAGAGACGATAATGAAAGAATTTACTTACACCATCAAAGACGAAATCGGTATTCATGCAAGACCAGCAGGACTGTTGGTAAAGACAGCGAAGAAATTCCAGAGCAAGGTGACCATCCAGAAAGGCGAAAAGTCTGCGGATGCGTCCAAGCTGATGGCTCTTATGGGACTGGCTGTTAAATGCGGCGATGAAGTGAAGTTTACTATTGACGGACCGGATGAGGAGGCTGCGGCAGCAGAACTGGAGCAGTTTATGAAAGAAAATCTGTAATATCGTCTGTTTATACCGGATGAAGGGAGGGCTGCGGCGGCTCTCCCAGGCAGCAGCCGAAAAAGGAGAAGATTATGGAGAAGTATACTGGAAAGTCAATTTTAAAGGGGATAGCCATCGGGAAAATCTGCTTCTACTCCAAGGGAGAGCTCCAGGTAAAAAGGACAAGCGTAGAGGATACGCAGCATGAGCTTGACCGCTTTGAAAAAGCAAAAGAAGATACGATCGGTCAGCTCCATGCGTTATATGAGAAAGCCTTGAAAGAGGTGGGAGAGGCAAATGCCGCTATTTTCGAGGTTCATGCAATGATGCTGGAGGACGATGACTACAATGATTCCATAAAAAATATGATCGTCAGCCAGTCTGTAAATGCGGAATATGCCGCTGCCATCACAGGAGATAATTTCGCAAAGATGTTTTCTGAGATGGACGATGAATATTTTAAGGCGAGGGCGGCTGATATTAAGGATATTTCAGAAAGAATCATTACCAACCTGCTTGGAAAGCACGGAGAAGTGGGAATGGGGGACGAACCCGCCATTATCGTGGCTAAGGATCTGGCTCCCAGCGAGACGGTACAGATGGATAAAGAAAAGCTCCTTGCCTTTGTGACAGAGCTTGGTTCCTCTAATTCCCATACGGCGATCCTTGCAAGGATGATGGGAATCCCTGCCCTCATCGGCATTCCTATTAATGAAGAATGGGACGGAAAAATGGCAGTAGTGGACGGATATTCCGGGACGCTGATCATAGAGCCGGATGAGGAAACGCTTAAAGAAATGCGCAAAAAGCAGGAGCAGGATGAGGAGGACGCACGTCTGCTCCAGCAGTTAAAAGGAAAAGAAACCGTTACTTTAGACGGCAGAAAAATCAAGCTGTACGCTAATATCGGGAATGTGTCCGATGTGGCATCCGTACTTGCCAATGACGCGGCAGGCATTGGGCTTTTTCGAAGTGAGTTTTTATATTTGGAGTCAGACCGTCTGCCTACGGAGGAAGAACAGTTCCAGGCTTATAAACGTGTGGCGGAGACCATGGCAGGAAAAAAAGTCATCATCCGTACCTTAGACATTGGCGCGGATAAGCAGGTGGAATATTTCAACCTTGGAAAAGAAGAAAATCCGGCTATGGGCTATCGTGCCATCCGTATCTGCTTAAAACAGACGGATATCTTTAAAACCCAGCTTAGGGCTCTTTTAAGGGCGGCTGCTTTTGGAAATCTGTCCATTATGTATCCTATGATCATCTCTGTAGATGAGGTGAAACAGATTTTCCGCATTGTAGACGTGGTATGCGCTGAGCTGGAGGAGATGGGTGTGCCTTATAAGCGTCCGGAGCAGGGAATCATGATCGAAACCCCTGCCGCTGTTATGGTGGCGGATGAACTGGCGCAGCTGGTGGATTTCTTCAGCATCGGTACCAATGATCTGACACAGTATACTCTTGCTATTGACCGGCAGAATGAGAAATTGGATGACTTTTATGACGCGCATCATCCCGCTATCCTCCGTATGATCCAGATGGTAGTGGACAGCGCCCATAAACATGGAAAATGGGCGGGTATCTGCGGAGAATTGGGAGCGGATCTGGAGCTGACAGAAAAATTCGTCCGCATGGGAGTAGATGAATTGTCAGTATCTCCTTCCATGATCTTGAAAATAAGAAAGATCATCCGTGAAATGAATGTATCGCTGCTGGCCACAAGCTGACCAGTAACGAGCCAATTTGGTATTTAGAGTTCGCTTCGCTTTAGCCAAATTGCCTTTGAATCATATCGGCCCGTAACTACGCAGCAGGTGTGCGGTCCGCGTGTGATATGTATCAAAGTATCTGAATAATAAGAAAAATTGAGATAAAGTGAAATAGTTAGAAATATCCCGGCGTTTTTTCGCTATAATATGGAAAAAACCGGGATATTTTCGTGTTTACGAAAACCTGCGCCAGGGTGTATAATATATTATAATGGCAGAAAATTTTGTTGTGTCTGCAATGACAGACAGACATTTTTTCCTTGTCGGTGCAGTAATTTACAGTAGTCTATACTAAAAAGTGAAAAGAGAGGATAAACTATGACACGCAGAGACAAAATTGTTGTAATTGGTGCGGGCAATGTAGGAGAGGCCATCGCATACACACTGATGGTGCGTATGCAGGCGAATGACATTGTTTTGATCGATGTAAATGAGGACCGTGCAAAAGGAGCAGCGTTAGATATCGCCCACGGAACCAGTTTCTTTAAAGACATCAATGTAAAACAGGGTGGATACGAAGAATGCAGAGATGCTAGAGTCATTATCATCACGGCCGGGGTGGCAAGAAAACCTGGCCAGTCAAGGCTGGATCTGGCCAAAATCAACGTTGGGATTGTAAAAAGCATAACAAAAAATATTATGGAATATGCAGTGAATCCTTTGATCCTGGTAGTGTCTAATCCTGCGGATATCACTACAGCAGCGGTACAGGAGGTTTCTAAACTTCCGGTGAAGCGAGTGATCGGAAGCGGTACTTCCCTGGATACGGCACGTATGCGTTATCTCCTTAGTGAAAAGCTGAAAGTAAATATCGAAGATATCAATGCATATGTAGTGGGAGAGCATGGGGACAGCCAGGTTCCTGTTTTCAGTTCTGCGAATATAGGAGGTTTCCTTCTGGATGATTACTGCCGCCAGACAGGGATTGAGATTGATAAAGAGGAGATTGCGAGAAGGACGAAGGACGGCGGCGCAGAGGTAATTAAGTTAAAGGGCGCTACTTTCTACGGAATCGCCATGGCGGTATCTAATATTATCGAAGCGATCATGAGAGACGACCGTGCCATTATACCGGTGTGTCATGTTTTAGGAGAAAGATTTGGAGACTGGGCAGGTGTGCCGGTATCTATGCCTTGCCGAATTGGCTGGGAAGGAATTGAGAAAACCTTTGAGATTTCCATGGATGAGAAAGAAAAAGCCGCTATGGAAAACTCAGTAAAAATACTGAAAGAATTTATGGAAAGCGTTAGAAATGCATAGGAGGATATAAAAATGGACAAAAAAGAATTTGCTTTAAAACAGCACGAAGAATGGAACGGAAAAATCGAAGTAATCAGCCGTGCGAAGGTAGAGACGCCGGAGGATCTGGCAGTAGCCTACACTCCAGGTGTAGCAGAGCCTTGCCTGGAGATCGCTAAGGATGTGGATCTGTCTTACAAATATACACGCCGTGGAAACATGGTGGCAGTTATCACAGACGGAACGGCTGTCCTTGGCCTTGGCGATATCGGACCAGAAGCAGGCATGCCTGTTATGGAAGGAAAATGTGTTCTGTTTAAAGAATTCGCGAATGTAGATGCCTTCCCTCTCTGTGTGCGCAGCAAGGATGTAGACGAGATCGTGCACACAGTTTCTATGATCGCCGGAAGCTTCGGAGGAATCAATCTTGAGGATATTTCCGCCCCCAGATGCTTTGAGATTGAGAAGAAATTAAAAGAGTGCTGTGACATTCCGGTATTCCATGATGACCAGCACGGTACTGCAGTGGTAACAGCTGCCGCTTTGATCAATGCGTTAAAAGTAACCGGAAAGAAGCTTTCTGATGTAAGAGTCGTCACCTCAGGAGCAGGCGCGGCAGGAATCGCGATCATCAAGCTGCTTGTAAAGCTGGGCTTGAAAGAAGTGATCATGTGCGACAGAAAAGGCGCGATCTACGAGGGAAGAGAAGGCTTAAATAAAGAAAAAATGGAAATGGCTAAAATTTCCAATTTAGATAAAAAACAGGGGTCTCTCGCGGATGTGATTAAGGGAGCTGACGTATTTATCGGAGTTTCCGCGCCTGGAACAGTAACGGAAGAAATGGTAAAATCCATGGCAGACAAGCCGATTCTCTTTACGATGGCTAATCCGGTTCCGGAGATCATGCCGGATCAGGCAAAAGCCGCAGGCGCTGCTGTTGTAGGTACAGGAAGAAGTGATTTCCCGAACCAGATCAACAATGTACTTGCATTCCCGGGAATCTTCAGAGGTACTCTGGACGTACGCGCGAAAGATATCAACGATGAGATGAAGATCGCAGCTGCATATGCTATTGCCGGATTGATTGAGGACAAGGATCTGAACGCAGATTATATCATTCCGAATCCATTTGACAAGCGAGTAGTAGAGGCTGTATCTAAAGCGGTTGCAGACGCAGCAAGAAAGACAGGCGTAGCCAGACTGTAATTATAGTAAAAGAAAAATAAATGCAAATTTTGCTATAACCCTCCGGGGAGCAATTAAAAATCAAAAGCTGTTTTTCATTCCGATGAAAAACAGCTTTTTGTGTTATAGAAAACAAAGGAACTGCCATTGTCTTTCCGGCCATTCTATTTTATAATAGCTTCAGCACAGAATACAGGAACAAGAATCTGTATGTCTGGAAGACGTTATAAATAAATGTAAAGGAGAGTGTAATCTATGAAATTTATATATCCGGCAGTGTTTCGGAAAATAGAGGAAGGGAAATTTACCGGGTATTTTCCGGATCTGGAGTGCTGCTATGCAGAAGGGGAAACCTTGGATGATGCCATAGAAGCGGCGAATGAAGCGGCATATAACTGGATTTCCCTGGAATTAGAAGAAGACGGAGAACTTCCGCCCATTTCTGATAAAAGCGATATGGACTTGAAAGAGGGAGATATAGTAAGGAATATTTCTGTGAATATTCGATTTTATGAGGGCTGGGATGAATAGAGAAAGATCCGGAGGAGATACAGTGGCGGCAGGTATATGGAATAAGGAAAAGGAGAATTTTTCCAGAGGAAAAGGGATCAGCAGAAAAATATTTCTGCAGCTGGAAAAGCCTACAGAGGAGGACAGCCGCTCCTATCAGCAAAGGATACTGGATGGTCTGAAAGGAAAAAATATAGACAGCCGTATGACCATAAGGACAATGGGAAAACTCTATCCTCTCTGCGACCAGGCAGAATGGGAAATAACCGTGTCCCTGGCGTGGGATGGAGTACAATGGTGGATCGTGGATGCGGAAGCAGGAGACACCACGGCCTTTCATTACGGGTACGCGGTGGATATGGGCAGCACTACGGTGGCAGTACAGCTGTGGAACTGTGAAACCGGTGAATGCCTTTGGGAGGCGGACAGCTACAGCAGACAGATTTCTTATGGCACAGATATTCTTACCAGGATCTTTTACTGTAAAGATGATCCGGATAAAAGGAAGGAACTGCAGAAGGCTTCCATAGACACGATTCTGGATATTCTTAAGGAGATAGAAAAAAATACCGGGATTGGACCGGAACAATGTATCCAGATGGTGATCGCCGGAAATACAACGATGATACATTTTCTTTTGGATATGGATGCATTCTGTGTGTTTTCCACTCCTTACGCAGTGCGGGCGGATTGCCCGGGCTTTTTTGGGGGAACAGAGCTTGGAATCCCAGTGAAGGGGTTTTTATATTGTTATCCTGGAAAATCCAATTATCTGGGAGGAGATATCATAAGCGGCGTGGCAGCCATGGGGCTGCATAAAAGTGAAGAGATCCAGGTGTTTTTTGATATCGGCACAAATGGAGAGATTGTGATCGGAAATAAGGAATTTCTCCTTTGCGGAGCCGGAGCGGCAGGCCCGGCCCTTGAAGGCGGTTCCGTGCGCACTGGTATGCGCGCCTGTGAGGGCGCGGTGGACAGAGTGACAATACAGGATGGAAAAGTCTGCTGTCATGTGATCGGCGGGGAAACGGCGAAGGGAATCTGCGGATCTGGAATCATAGAACTTCTCTCGGAACTGTTTTTGCATGGCTGGATCAATTTCCTTGGAAAGCTTCAGCCGGAGAAGAGCTCCCTGATCCGGACGATGGACGGGCTGCCGGCGCTGGAATATGCTCCGGGGCTGTATTTCTGGCAGGAAGATATAGATGAGTTTATAAAAACAAAAGCAGCTGCAAGCACCATGGTGGAATATATGTTCCGGGAATCCGGACTCTCTCTGGATAAAGTTTCCAGATTTTATGTTGCGGGAGCTTTTGGAAAGCATGTAAATAAAGAGGCGGCGATCACCATCGGAATGTATCCGGATATGGACAGAGAACGGCTGGTAAGCGCCGGAAATGCTTCTCTTGCGGGAGCAGGAATGCTGCTTATGGACAAAAGTATGTTAAACGATCTGGATGAAATTCTGGATAAGATGGTGTATATCCAGTTCGGGGCAGTGGAAGATTTTCTTCATATGATGGTGGCGGCCCAGGCCATTCCTCATACGGATATGGAAAGGTATCCCACAGTAAGGAAAAAGCTGGCTGAAATAGAAGAGAAAAATAAAGGAGCATAGAGATGGGATTTTCATTAGACATTGACATTTCTGCACTGACCGTGTTTTTACAGGGACTTTTAAGTTTTTTTTCGCCCTGTGTCCTTCCTTTGATCCCCTTGTATATCGGGTATCTTTCAGGTGGAACAGCCATTAAGGGGGAGGATGGAAGGCTTCATTATAAAAAGAGTAAGGTGATGCTTCACACCCTATTCTTTGTTTTAGGAGTAAGCTTTGCCTTTTTTATCCTTGGTCTTGGGGTATCTGCATTGGGCAGTTTTTTTAGGGACAATCATCTGCTGCTCGCCAGGATCGGCGGCGTATTAGTGGCTGCATTTGGACTGTACCAGATCGGTCTTTTCGGAAAGAAGGATGCCTTAGAGAAGGAGCGGAGGCTTCCGTTTAAGCTGAATACACTTGCCATGTCTCCTTTGACTGCTTTGCTTATGGGATTTACTTTCAGCTTCGCATGGACACCCTGTGTGGGTCCGGCTCTCGCAAGTGTTCTTATCATGGCGGCCTCTGCCCAGACACAGGCGGCTGGCTTTGGGCTGATCGGGGTATATACGCTGGGGTTCGTTCTGCCATTTCTTGGAGTAGGATTGTTTACCACTACCCTTTTGGAATTTTTTAAAAATCATATGAGAGTGGTGAAGTATACAGTAAAAATCGGAGGAATCCTTATGGTGGTCATGGGAATCTTAATGATTACCGGAAAGATGAACCAGGTGAGCGGTTATTTATCTGATCTTTCCGGCTCGGTCCAGACAGAACAGACTCAGGAAGCAGCAGGGGAAGAAGAAAAGTCTTCTTCTGAATCAGATTCTTCAGAGGCGGAAACGGAAGGGGAATCTGAAGACAGCGGCCAGACGGAACCCGCGGCTTCTTCTGTTTCGGAAGCTACGCCTACTCCTATACCTGAGGCCACCCCTACACCGACTCCTATTCCGGCTATGGATTTTACGCTGAAGGATCAATATGGCAATACCCATACTTTGTCCGATTATAAAGGGAAGACAGTATTTCTGAATTTCTGGGCAACCTGGTGTCCGCCCTGTAAAGCGGAAATGCCTGATATCCAGAAAATCTATGAAACCTACGATCAGGAGGGCGAAGATGCCCTTGTGGTCTTGGGAGTAGCGGCACCTAATTATGGGAATGAAAAATCAGAAGAAGAGATCATAGATTTTCTTGAAAAAAACGGTTATACCTACCCTGTGGTCATGGATACAGACGGAAGCGTGTTTATGGAATATGGGATTTACTCCTATCCCACTACATTTATGATCGACAGAGAAGGGAATCTGTTTGGCTATGTGTCAGGGCAGCTCAGCGAGGAGATCATGCATGATATCATCCGCCAGACAATGGAAGGAGTACGAAGCTGAGGAGAAGTGTCAGGCGGAAAAAGGAAGTGTGAAAGTAAACTTTCCCATTAACAGTTATTGGCGCAGTTAACATACTCCATGAGTAAAGTGCGCAGAAAGAGGAAAAAATGGATCAGTACAAAGAAGTGTGTGAAAAGTGGAGAAAAGAATTCCTTGCAATGGATGTGGAGGCGGCTGCGCAGAAGCTTACAGGGATCCTTGTCACAGAGGAAGAGATAAGACTTACTTATTTTAAGGAACCCTGCGCCATCAGCCGTGTGACTGGAAAAGCCAAAAACTTAAAAACCGGAGAAGAAATAGAAGATTTTCGTAATCTGATGATCCTTTATCATCTGTTTTATTATTCAAAGGAGGTACCTTTCCTGTCTGGAGAGTGGGTTCCCTTCCGGCAGCTGAAAACTGCGGGGATATTTGATCAGGCATATAGGAAAATGGTGCTGGAGCCTTTGGCAAAAAAATTTTCCGGGAAGCTGGATCTTTTAGAAAAAGCGGCAGAGGGACTGGGATATGAGAAAAAAAGCTATGGGGACATCAGTGTGGAGATTCCTGTTTTTGACTGTCTTTCCCTTATTTTGATCTTTTGGGATGGAGATGAAGAATACCCGGCTCAGGCAAACTTCCTTTTTGATAAAAACATCATAGATTTTACCCATCCGGAAACAGTAGTCCTCATTGCCGAAGAGTCGGCTGCCCGGGTTATCCAGGCGGGAGAGAAATAATTTTCTTGACAGGGAAAGGGAAAGATGCTATATTCTATCCAAGCAATGAAAAGGGAGTAGCTTAACATCTTAGAAAGATGGATTTGAAACCGTCATCCGATGTCAGCAGACATCCGTATCAAGTGAGAAAGCAAGACTTTTATTGTGGCAGATGTCATAATAAAAGTCTTTTTGTTATATGTCCCACCCGCACCACGCACCTGCTGCGTGGTTACGGATCAATATGATTCGGCTTTATTCCCGAGAGCAACGAGCTAAGCGGATATGACTGTTTGTCCATTTAGCGGCTGCCGCGAGGGTTAAAAACTCCGCAGCTTTGCTACGGGGTTTTTGAATATCTCCATATGACAATGAATGTTTTATATATGACATCTGAGAAATTCTTACAAAAAGGAGGACATGTTTATGGAAAATGAATTAATGAGAAGAGAAATAGGAGAAGCTGTTGCGGCAGGGGAGAGGGCATTGAGCAGTCTGTACCTTGCGCAGGAAAAATTAGACAGTGCAAGAAAATGGGGAATCTATGATATGATCGGAGGCGGCTTTTTCGGCGGGCTTATGAAACATTCCCGGATGAATGACGCCGCGTCTTATCTTGAGGATGCGAAGCAGGACCTTAAAGTCTTTCAGAGAGAGCTGAGAGATGTACATCTGCCTATGGATGTGCATGTGGATATTGGAAGCTTTTTAACCTTTGCGGATTTTTTCTTTGATGGATTGATCGTGGATTATATGGTACAGGCAAAGATCGCGGAAGCACGCAGACAGGTAGATGAGGCGGCTTTAAGGGTGGAAACTCTTTTAAGCCAGCTGAAGGGGCTTTTGCTGGAAGGATAAGGAAGAAAAACGAGAGGATGACAGCATACTGGACTGGGAGGAATGGCTATGGGATGTTTGGGTAATTTATTATGGTTTATATTCGGCGGTCTCCTTGGAGGATTAAGCTGGTGTCTGGCAGGCTGCCTGTGGTGTATTACTATAGTGGGGATCCCTGTGGGAATGCAGTGCTTTAAGATCGCGTCTTTGAGTTTCTTTCCTTTTGGAAAGGAAGTAAAATATGGCGGCGGGGCGGCATCTTTTTTATTAAATCTGCTATGGCTGATTTTTTCGGGGCTTCCTTTGGCGTTGGAGCATGTGGTCTGCGGTGCGCTCCTTTGTGTGACGATTATCGGTATTCCTTTTGGAATGCAGCATTTTAAGCTGGCTAAGCTTGCATTGATGCCCTTTGGAGCGGAGGTTTATTAAATGAA
>DWYZ01000098.1 GCA_019118425.1 Candidatus Blautia faecavium | reverse complement strand
GAAGACCTTTGGGCAATTTGTCCCCTGCGGCAGTCGCAAAATGGGCATATAAGCATGTCCGATTGACTTGCTGCTTGAGGGAATAAAAAACAGTAGAAAGGAGATTATGATGACAGATAGGAAATGGCCGCAGTCAGAGGAAAAAAAGAGATATTTATATGTAACAGAGCAGAAAAAATGGAGGATATGTGTTTATATACGGCTTTCTAAAGAGGACACCAGGGAGATTTCCAGGCAGGAAAAAAATGAGCTGCAGATAAAAAGTGAGAGCATTAAAAATCAAAAAAGTATCCTTACTACATGGATTGGGGAATATTTTAAAGCCGGTACTTATGATATCCTGGATTTTTTTGAGGATGATGGCATGACGGGAACTGATGATGAACGGGAAGGTTTTAGGAGGATGTTAAAAGCTTTGGAAAAGGGAGAGGGAAACTGTGTGGTAGTGAAAAATCTCTCGCGGGCTTTTCGAAATTATGCTGACCAGGGCTACTATCTGGAAGAGTATTTTCCTTCACGAAATATACGCTTTATTTCTACTATGGACTCTTTTATTGACACCTATAAGGACAAGGAGGCTGTGTATAATCTGGATATTCCTATGTACGGCGTGCTGAACGACCGTTTTGCCGCGTCCACCTCGCGGGCAGTAAGGAGGACCTTTGACGATAAACGGGCAAAGGGGAAATTTATCGGAGCCTTTCCACCTTGGGGGTTTTTAAAAGATCCGGCAGATAAAAATCATTTGATCCTAGACCCGGATACGGCGCCTGTCAAAGTGCAGATGAAAGACTGGCTGCTTTACGAGGGAATAAGTCTTAATGGAGTGGCCCGCAGGCTGAATGCCATGGGTATTCCCAATCCTGCTGAATATAAAAGGAGGAAAGGCTGGAAATATGCCAATCCTCATGTACAGGACAACAACGGCCTATGGAGCGGAAAGTCTGTTAAAGAGGTTATGCTTAATTTAATGAATGCAGGGCATATGGTGCAAGGAAAACAAAGGGTGGTTAGTTATAAGATCCATGATAAAATATCTGTGCCTAAGGAGGAATGGTATATTGTGGAAAATACTCATGAGCCGACTTTTTCCCAGGAGGAGTTCCAGGCTCTTTGCATTCTTCTCAAAAGAAATACACGAATGACCAATTCCTCTGCGAGAGTACATAAATTCGCCGGCCTGATCCGGTGCGGCTGCTGTAAAAAAGCTATGCACCGTTCCCATGGAAAGGGCAGAGTTTATTTTAAATGCAGGACAAACAGCATGGGAGCAGAAAATGCCTGCAGAGTAAAATCTATCCGCCAGGACAGGCTGGAAAGAGCGGTCCTAGCGGCAATCCAGGCGCAGATATGGCTGACGGACTTTCCCAGCGCGGCGGAAGTTTTAAAGAAACCGGAAGCAAAGCAGCGGCTGTTAGAGTGGAAAAAACTGCTTGCATGTAAAGAAAGAGAGCGGAAAAAAATACAGAATATTTCTGACAGTTTATATGGAAGCTGGAAGACCGGAAAGCTTTCTTGGGAAGAGTACAGAAGGATGAAAGCACGGTATGAAAAAGAAGCCGAACAGGCAGAAGAAGCGCTGGAAAAAATAAAAGAAGAGATAAATTGCCTGGATGAAACGGGAGAAGAGAAAAATGCTTTGCTGGAGGAATTTTTAAAAAATAGGAACATTACCGTACTGACGCGGGCTGTGCTTCTTGCATTTGTGGATGTCATTTATGTGTACGAAAACAATGAGATTGACATTCACTTTAAGATACAGGATGAATTGTCGGGGAACGGAGAATTAAGAAGCGGGGATGCTCCCAATTAGAATAAAAAGGGGTATTTGGAGCAGGCCGGCGTTCTGTTTCGCATAACGGAAGCGAATCGTGCCTTGGAGCCACCGGAGCAACGGGCCCCACCGGGCCAGGCGCAGGCGCAACAGGTCCAACTGGAGTCACCGGCCCGACAGGTCCGACCGGTGTTACGGGTCCCACCGGCCCGACCGGAATCACAGGTCCAACGGGTCCGACTGGGGTTACAGGTCCAACGGGTCCGACCGGGATAACAGGTCCAACGGGTCCAAATGGTGTTACGGGTCCCACTGGCCCAACAGGGGTAACTGGCCCAACGGGTCCCACCGGTCCTACCGGAGTCACCGGCCCAACGGGTCCCGGCGGAGCTACAGGCGCATTTTCAGATGCCCAACAAAACCTGCGTGACATTGCCTCTGTCCAGCTTCCTGAAAATGGAAGCCTGGAAGAAAAACTGCAGATCTTTTTAGAGCAGATCCAAAATCCATACAGCTTTCGCTGCGGCAAACTGAAAATCCAATTGCTTTTTACGGAATCTGGGCCGGAATTTAAAGAAATTCTGCAGCATTTTTTTATCCGTCTGAAAGAAAGGAACGGGTTTATCAAAGAAGAAGGAGAAAAGAATGACCTGGAAACAGACCTTTTTATACCCTGATCCTTCCAGGGAGAAACAAGAATGGCGCCTTGCCCTTTATATCCGCCTTTCCCGTGACGATGGAAACCAGGAAAGCCTCAGTGTGTCCAATCAAAGAAAAATTTTACTGGAATATGCAGAAAATGCTTTCCAGGAGGCTGTTCTTTCCGGGATTTATATTGACGATGGAAAAAGCGGAACTGATCATGAACGCCCGGAATTCAAAAGAATGATCCAGGATATAAAAGCCGGAAAGATAAACTGCGTTATCTGTAAAAACTTATCCCGGGCGTTTCGAAACTACTCAGATCAGGGATATTTTTTAGAATATTTTTTTCCTAGACACGGCACTCGTTTCATCACCCTGGGAGATCCAAGAATCGATACCTACACAAATCCTGATGCAGTTAACGGTATGGAGATTCCTATTAATGGACTGATGAACGACCGCTTCGCCTATAAGACATCTGTAGAAATCCGCAGAACTTTTGATACTAAGCGGAGAAAAGGCGAATTTATAGGCGCCTTTGCCCCATACGGCTATAAGAAAGATCCAAAGGATAAAAATCATCTCGTCATTGATCCAAAAGCAGCGCAGGTTGTAAGAAACATTTTTTGGTGGTATGTTTACGGAGAGGAATATGTGCAAGGAGAAGAAACAGGTATCACCAAGGGCGGTATGAGTAAAGAAGGAATCGCAAGAAAACTGAACCTGCTGGGCGTGCCGAATCCCACCGCCTACAAACGCAGCTGCGGCTGCAAATATTATAATCCCCAGATAAAGAGAAACGATGGTTTATGGCAGGGAAGCAGCATTGAGACAATTCTTTCCAATGAAATATATTCCGGAACAATGGTACAGGGAAAACAAAGGGTGATCAGTTATAAAGTACATGACAAAGTCTCCGTCCCTGAAGAAGACTGGATCAGAGTACCCGATACTCATATGCCTATTATTGAGCGGGAAGTCTTTCTTCTTGCGCAGGAACTCAGAAAAAAAGACAGGAGGAGAACACCGGGAAAATATGAAAATCATTTGTTTGCCGGCCTTTTAAAATGCGCGGATTGCGGGAAGGCAATGACCAGGAAACCTTCTAAGGGGATCATATATTTTAATTGTTCTACTTATAAACGCAAATCCAAGGAAAAATGTTCGATCCATTCCATACGTTTAGATGCTTTGGAGGAAGGGATGCTGGCTGTATTGCAAAAGGAAACGGAACTTTTCGGAGCAGCAGATGAGATCATATCAGAACTAAAAAAAGTATCCGTAGAAAAGACTGGAATGGATCGATTAAAAGAGGGTTTTGACTTTTACAAAGGAGAACTGGAAAAGACAGAAGAGATGACGGAAATTCTGTACCTGGATTGGAAAAACGGCGATCTCACCCATGAGCAGTACAGAAAAATGAAAGACAGATTCGATCAGAAGGCGAGGCGGATAAAAGAAGAACTTGCAGACAGAAGAAAAAATATGACAAGCAGGAAACCCGAAGATTTTACGGATCCCTGCCTGGAGAATTTTATAAAAAATAAAACGCTTTCGACCCTATCCCCAGGACTCCTTGCAGAATTTATCAAGGAAATCCTGGTGCACGAAAACGGAAAAATTTCTATTGTTTTTAAATGTAAGGATCCCTTCCCGGTCATCCCTGTTTCTGTTTCAGGAGCAA
>DWYZ01000097.1 GCA_019118425.1 Candidatus Blautia faecavium | reverse complement strand
TGTACGTCCACAGTTCGGGTATCTCCGATATATTCATAGCCCCAGATATGATCTAAAAGCTGCTCCCTGGTAAACACCTGATTAGGGGAAGAGGCGAGGAAATATAACAATTCTAGTTCCTTAGGAGGCATATCCACCTGCCGGCCCATATAGGTGACAGAGTAGTTGGTAAGGTTGATGGTAAGATCCGGATAGCTGACGGATTTTTCGTTGGAAGGAGCAGCAGGCTGCTTGGTGTGAAAACGTCGCAGTACCGCCCGTACCCTTGCCACCAATTCCTTAGAATCAAAGGGCTTGATAATGTAGTCGTCCGCCCCCAGTTCCAGTCCTAGAACCTTGTCGAAGGTTTCTCCCTTGGCGGAAAGCATAATGATCGGTACATCGGAAATATGCCGGATTTCCCTGCAGACCTGATAACCATCAATGCCTGGAAGCATCAGATCCAAAAGGATCAGATTGGGATGAAACAGATTAAATTCCCGAAGGGCCTGTTCTCCATCATTTACGATCTTTGTCTCAAAGCATTCTTTTGTCAGGTACAGGGCGATCAGCTCTGCAATGTTGTTGTCATCGTCTACAATTAAGATTTTCTGTTTGGTAACCATAAAAATCCCCGCTTTCTGAAAAAGTATTTGTTACTGGTCACAAGGTGACCAGTAACGGACAATTTGGCATTCAAAGTTCGCTTCGCTTTAGCCAAATTGCCTGTTGAATCATACTGGCCCGTAACCACGCAGCAAGTGCGTGGTTCGGGTGTGACATGTAACAAGTATTTTCTTTTTACTTAAGGTCTGCGATCGTGACACCGGCATCTCCTTCCCCGAATTCGCCAAGCCGGAAGGAAGCAACATGCTTTTGACGTCTGAGGTAATTGTGTATTCCTTTTCTGAGTGCTCCGGTACCCTTTCCATGTACAATGCGCACGCTCTTTAAATGGGCAAGACTGGCATCATCCAGATATTTATCCAGCTCCGCAATAGCCTCATCAACAGTTTTTCCAAGGAGATTGATCTCTTGAGAAATACTGGAGGATTTGGACATGCGGATTTTCCCTGCACCGGTACGCTGCATGGAGGGAGAGGTGATCACCGGTTCATCTATAAGCTCCAGATCAGAAATATGCACCTTAGACCGTATGATACCCATCTGTACAAAGAGATTGCCTTTAGAATCCGGACGGCTGCTTACGGTTCCTTTCAGATTCATACTCAGCACGCGTACCGTGTCGCCTAGATGCAGATCTTTGGCGGTAAGCTCTTTTTTAGGCTTTTTGGCATCTGTTTTCATGGTAAGATGCTTTTCTGTATCAGACAAACGCCTGCGAAGATTTTGGCGTTCTCTTTCTACTGCTGCGGTGTCCACATGGTCTTTCTGGAATTTATGGAACAGCTTCATGGTCTGATCCGCGTACTCTTTGGCGTCCTGAAGGATCTTATGCGCTTCTTCATTTGCCTGACGCAGGATGCGCTCTTTTTGAGCGTCCAGCTTTTCCTGCTTTTGCTGAAGCTGCTGCCTGAGCTCTTGGATTTCTTCTTTATACCGGCGGACCTCCTGCTGTTCGTTTTCAATGGTGATGCGGCTGTTTTCCAACGAAGTGAGCACATCTTCAAAAGATTCGTCCTGTTCGTTGATCTGTTCTTTCGCCCTCTCAATAATATGGTCAGGGACCCCAAGCTTGGAAGAGATGGCAAAAGCATTGCTTTTGCCGGGAACTCCGATGAGAAGACGATAGGTGGGACGGAGCGTTTCTACGTTAAATTCGCAGGATGCGTTTTCTACCCCTTCTGTGGAAAGAGCATATACTTTTAGCTCACTGTAATGGGTGGTTGCCATAGTACGCACTCCCTGTTCGTGAAGAAAAGAGAGGATAGAAATGGCAAGCGCCGCTCCTTCCGTGGGATCGGTCCCTGCTCCCAGCTCATCAAACAATACCAGCGAGCGGGAATCCGCTTTCTGCAAAAAAGAAACGATATTCGTCATATGAGAGGAGAAGGTACTTAAAGACTGCTCAATGCTCTGTTCATCTCCGATATCCGCATAAACTTCCTCAAATACGGCCAGTTCCGACCGGTCAAAGGCGGGAATATGCAGCCCCGACTGTCCCATTAAAGTAAGAAGTCCTACTGTCTTTAAGGAGACGGTCTTTCCTCCTGTATTGGGTCCGGTCACAATGAGAAGATCGAAGTCCTCTCCAAGGCGGATATCAATGGGAACGACTTTATTTTTATCAATGAGAGGGTGGCGGGCTTTTTTTAATTTTATGCGCCCTTCCTCATTAAAAACAGGCTCGCTGCCGTTCATTTCCATGGCCAGAGAAGCCCTTGCAAAAATAAAATCCAGCTGTACCATAAGAGTGAGATCCAAAGCGATCGCCTCTCTGTCCAGGGCGATCTGCTCACTTAAGGAAGCGAGGATGACTTCGATTTCTTTTTGTTCTTTAAGCTCCAGTTCACGGATGTCATTGTTCAGCTTTACGATAGCCATAGGTTCGATAAAAAGTGTAGAACCAGTGGAAGACTGGTCGTGGATCATGCCGGGAACCTGATTTTTATATTCTGCTTTAACAGGGATACAATATCTTCCGTCACGCATGGTAATGACAGAATCCTGAAGATAATTCCGGGCGCTGCCGTTTACCAGGGCGTTCAGCTGGGTATGTATCCGGTCATTGGCTGCTTTCATGCTCCTGCGGATCTGACGAAGTGTGGGGCTTGCGTCATCGCTGATCTCCTCTTCGGAAAGAATGCAGCGGCTGATCTCCGTGGTAAGTAAAGTCAAAGGCTCCAGACTGTCAAACATTCCTGTAAGGGAATCGGAAAGGGACTCTGCGCGGTCGCTTCTGGAGTATGCCTTGACCCGGTTGGTATTTTCCAGAAGGCCGCAGATGGAAAGAATCTCCACAATGCCAAGGGAGCTGCCGATCTCCAGGCGCTTCAGAGAACCGCGCACATCCTTGACGCTTCCAAAGGAAATGCTGCCCTTTTGAAAAAGACGGCTTAGGGCGTCTTTCGTCTGGGTTTGCATGAGACGTATTTCTTCTATATCCGTAAGGGGAGAAAGCTTTTGGCAAAGTTCTTTTCCCATGGGAGAGGAGGCTTTGTCCGTAAGTCTTTCTATGATCTTAAAATATTCTAATGCTTTTAATGCTTTCTGGTTCATAAATTCTCCTGTCATTCTGATTCTTAAATTATCCGCTCCAGGGAGAAAAACCTGGAGTTCATTTTAACTTATCAAACATAGTAGGACCTGAACCTATTTTACATGATTTGTGCCTTCTTGAAAAGGAAAATGTGCGTTTTTATTCATAAAAAGTTCATAATTATTTGCTAAAATAGCAAACAGATTATGAGTTTCAAGCAGGAGAAATACTATGAAGGATAGAAAAGATAAAGCACCAGAATCGGAAAACTATCATTTCATAAAAGAAACTATCAAGAAAAAACCATTAAATAAAAGGCTGATCATTCAGCGCGCGGCTGGACTTGCGATGGGAGGCGTGCTGCTGGGAGGATGCGCGGCGTTCGCCTTTGTGGCTTTTCTCCCCACAGCGGTAGATAAACTGGGAGTTCCCCAGGAAAAGCGGGTGAATGTGGATCTTTCAGGAACACAGGAATATTCTGAATCCGTGCCTTCTTCCGAGGAGGAGGAGACGCTTAAGACCTCCGGGGAAGAAACAGTTTCAGTATCAGAAGTAAACGAGGACGCACAAGGCGTTCTGGAAGAATTTGAAAAAACATATGAAAGCGTCCTTAAGATCGCGGAGGAACCCAGGAAGGCTCTTGTGCGCGTATCCGGCATCAGCGGAGACGAAAATCTGCTGGATCATTCCTTTATGCATTACGGGGAAGAAGAGGGAATCGTTTTTTTAGAAAATGAAACGGATCTTTATATTTTGACAGGAAGCAGCGACATAGAGGACGCGGAAAAAATCCAGATTAATTTTTCTAACGGTGCCTATGCGCTGGCGGAAATGTGCAGGTCGGACAGCCGGATCGGTCTGGCTGTAGTACGGGTGCCGAAAGTTAGGTTAAGCGAAAATACTTTGGATGAAATATCTGTGGCATCTCTGGGAGAATCCGGCAGTCTTTATCTGGCGAAGCCGGTGATCGCCATCGGAAGCCCTATGGGAGATTATGACGGAGTGGTATATGGGATGGTTACTTCTGTAAGCGGAACCATATCCGCTGCCGATTGTGAATATAGCCTGATGATTACTGATATGCAGGGAAGCCCGGACAGCGATGGGGTCCTTTTAGATACTTCGGGGAATGTGATCGGTATTATCATGCGTTCTCAGGAAGAGGATACAACGATGATCAAAGCGGTTTCTGTTGCTCAGCTTCTTCCGCTGCTTGAGACATTGTGCAATAATGAATCTATAAATTATCTGGGAATTCGCGGCATCACCATATCCGAGACACAGGCAGAAAATCTGGGAGTTTCCACAGGAATCTATGTGGACAGCGTGGAAACGGACTCTCCGGCAATGATTGCCGGAATACAAAGCGGTGATATCATCACCGGTTTTAACGGGGAGAGAATTGAAGATATGCAGTCATATACCACCAGGCTTCAGGAAACAGACGGAGGAGAAACAGCAGAGATTCAGCTCATTCGAAGAAGTTCTACGGATGGAAGCTATGTGGAGATGGACTTTGATCTGATAATAGAAGAGAGATAGAGAGGCAGAAAACATGCGGTATATAAATGATTTACACGAAGGCGACAGGATCAGCGGGATTTATTTGTGCAAGCAGAGACAGTCTGCAGTGACGAAAAACGGAAAGCCTTATGACAGTATCATCCTTCAGGATAAAACAGGAACCATAGACGGCAAGATCTGGGATCCAAATTCTGTGGGAATCGAAGAATTCGATCAGTTAGATTACATAGAGATCATGGGAGATGTGACCAGCTTCGCGGGAGCTATGCAGCTGAATATCAAGAGAGTACGAAAAGCAGGGGAAGGGGAGTATGATCCGGCCGATTATCTTCCTGTCAGCGAAAACAGTACGGAGCTCATGAGAAGCCAGCTGCACGCCATGATAAACAGTGTGCAGAATACATACTTGTCAGCGCTTTTAAAAAAGCTGTTTTTGGAAGATGCGGAGTTCATAAAGGCATTTGAGGGACATTCTGCTGCCAAGACGGTCCATCATGGATTTATCGGAGGACTGATGGAGCATACTTTAAGCGTAGCCCGTCTTTGTGATTATATGGCAGGCGCCTATCCTTTGTTAAAAAGGGATCTGCTCATATCGGCGGCTCTTCTTCACGATATTGGAAAGACAAGGGAGCTTTCTTCTTTTCCTTTGAATGATTATACAGATGAAGGACAGCTTTTAGGCCATATAGTGATCGGTGCGCAGATCGTGCATGATTTAGCCAGGGAAATACCAGGCTTTCCGGAGACTCTGGAAAATCAGCTGGTTCATTGTATCCTAGCCCATCATGGGGAGCTGGAATACGGTTCGCCGAAAAAACCAGCCCTGGCGGAAGCGGTTGCTTTGAATCTGGCGGATAATACAGACGCCCGGATGGAGACTTTGACAGAAATCTTTGCGGCGGATAAAGGAAAGAAGGAATGGCTTGGCTTTAACAGGATTTTCGAATCCAATTTAAGAAGAACAGGAGATTTGTAATCTTTATGGAATATCGTAAAAATGATATGGTTACGTTAGAAATCGAAGATTGCGGGACAGACGGTGAAGGTATCGGTAAGGCTGATGGCTTCACCGTCTTTGTGAAAGACGCAGTCATTGGAGATACGGTAAGGGCGAAGATCATTAAGGCGAAGAAAAATTACGGCTATGGAAGGCTGATGGAAGTGATCAAGCCGTCTCCTTACCGGGTGGATCCGAAATGTCCTATCGCAAGACAGTGCGGAGGCTGCCAGCTTCAGGCGCTTTCCTATGAGCAGCAGCTTCTTTTTAAAGAAAAAAAAGTAAAAGGACACCTGGAGCGGATCGGCGGCTTTACGGATATTCCTATGGAACCTATCATAGGAATGGAAAATCCCTTCCACTACAGAAATAAGGCCCAGTTCCCTGTAGGGAAAAATAAAGAGGGCAGGATCGTCACAGGATTTTATGCGGGACGGACGCATACCATCATTGAAAACAGGGACTGCGCCCTAGGCGTACTGGAAAATAAGGAGGTTCTGGACCGAGTCATATCCTATATGGAAAAGTATAAAGCAGAACCCTATGAGGAAAAAACAGGAAAGGGCCTGATCCGCCATGTCCTGATCCGCTATGGATTTTTTACCGGAGAAGTGATGGTCTGTCTTATTGTCAACGGGAGAAAACTGCCCGGGGAAGAGGCTCTGGTAAAAAGCCTGCGGGAGATTCCGGGTATGACCAGCATTACCTTAAACACAAATGAAAAAAGAAATAATGTGATTTTAGGAGAAGAGCTTCGGCTTTTATGGGGAAAACCATACATCACTGACAAGATCGGAGAGATCTCCTATGAAATATCTCCTCTTTCTTTTTATCAGGTAAATCCTTTGCAGACGCAGAAGCTGTATGCCAAGGTGATGGAGTATGCGGACTTAAACGGCCAGGAAACCGTGTGGGATCTATACTGCGGCATAGGGACCATCTCTCTGTTTTTAGCGCAGAAAGCGAAATTCGTCCGGGGCGTGGAGATCATTCCTCAGGCCATCGAGGACGCCAGGCGGAACGCGAAGCGCAACGGCCTTGAAAACGTAGAATTCTATGTGGGAAAGGCAGAAGAAGTATTGCCCCGGGAATACGAAAAACACGGCGTATACGCAGATGTGATCGTAGTAGACCCTCCAAGAAAGGGCTGCGATGAAAAGCTGCTGGAGACAATCCTTAGGATGCAGCCTAAGCGCGTGGTATACGTAAGCTGCGACAGCGCCACACTTGCCCGGGATCTGAAGTATTTATGCGGGATGGGGTATGAGTTGAAACGGGTGTGCGCGGTGGATCAGTTTGGGATGACGGTGCATGTGGAAACCGTGTGCCTCTTGGGCAAACGAAAACCTGACACTACGGTAAAGATCGGTATAGATATGGAAGATTACCGCAGAATCAGGGATGAGGAAAAAGCAGAATAGAAGCCTATCTGCCATTGAAAATAGTA
>DWYZ01000096.1 GCA_019118425.1 Candidatus Blautia faecavium | reverse complement strand
CGCTGGTCCATCTCTACCGTATGGGGAATCGGATATAAATTCGAGGTGAAAAACGAATGAACAAAGCCTTATATCTGAAATTCCTTGCAGGCTATCTGATCATTGCCGTGCTTGGCTTTTTCATTATAACGGCAGGGGGATCTTTTTTTATAGAAAAGCATCTGGAGCGTACCATAAGCGAGGATCTTTACCAGGAGGCCCACGCACTCTCGGAAAGTGATTCTGTACAAAATAATATTTCTTCCTCTAACCTGGAAGGGATCCGGGAAACCCTTTCCATTATCGCCGACTGCAAAGGGACTATTATCTGGGTGATCAATAATGACGGAGAGATCGTTTTAAGCACCAGAGTGGACATCTCTCCTTCCGAACCCATTCCCATCCAGGATTTTGATACCACACAATGGGGAAGGAATTATTACCAGGTGGGAGACTTCTACGGTTATTTTGATGATACGAGGCTTAGCGTTATCGCGCCTATCACTTCAGAAATGACCACACGGGGATATGTTTCCATACATTATCCCATATCCAGTCTCTATCAGGAACGAAGCGGAATTCTCTTGATCATGCAGCTGCTGTTTTTGTGTATTTATGTCCTTACCTTTCTGCTTATTTTTATCTACAGAAGGTATATTCACCGCCCTCTGGAACAAATCACCAAAGGCGCTTCAGAGTATGCCAATGGAAATCTGTCCTACCGGATTCCTGTAAACTCAGAGGATGAAATGGGCTATCTGGCGAACACCTTAAACTACATGTCCGACAAACTTAACCGAAACGGAGAATACCAAAGAAAATTTATTTCCAACATTTCTCATGATTTTCGTTCTCCTTTAACCTCCATCAAAGGATATGTAAACGCCATGCTGGACGGAACGATCCCTCCAGAAATGCAGGAAAAATATTTAAAGATCATTGCCTACGAATCCAGCCGTCTGGAAAAGCTTACCAGAAGCCTTCTCACCTTAAACGAGCTGGATGTTCAAAAACGGATGATGCATATCCGAAGATTTGACATCAATGAAGTCATAAAGACCACGGCAGCAACCTTTGAAGGCACCTGTACAGAGAGAAAGATCCTTTTGGAATTGATCCTCTCAGGAAAAGAACTGTACGCCAGAGCCGATATGGAGCAGATCCAGCAGGTTCTTTACAATCTTTTAGACAATGCCATTAAATTCAGTTATGACAACTCTTCCATCATTATAGAGACTACGGAAAAAAACGATAAAATCTTCGTATCCGTAAAAGACCACGGCACAGGTATTCCTAAAGAAAGCATTTCTAAGATCTGGGAGCGGTTCTATAAAACAGATATTTCCAGGGGAAAAGACCGCAAAGGCACCGGACTTGGACTCTCCATCGTAAAGGAGATCATCCTTGCCCATGGGCAGAATATCAATGTGATCAGTACGCCCGGGGTGGGCACAGAATTTATTTTTACCTTGGAAAAAGCAAGAGAGAGATAACTGCAGATACCAAAGATAGGAAACTTGACAGAAGGGATGAACCGAGCTGCATGTTGCACCCGAACCCCGCACTTGCTGCGTGGTTACGGGCCAATATGCTCCGGAACATCCCCTCTCTTTTTTATTGATCAAAAGGCGACTTCAACATCCTGTCTTCATCCACAAGGTAAATCCCCCTTGGGGTGATGCGGACCTGAGGAAGCACAGGGAGCGCCATAAAGGACAGAGTTATAAAAGGATCGAATCCCTCTTTTATTCCCATCTCATGGGCTTTAGGGATCATACGTGAAAGTTTTTCCTGAACGGTCTCATAGCCTTCGTCACTGATAAGTCCCATGACAGGAAGGGCAAGCGTATCATAAACCGTCCCGTTTTCCACCAGGGTATAGCCCCCCTGGGTACGCATAAGCTCTTTTACGGCCAGATACATATCTCTGTCATTATCCCCTACGACAATGATATTATGGGAGTCATGGGAGACGCTGGAGGCGATTGCTCCACCCTGAAGGCCAAAGCCTTTTACGATTCCCGCCGCCATCTTTCCAGTGTATTTATGCCGCTCTAATACAGCGATCTTCTGGTAGGAAGCATTCGGCGCAAAAACCTTTTCACCGTCATTCTCTTCCCAAGGTACTTCCTCCCTTTTATCCATAGTGGTAATCTGGCCTTCCATCATTTCTATTACATGCGCCTTGTCCCCGGTACATAAAAGCTTAAAGCGTTCTTCTGAAAGATTCAGGAGGTGGACTGTGTTTTTAAGCTTTGGCGCACAGGGAAGGATCTCTGTTTTCTCTTCTTGTTCAATTTTTTTGCCTTTGTGGTATACTTCAAGGACCTTTAAATCCTTAAGATCATCCAGTACCACGAGATCCGCCTGACAGCCTGGCGCGATTGCCCCCAAATGAGTCAGGCCATAGCACCGCGCAGCCTGGATCGTAGCCATTTTCAGCGCTTTTTCCACAGGAAGTCCAAGCTGCACTGCTTTTTTTATGTTATAGTTTATATGTCCGTCCCTTTGGATCTCTTCTATATGTTTGTCATCTGTGCAAAAGCAGAAGCTGTCCGTATCGGTTCCATGCTCTACAATTCCTTTTACAATCGCTTCCAGATTTCTGGCCGCGCTTCCTTCCCGGATCAGCACCTGCATGCCCCGCCTGCATTCTTCCATTGCATAATCGTAATCCACACATTCATGGTCTGTGGTGATCCCTGCAAGCCTGTATGCATTTAACTCCCCGGTTTCCAGAAACGGCGCGTGTCCGTCCTTTACTTTTCCCTGAAAAAGCGCGAGCTTTTCGTGCATGGAAATGCTTCCTTCCACTACAGAAACTGCGTCCATCACTTCTCCCAGGCCTAATATCCTTGGATTTTCAAGGTATGCCTTCATTTTTCCGGCGGTTAACAGCGCCCCGTTATCATCTACCTGAGTAGAAGGCACACAAGACGGCATCATCACATAAACATTCGCCGGCACAGACTCTGTCTGCTCTAAAATATAATCAATCCCATCCGTACCGGAAACATTTGCCGACTCATGGGGATCCACGATAAATGTTGTGGTCCCGCACTGCGCAGCCTGGCGCACCAGTTCTCCAGGAGTAACAAGGGTAGATTCCAAGTGGAGATGACTGTCTATAAAACCGGGACAAAGATATTTTCCATTAAGATCGATCTCCCGTTCTCCTTCGTAGCTTCCCGTTCCCAGGATCGTTCCCTGAGCCACAGCCACATCGCATTTTATAAATTCACCTGTATGTGCGAAAAATACGTTTGCGTTTTTAAAAACAAGCTCCGCTTTTTCCATACCTCTTGCCATCCTAGAAAGGACACGATATTTTTCCAATTCCATACACACCCTCCTTTATTTCCATTCGTATTTTGTCAACTGTCCCTCCAGCCTCATATGGTCAAAATTATGCTGCCGCAGCGCCTCGTAGAGAATGATCGCCACGGAATTGCTCAAATTCAAAGACCGTATCTCTCCGATCATGGGAATGCGGATGCAGTTTTCCTGATTCGCAAGAAGGATTTCTTCAGGAATGCCTGCGCTTTCCTTTCCAAACATGATAAAGCAGTCTTCTTCAAAAGAAACGTCCGTATAAGTCTGAGGAGCCTTGGTCGTGGCATAGTAAATCTTTGCCCCGGGATTTCGCTTTAAAAAATCCTCATAATCCAAATATGTAGTCACGTCCAGATCCTTCCAGTAATCCATTCCCGCACGTTTGATGGATTTTTCATTTAAAAAAAAGCCAAGGGGCTCGATCAAATGCAGGCGCGTCCCTGTGGCCACACAGGTTCTTCCTATATTCCCTGTATTCGCCGGTATTTCCGGCTCATGAAGCACAATATTCAGTCTTGCCATGCTGCCTCCTATCCGTCACTTATCAATCTTTTTTATCTCATCTTCTCCCGGCCGGTCCAGATACCGGGCATTTTCGCCGCTGTATAAAAGCCGGTCATTGCCATTATTCGTCTGGCCGATCACTGCAGCGGGAATCCCTCTTCGAAGATATTCCTGCTTAAGCCCCTGTCCTCCCCGGATTCCTATGAGAAGCGCTCCTTTAGAGTCCAGCCGGTAAGGGTTGATCTCGTATTTTTCTGTAATTTCAATCGTCTCCTGGCGGATCGGAATTTTTCTTAAATCCGCGGTCAGTCCCACCATAGAGGCCTCCGTCATTTTCCAGAGAGCGGCAAGGACGCCGCCCTCTCCCATAGCATAAAGAGCACTGGCTCCATATTCCTTTGCCAGTTTCCACGCTTGGTTTTCTTCTGCCCCTTCTCCTGTTCCATATCTTTTTCCTAATAGAAGGGTGTCATTAAGAAACCCCTCCGAGAAAAAGCTGCGCAGGAAATCATATTCCTTTTTGACAATCCGCTCTGTTCCCTCCAGGGCAATTGCTCCTGCCACTAAAAGCTCGTCTCCCGGCAAAAGCCGCCCGGTGATCTCTGCCTGCAATGCTTCCATTGCTTTCTTTCCCAGTCTCATGCTTTTTCTTCTCCCTGCTACAGCAAAAATGACAAGGCTGTAGGGATAACCATGGCAAGAACAAGAATGATCGCGATCACCGCTGTAATGATCTTTCTCTTTTTAGGATCAAACATTCCCATTTAATTTCACCTCTTCTGTCTTAGCATTATTGGTCAGGGGGTCCCGCCTGCCGTAATCAAACAAAACCGCCCGGCCGTCCCGGAACACTTCAATGTGGGCCGTCTTCGGCACCTCTTTTTCCCGTCTCCATGTCCATACTTCTTTTTCAAAAGGCTTTTGAGAAAAGGCAAAGGAAGGACGGCTTTTTAAATTTTCCCGAAGATACAGATCATAAAGCATAAGATCCTTTACCTTGGAAAGGGAAATTTCCCTGTACTCTGTTAAAAATTCCAGAAGGATCTCATACCTTCGCATCCGGGAATGGGAAATTCCCCAATAGCCCTTTCTTTCGTAAAAGTCCCCCAAAGCTTCATAAAATCCAAAGACGTCCGAAAAAAAGCGTTCCAGGTATTCTAATGTATGTTTAAACTGACCACTATTATAATACACTTCCACCATACTTTCCACTGTTTTCAGCTTTAAAATTTCTCCATAGGACAGCCAGTTTGTGGACAAGACTTCATAGGGCTCCATAGATTTGCATCGGATTCCATATTCCTGCACGCATTCCATCATATAAGAACCCTTCAGGACTTTTAAAAATCCCAGCTGAAGCTGCTGCGGCTTCATACGGTACACCTCATTGAAAGAGCGGCGGAAGCTTTCGTAATCTTCATAAGGAAGTCCTGCGATAAGGTCCAGATGCTGGTGGATATTTCCGAAACTGTGGATTCGGTCTACATTTTTTTTCAGTTTTTCCAGATCTGTCTTTCTTCGGATGGCCTTAAGAGTCTGCGGATTTGTGGACTGTACTCCGATCTCCAGCTGTATCAGCCCCGGACGCATTGTTTCCATCAGATCCATTTCTTCCTCTGTCAAAAGATCCGCCGAAATCTCAAAGTGGAAATTCGTTATTCCGTTGTCGTGTTCTTTTATATATTTCCAGATTTCCATCCCGTGGCTGTGTCTGCAATTAAACGTGCGGTCCACGAATTTTACCTGGGGGACCTTCTGGTCCAGGAAAAACTGCAGTTCCCTTTTCACCAGTTCCATAGGGCGGAACCGCACGGAGCGTTCCACAGAAGAAAGACAATAGCTGCAGGAAAAAGGACATCCCCGGCTGCTCTCATAGTATAGGATCCGGTTTTTAAAATCCTTAAGGTCTTCATAGGCAAAGGGAAGGCTTCCCATGTCCAAAGGAGCAGGTTTTTCATTACAGTGGATTTCTTCTCCTTCCCGGTAAACGATCCCCTTTATCTCTGAGAGCGTCCCTTTTCCATCCAGATAAAACCTGGCAAGGCTTAGAAAGCTTTCTTCTCCCTCTCCTGTCATTACGCCTTTTACACAAGGATTCTTCGCAAGGAAATTTTCTCCGTCAAAAGAAACTTCCGGGCCGCCCACCCAGAGGATAACGCCCGGAAGAATCTTTGGCAATTCGCCCAGCAGTTCCCTGATAAAAGAAATATTCCAGATATAGCAGGAAAAACATACGATCTGCGCGCCGCTATAGTAGATATCCCGCAGGATATCGTCTTTTTGCTGGTTAATGGTATATTCCTTTATCAGTAACTGCTCCTTGTATTTTTTGGCATATGCTTTTAATTGATAAACTGCTAAGTTTGAGTGAATATATTTGGCATTGCATGCCGCCAGTAAAATCTTCATTCCAATCTCCCTTTTTCTTTTTTCAGAAAATCAGACTTCCTACCTGATAGAACAAAACGGCCATCAGATAAGCAAAGATAAGCTGGAACACTACCATCTTCGCTGTGAAGGACCAGGAATTACTTTCTTTCCTAATGGTTCCCACCGTAGCCATACAGGGTGTGTAAAGAAGGCAGAACACCATCAGCGCATACGCATTGACAGGTCCAAAGCCGTAAGAGCCTAAAAAGGCACTCATCTCTCCCATTCCCGCAGGTGAATTGATATTGGCGATCCCCAGCAGTACTGCCATGCTGGAAACTACCACTTCCTTTGCGGAAAGTCCGGCAATCAGTGAAACCCCGATCTGCCACAGCCCCAGTCCGGCAGGAGCTAAGATCGGCTCCAGCCAATGGCCGAGCACGGCGCCGAAGCTGTCCTGTACATCCGTCACCATGCCGTGGATGCCGAAATTCAGTACAAACCATACTACAATAGAAGCTACAAAGATTGTTGTACCTGCTTTGCTTAAATAGTCCTTCACCTTTTCCCATACATAGATGGCGATCGTACGGGCGTTGGGCATTTTATATTCCGGCAGCTCCATGAGAAGGGTTCCCGCGCTCTCTCCCTTTTTTATCTTTCCAAGGACCAGCGCCAGAAGAATAGCCACTACAAGCCCTAAGGCGTATAAGGAGAAGGCCGCCAAAGCCGCATATTTCGGAAAGAATATGGAAGAAAACAGCACATAGATAGGAAGCCTTGCGGAACAGGACATAAACGGGGTCAAAAGGATCGTTCTCTTTCTGTCCTCTTCTTTTTCCAGGGTCCTGGTAGCCATGACTGCCGGAACCGTACATCCAAACCCAAGCACCATGGGCAGAAAAGCTTTTCCGGAAAGTCCCACCTTACCCATGATCCCGTCCATAACGTAGGCAACACGGGCCATATAGCCGCTGTCCTCCAGGATGCCTAAGGCCAGAAACAGGATAAAGATATTAGGCAGGAAAGTAAGAATACCGCCTACTCCTGAGATCACTCCGTCTACCACAAGAGAAATCACCCAGTCAGAAGCGTGGAGGCTGGAAAGCAAAGAGGAGGCTCCCGCAAGGAGCTGATCCAGCCCTATCTCAAAGACTCCCTTCACCGCATCTCCTATTGTAAAGGTCAGGAAAAATACCAAAGCCATGATCCCCAGGAAGACCGGCACACCCCAGAACTCATGAGTGAGGATCTGGTCAACTTTGTCCGTTTTTCCTTCATTCGAGGCGTTCTTATAAAAAAGCACCTCTTCCACTACCTCTTCTATGTAATTGTATTTCTGGTTTATGATCTCCTTTTCATAGCTTCGGTCAAGGATTCCGGAAGCCTCCAGAGAATATTCTTTCTTAGTCTCTTCATCGTCCTCCAGCAGCTTGACCGCTGTCCAGCGAAGGTATTTAAGATCCGGATATTTTTCCTTTAAAAGTTTTTCCAGCCTGGTGATCTTCTCTTCCAGAAAAGGAGAATATTTTACCACCTGATTGTCCATATCCTCTTCGTAATGGTGCTCCACTGCATGAAGAAGCACATTTAATCCTGTACGCTTTCTGGCAGATACGGGAACCACAGGAATATGCCCCAGCATTTCCGGAAGACGGTGATTGTCAATCTCCATTCCCCGTTCCTTTACCACATCCATCATGTTCAGGGCCAGGATCACCGGTTTTCCAAGTTCAAGGAGCTGCATGGTAAGATAAAGGTTCCTTTCCAGGGAGGAGGCATCCACCACATTAACGATCACGTCAATGTCATCCTCCATGACACATCTGCGGGATACCTTCTCCTCAATGGAATAGGATGTAAGGCTGTAAATTCCGGGAAGATCCACGAGATTGATCTTACGGCCCTTATAAGTAGTGGAGCCTTCCTTTTTTTCCACAGTAACTCCAGGCCAATTGGCTACTTTTAGATTTGCTCCTGTCAGGGCGTTAAAAAGTGTGGTCTTTCCGCAGTTGGGATTTCCCACAAAGGCTACTCGGATCGCTTGTTCACTCATTTTCGCAGCCCTCCACTTCTATCCCTCTGGCAATGTCATGGCCTAATGCCCATCTGGTTCCCCGTACACGGATAATGGTAGAACCGCTTTTTTTCTGATTCAGGACCTGGACGCGGGTTCCCTCCAGAATCCCAAGCGCTTCCAGTCTACGCTGTACCTTTTCTTTTTCCAGTATCTTTTTTACATGATACCACTTTCCCTTTTGTGTGTCCAACAAAGTCATCTCTGCCTCCTCAATGATGAAATGCGATAGTTATATGTCAGCAACAAGTAATATGTAAATATTGACAAACTTTTTCATTAAAGAAATTATATGCCAGCTCCCAGGAAACTGTCAATGCTCTTTTTCTGATACATATCACACCCGAACCGCGCACCCGCTAGGTGGTTAATTTATTACTAAAAATAAAATTGTCTTTTTCCTATTTATCGCTTACAATAATAAAAGACAAAAATAAAAAGAGGGGAGACAGAACATGAACACAGATGAATACAGAACCTTTTTCCAGACCCTTCCCTTTTGGAGGCATTTAACAGACAAAGAGCAGGAGCTGCTCCTTTCCCATGTGCGAAAGGCCCATTATCCTGCCGGCGGGGCCGTCCAGTCCGGGGAACAGCAGTGTCTCGGCACTCTTTTCCTTTTAAAAGGAATCCTCCGGGTGTATCTTCTTTCCGCTCAGGGAAAGGAAGCCACCTTATACCGTCTTCGCGAGGGAGACGTGTGTACCTTATCCGCTTCCTGCATGTTATCCGCCATAACCTTTGACGTGCAGATAGACGCGGAGACAGACTGTGACCTGCTGGTTATCCCTGCCGCTGTTTTTTCTCAGCTTATGAAAGAAAATATTTACGTAGAAAATTTTGCCTACAAGCTTACCACGGAACATTTTTCTGATGTGATCGCCGGAATAGAGCGTACTTTTTTCCTGAGCCTGCCACAGAGGATCGCCGCTTTTCTCCTGGATGAGGCATCCCAGGACAGCTCAGATTCCCTTGCCATAACGCAGGAAAACCTGGCACGTTCCATCGGAAGTGCCAGGGAAGCTGTCAGCCGTGCTTTAAAGCAGCTGAGCCAGGACGGCTGCATTGAAGTATCCCGCGGAGGGATCCGGCTGCTTGATAAAGCAAAGCTGTATCGTATGCTGAACACCTATTAAGCTTTGTCCTCCATGATAGCCAAGGACAAAACACCCGCCTTTTGGAAGCATTAGGCTTCCAAAAGGCTTTTTAATTTATCTTTCGGAGTAAGGCCCACAATACGGTTTACTTCTTTTCCTCCTTTAAAGATCAGCATGGTGGGAATACTCATAATCCCATACTGCTGTGCCAGGCCCTGTTCCTGGTCTACGTCTACTTTACCTACCGCGTAGCCCTCCTGGGACAGTTCCTCTACAATAGGGGCCTGCCTCATGCAGGGTCCGCACCAGGTTGCCCAAAAATCCACCAATACCGGTTTTTCTGACTGTAATACCTCTGTTTCAAAATTCTGTGCTGTGATTACTTTTGCCATAATCTGTTTTCTCCTTTCCATTCTCATCCCTTTTTAGGGATATTCTCTTTTATCTGATTTTTTCATTTATACCGCTGTCTTACATATTTCCCTGCACTGATCCCAGCCTGGGCTCCCTCGTAAACTGCTTTCGCCACCTGGAGCAGCCCGCCTGTACAATCCCCTGCAGCGAACAATCCAGGAATAGTGGTCTGCATTTCTTCATCTACTTTAACATTTCCTTTTTCCGTCAGTTCCGCACCCATCTGACGGGCAATCTCCGTGCTTCCGGCCGTTCCTATCGCCACAAACACGCCGTCCGCCGGGACGAACACCTCCGGACTGCTATCTGTTCCCTGGACAGATACATCACTTTTTAACTTAATGCCGGAAACCTTATCTTCCCCTTCGATAGACTGGATCTTCATAGTATTGACTGTCAGGGAGTGGTCCTTTGAAAATTCCGGTTCTTTTCCGTCTGTGTAAATCGTAACATTTTCTGTCACATTGGCAAGTTCCTCTGCCTCGTGAAGGGCGAAATCGCTGTTTCCCAGAACCGCAACATTTTTTCCTCTGTAGAAAAAAGCATCACATATGGCACAGTAGCTCACACCTCTGCCTTCTAATTCTTTTACTCCGGGGATTTTAGGCGTTTTCCTGCTGCTCCCTGTGGCAAGGATTACGCTTCGGGCTTCTAAGGTTCCTGCTGTAGTGTGTACCTTGAAGGTATCAAAGCCGCCCATTCCCAATACCTGGGCTTCTAAAAAGCGTACTCCCAGCTCCTTTGCCTGCCGGATTCCCCGCTCATGGAGTTCCTTTCCGGAAAGTGGAGTCTCCAGACCATAATAATTTTCTATCTTCTCTGCCTTTTCCAGCCCGCCGAAGCCATTATGGATCACAAGGGGCTCCAGATTTCCTCTTGCCGCATACAGCGCTGCGGAAATTCCCGCCGGGCCGGAGCCAATGATTATCACTCTTTCCATAGTATGTGTCACCTACCTTTTTCTTAGTCTATAATATACAGGATCCCTCATCCTATTTCTGTGACCTAGTCACTGACAAACACTGTACTATACAATACAACAAGCCCCGGTAAATTTCCAGGGCTTGTAATATATTCAATATAACAGAAAACTATTCGCGTCACTGGTCACACAGTGACCAGTAACGGGCAATTTGGCATTTACAGCCTGGTTACAGATGAATAGGCTCCCACAGCTTTATACGATCTCATCCAGTGAGCAGATAGTAATCCCTTCTTCCGTAAGGGTCTTACGAATCCTCTCCACAAAAGCAAGGGCTTTTGCTCCGTCTCCGTGGACACATACAGAGTCCGCTTCAATGGGGATGTCTTTTCCAGTGATGGCTGTGACTTTTTTCTCTTTTACCATGCGGCTAACCCGGGCAATCGCTTCTTCCTCATCGGTGATCATAGCCCCTTCTTTTCTTCTGTCCACAAGGGTACCGTCCTCTTCATAGGCACGGTCTGCAAAAACCTCCTGGGCAGTACGAAGTCCCATATTTAAAGCCGCTCTTGAGAGCTCACCGCCGGAAAGGGCAAGTACGATAAGGTTCTTGTCAAACTCATAGATCGCTTCACAGATTGCTTTGGAAAGGGCATAATCCTTGGCAGCCATATTATAGAAAGCTCCATGCGGCTTTACATGCTGAAGGGTCATACCCTGGGCTTTGCAAAATCCATGAAGAGCGCCTAACTGATACAGGGTATAAGCTTTTGCTTCCGGTCCGCTTACGTTCATATTTCTTCTTCCAAAACCCATAAGGTCCGGAAATCCCGGATGTGCGCCCACACGGATGCCTGCTTCCTTTGCCCTGGCTACTGTCTTTTCCATTACCACCGGGTCGGATGCATGATAACCGCATGCTACGTTCGCGGAGGTGATAAGAGGAATGATCTTATCGTCAGATCCCAGGGTATAGCGTCCAAAGCTCTCCCCCAGATCGCTGTTTAAATCCACTCTGTACATTTTCTCTTCCTCCTTTAACTGATTTTCATTATACTCTCAATAAAGCCTGTATCTGCCTTTCCCTCGCAGAACACAGGATGACGCATGATCTGGTACTGGAAATCCAGATTTGTTTCCACTCCCATGATCAGCATTTCATCCAAAGCCGCCCGCATCTTCATAATGGCCGCCTCCCGGTCCGCCGCATGGACGATCACCTTTGCGATCATGGAATCATATTCCGAAGGAATCTTATATCCCTCATACAAGCCGGTATCCACACGCACGCCGTTTCCTGCCGGAAGGTGCACATGCTGTACCACACCAGGACTTGGCATAAAATTTTTCTCCGGAATCTCTGCATTGATCCGGCACTCAATGGCATGGCCCCGGATTTCAATATCTTCCTGCTTAAAGCTTAGGGGTTCTCCCATAGCTACCCGGATCTGCTCGATGATCAGATCCGTTCCGGTCACCATCTCTGTCACCCCATGTTCCACCTGAATCCTGGTATTCATCTCCATAAAATAGAAATTCCCCTTAGGATCCACGATAAATTCAATCGTGCCCGCATTGGTATATCCCACTGTCTTAGCCGCAAGGACTGCGCAGCGGTTCATTTCCCGGCGGATATCTTCTGTGATGGCTGGGGAAGGAGACTCTTCGATCAGTTTCTGATGATTTCTCTGCACAGAGCAGTCTCTTTCTCCCAGGGCAACCACATTTCCTAAAGTATCCGCCATGATCTGGATTTCTACATGACGGGGATTTTCCACAAAACGCTCAATATACATAGTATCGTCCCCAAAGGCATTGGCTGATTCCCTCTGGGCCATATTAAACTGAAATTCAAATTCATCGTCGGAAGCAGCTACCCGCATTCCCTTTCCTCCTCCTCCGGAGGAAGCTTTGATCATAACCGGGTAACCGATCTCTGCCGCCAGTCTTCTGCCTTCCTCTGCATCGTAAACCGGCTCTTTTGTACCCGGAACTACAGGGACGCCTGCTTCCATCATGGTCTTTCTTGCCTGGGATTTATTTCCCATCTTGTCGATCACTTCTGCGGAGGGACCGATAAAAGTGATCCCGTTTTCTACACATCTGCGCACAAACTCACTGTTTTCCGACAAAAAGCCAAATCCGGGATGAATGGCGTCTGCGCCCATATTTTTAGCGGCAGTGATGATCCGATCCATATTCAGGTAACTGTTTTTCGCAGGACCCTCTCCAATACAGATCCTCTGGTCTGCCAGCTGTACATGAAGGCTCTTGGCGTCCTCCTTGGAATAGATGGCAACGCTTCGAATCCCAAGATTACGGCATGCACGTACGATCCGTACTGCGATCTCCCCCCGGTTGGCAATTAAAATCTTGTTAAACAATGCTCCAACCTCCTTCTTGGTTTCTATAATTTCTTCACGCGGAATAAAGGCTGACCATATTCTACCTTCTGTTCGTTGCTCACAAGGACTGCTTCGATCTCACAGTCAAACTCGCTTTGGATCTCATTCATCAGCTTCATGGCTTCCAGGATGCACACGGTCTGTCCGTTCTTTACCTGATCTCCCACTTTTACAAAAGCCGGGGCATCCGGAGCCGGTGCGGAATAAAAGGTTCCCACGATCGGAGAGGTGATAAACAGCTTCTCATCCTCTTCTGTCTCTTCCTTGGCCGGCATTTCCGCTGCCGCGGGAGCCGGCGGAACTGCCGCACCCATTCCCGGTGCCACGATAGGCGGATGATCCAGCTTACTCATTGTGATCTTTACGTCTCCCTCTTTTATGGTAAACTCCGTTAATGAAGAGTTTTCAATGATCTTTACCAAACCTTCGATTTTTTCTAAATCCATTCGTATATCTCCTTTTCTATCATTTCTTCCCTCTTGCTGACGCACTGGCCGCGTCAATAATGGTAGATGCGAAAGTTTACTTTCACACTTCCCCACTGCTATTCAAAAAGCTTTCTAAGCCTTTTCGCCACCAGCCGGCATTCCAGGACTTCCTTGCAGGGCTGATGGATCACTTTGCGCATTTCATCCAGCTCTTTTACCTCTTCCAGATAAAGTCTCTGGGCTTCCTGTACGGAAATTGGCTGAAAACGTATTTTATGGTCTGTTTTCCGCTGGACAAGCTTAGGGATATCCACGGAAGCAACCGTAGCAATCTTTGCATAGCCGCCTGTGGTCTGCCTGTCTGATAAAAGAATGATCGGCTTTCCATGGGAAGGTACCTGTATGGAGCCAAAGGCAATGCCGTCCGAAATAATATCCGATGTTTCCTTCGGTGCGATAAACGGTCCTTCCAGCCTGCAGCCCATCCTGTCAAAGTCGCTTGTCACTATATATTCACTGTTTAAAAATGTCTCGATTCCTTGTTTGCTGAACACATCATCCTGGGGGCCCATCACTACCCGAAGCACTGCTTCCTCCTGATCAAATTCATCCAAGGTCAGCTTTCTGGAAAGGAAGAAGGGAAGATAACGTCTTTTAATGCGGAAATTCATATAATCTCCCGCCTGAAGCTTTCTTCCTTTAAATCCTCCGATACCGCTCTTCATATTCGTACACCGGCTTCCCATCACCACAGGAATGTCCAGATAACTGGAGAAGGCAATATACCCTCTGCTTCCTGTCCTTGCACTGGAAAACTTAAGGATATCTCCCTTATTCATATAGATCGCAGTGTACATAGGCGCCGGATCTCCGTTAATGGTAGGCTGAAAATCCCCGCCGGTAATAGCAATGATGGTAGCAGAGGTAAATTCCAGGGTAGGTCCGATCAAGGTAAACTCCAGTACCGCCTCATTCTCTGGATTGTCCAAGAGCAGATTTGCGATTTTAAAGGAGCGCACATCCATGACACCGGCTACGGAAAATCCCTGGCTCTGGTATCCGGTCCGGCCCAGATCCTGTACTGTCGTCAGCATGCCGCCTTTTAATATGCGAATTCCCATCTTACACCTCTCCTTCGTGAACCACGCACTGATATTCTCCACGATCTACCAGTTCTTTGATTCTTTTATATTCGTCTTCCTCTATGGGAACAAAGCGGATATAGTCTCCCGCCTCCACAAGGATCGGCACCTCTCTCTTTGGATCGTAGGTTTTTACGGGAGTCATTCCCATAAGCTGCCAGCCGCCTGGGGAATCCAAAGGATAAATTCCTGTCTGGGAGCCTCCGATTCCTACGCTGCCGGCATTGATCTTGATCCTTGGATTCGCGAGACGGGGAGTATGGATCCTTTCATCCAACCCGCCTAAATAACAAAATCCAGGCAGAAATCCCAGCATATAGATCAGATAATCTCTGGAAGAATGGATTTTTATCACTTCCTCCACAGACAGCCCAGCATGCTCTGCGATGTTTTCTATATCAGGGCCATATTCTCCGCCGTAGCATACAGGAATTTCGAAAATTTTCTTTTTTTCCTCGCTGGATCTGACATCCACTTTTACAAGGTTCTGCATTCTCTTCTTGATCTCGTCATAAGTGATCACACGGGGATCATAATTTACAAGAAGGGAGCAGAACGCAGGGATCACATCCACTACACCTTCAATATGCTGTTCTTTCATCAGCTGGACGGTTGCTGTGATCTTCCTGTTGATCTCCGGGCTGATCTCCTTTCCGAACTCAACGAGAAGGGAGGAATCACCGGCTGTTAAAATTCTTATATTCTGCATCTTCTCTCTCCTATTGTAAAAAGGTGCAATCTTATAAGGATCACACCTTTGTATTCGCCATATCCTGCGTAACTTTTATGTTTATGCAAACAGACTTCCTACGTTGGATACGAATGTAGTAATTCCCAGATAAGCAGCAAGGATAACTACAACAACACCAAGGATCAAAAGCCACATGGGATGATGGTATGTATTGCCCATGATAGATTTCTTCTGGGAAGCGATCAGGCAGATCGCCAGTGTAATTGGAAGGATCAGTCCGTTTAACGCTCCTGCTACTACCAGAAGTGTGGCAGGGTTTCCAAGGATGAGCATGATCAATGTGGAAACTACGATGAATCCGATGATCACCCAGTTTTCATTTTTTTCAATGCTCTTATGGAAGGTCTTCAGGAAGGATACAGAAGTATAAGCCGCACCGATAATGGAGGTGATAGCTGCACAAAGAAGTACCAGTCCTGAGAAACGGTAACCGATCTGTCCGGCTCCTCTTAAGAAAGCGTCTGCCGCCGGATTTGCGGAATCCAGAGTCTCTCCTGACGCCATATGTACAACAACGCCCAACACAGCAAGGAAAAGGAAAACTCGTACGATGGCTGCAATTACGATACCCATAACAGAGCTCTTATTGATTTCTTTTAAATTCTTTTCCCCGGTTATACCTGCATCGATCAGACGATGTGCCCCTGCAAAGGTAATATATCCGCCAACTGTACCGCCAAGCAGAGTGATGATGGCTGGGAACAGTTTCGTTACTCCAGCAGAAGGAGCAAACGTATTTACAAGCGCATCTCCCAGAGGCGGTTTCACGATCACGATCACTAC
>DWYZ01000019.1 GCA_019118425.1 Candidatus Blautia faecavium | reverse complement strand
ACCCATTTTGCCATAAAGGCAGAAGACGAAAATGGCGTAATGGATGCCAGAGTCCTCCAGGGCGACCTGGAAAGGGACTTTATCGGATGCACCGAACGTCCTTTATACACAGGCTACGGATTCGGACCGGACAGGGGAACTATGGCAGGCTTTCCTCATTTCGAAGAAACTTCCTTTTCAGGAGAGTATCCTGTTGCTGTTCTTTCTTTTAAAGACAGACATTTTCCAGGAACTATTGAAATGACAGCCTTTAACCCATTGATTCCTACAAACGAAGATGACAGCTCCATTCCTGCTGCCTTCTTTAAATTTAAAATTCATAATACACACAGCAAGAAACTCACCTATACCCTTGCTCTGTCCTGCAACAATTATTACTGCAGAACTAAGACCGCTCATTCCTACCAGGAACAGGATGAGATAAAAATGATCTATCTCTCCAATACAGAAGATAAAAATACAACGGATTACGGAGATCTTACCATAGCTACAAACTGCGCACACGTAAGCCATCAGGAATACTGGTTCCGCGGAAGATGGTTTGATAACTCCTCTGTTTTCTGGCAGGAATTTAACCGGCCCGGTGAAATGCCCAACCGGATTTATAAAACCGAACGGGTAAATCTGGAATCCAATGCAACCTCCGATATAGCCACCTTGGCCGCACACGTAGAAATAGAAGCCGGTGAAACCCAGGATCTCCTTTTTGTTCTCTCCTGGTCTAATCCCTATATGAATAATCATTGGGAAATCACACACATCGGCCTGTCAGAGGAAGAAATCCAAAGGCGCAGGAGTATTCTCTGGAAAAATTATTATGCCACCTTATTTAAAGATTCAAGGGAAAGCGCCATCTATGCTGTAAAAAACTTTTACAGACTTTACAAAGAAACCATGCTTTACAAAGATGCCATTTTTCACTCCAGCCTGCCGGATTCTGTAAAGGACGCTGTCACCGCCAATATCGCTGTGCTGAAGTCTCCTACCTGTCTCAGGCTTAGTGATGGTTCCTTTTATGCTTTTGAAGGAGTTCACGCCCATATGGGATCCTGTGAAGGAACTTGTACCCATGTATGGTCCTATGCATATGCCCTTGCCTTTCTCTTCCCCCGTCTGGAACGAAGTGCGCGGACAAATGAATATACTTATTCTATGCAGGAGGACGGCGGCATGGGATTTCGCATCCAGCTTCCTTTAGGGGTAGGACCTACCAATCATCGTCCCGCGGCTGATGGACAATTCGGTACGCTTCTTAGAGTATACCGGGAATTTCTCATTTCCGGAGATGTAAACTGGCTAAAAAGCATCTGGCCTCAGGTAAAAGAAAGTCTGGAATACGCATGGAGTCCGAAAAATACAGACCGCTGGGATCCAGAACAGGAAGGTATCCTTTATGGCCGCCAGCATCATACCCTGGATATGGAGCTGTTCGGTCCCAATTCCTGGCTCAGCGGTATGTATCTGGCAGCTCTTGACGCTGCAGCACGCATGGCTGACATCCTTGGGGATACAGAAGCGTCCGTATTATACCGGCGCATTTTCGAAAAAGGAAAGCATTTTATAAATGACAAACTTTATAATGGGGAATATTTTTTCCAGAATATAGACTTAAACGACAAATCCATTCTGGAACAGTATAACAACGGTTTTTCCATGCATGGAGCTAATGCAGTGGAAAGCTACTGGAATGAAGAAAACGGGGAAATGAAATATCAAATCGGAGAAGGCTGTTCCATTGACCAGGTACTTGGGCAGTGGCATGCAGATCTTTTAAATCTGGATAAGGTCTTTGACGAAGATAAGGTAACATCTGCCCTTCATTCTATCTATAAATATAACTTTATCCCGGACATGAGAAACCACGTAAATCCATGCCGTATCTATGGAATGAACGGTGAACAGGGAACTATGATCTGTTCCTTCCCGCCTAACCGGAGAAAGCCTTTGATCCCCGTTCCTTATTCCGAGGAGACCATGCATGGTTTTGAATATCAGGCAGCAAGCCATATGATCATACACGGTCTGAAAGAGGAAGGAGAAACCTGTGTCCGGGCTGTAAGAGACCGTTACGATGGGTATAAGAGAAATCCCTGGAATGAATTAGAATGCGGCAGCAATTATGGCCGTTCTCTGGCAAGCTATGCGCTCCTTCTGGCATACAGCGGATTTGTGTTCGATATGTACAAGAAACGAATCGGATTTCATCCTATCTGTAAAGACTCTTATCTGTTTTTCTGGTCCCTGGACAGCGGTTTTGGAACTGTGGAAAAAGAGGATGGAAAACTTACGCTTAAAGTCCTTTATGGAAGTCTTAGTTTAAAGGAATTAGAATTGGATGATGAAAATATCTCTTTGATCAGGCAGGGAGATAAAAACCTGGAATACGCACAAAGTTCTGTGCCGAAAGGAATCCTTGTATCCTTCCAGAAACCTGTGATTCTCACACCAGATCATAATCTGATCCTATCATAATAAAAACAGGACAAGCCTCTTCTGTTACGAAGGAGCTTGTCCTATTCTTAATATCATATATACATCTTCACTTTAAAAATACTTCCTCTCCCTTCTTCACTCTCCACACGGATTACCCCATTCTGCTGCATCACGATCTGCTTTGCCATGGCAAGCCCGATTCCTACGCTCTCCTTTGATCCATGGCGGCCTTTATAAAATCTCTCAAAAATATGAGGCAGGTCTTCTTTAGCAATCCCGGCTCCATTGTCTTCTATGGTGACAGTTGTGGCAAAATTATTCTGTGCGGCAGTAATCTTTACAAAACCTCCCCTTCCCGTATGTTCTATACAGTTCTTTATGATATTAGAAAAAGCCTCTGTAGTCCATTCCCTATCACACAGAAAGAAGAGATTCTCCTCCCCATTTACGGTAAGAGTAATCTCCTTCATTTCTGCCGGTATGAGAAACGGCTGACAGGCTTTTTCCAACAAACTTCTTACTTCTGTCCTTTCTTTTTTTAACTGGAGGACATCTGCCTCTAACTGAGACAAGGTAAGAAGATTTCGTATCAGCCAGGTAATCTTATTTACCTGGGTATCAATGTTCTTAATAAATTCTTCACGTTTTTTCTCCTCTGTCTTGGGATTCTTTAAAAGGTCAGTCATTAATGTAATAGCGGCAAGGGGCGTCTTTATCTGATGGGAAATATCCGAGAGCATCTGCGCCAGATATCCCCTTTCCTTCTGAGCTCCCTGGGACTGTTCTTTCAGCAGCACTACCATTTTATAAATTTCACTCTTTAAGATTCCGAATCTGCCGCTGCTTTCCTGGGATAAAGAAGGAAACTCCTGCCCGTCCTGGACTTTCATAAGATACATGATCAGATCATCCAGCTTTTTTTCTCTTTTCCTATAATAAAGACAAGCTGCAGCCGCCCAAATAATACTGGCAAAGACTGCCCCCACAATGAATTCCATGCGCTTCTCCTATTTATCCATACAATACCCGATTCCCCGTACAGTCTTGATCAGAGTCTCCTCCTGGGTATCGTCCAGTTTTTTCCGAAGTCTTTTTATATAGACAGACAAGGTATTATCATTTACATAATCTCCGGCCCCGTCCCAGATCTGCCCTAAAATCTGATCTCTGGTAAGAACCTGACCCCGATGATTTAAAAATATAAGTAAAAGCTTATACTCCATGGCAGTTAAGATCACTTCCCTGTTATCCCGGTAAACCTTTCCTGTAAGCAGGTTCACTTGATTTTTTCCCGCCTGGATAACCGGCTCCTCTGCCCTTTCTCCTCCCGTCCTTCTTTGGACAGCCTTCATCCTTGCCAAAAGCTCCCGGATCCGAAATGGCTTGGTAATGTAATCATCTGCACCGATTTCCAGCGCCCTGACAGTACTTACCTCATCTTCGCAGGCGGTAAGAAAAATAATAGGAGTATTTCCCTCTTTTCGGATTTCCTCACAGACACGAAAGCCATTTCCATCAGGAAGCATGACATCCAAAAGGCAAAAATCCAGAGCAGCATTATTCTTTATTAATTCCAGCGCCTCCCCTGCCGTTTTACAGGAAAGTACCTCATACCCCTCCATCATCAGGGAATATTTCAATCCTTCCAGAATGATCTCATCATCCTCCACCACTAATACCCTCATCGTCTTTGCCCTTTCCGCTTTTCTATCTGTAGAAAAGCTTATTTATCCTCATCCTTCCGGAAAATGAATCGCATTGACCGTAACCGCACAGCAAGTGCGTGATCCGGATATGGCATGTAATTAATTATATACTTTCGTTTCTGATATAAGCAAGTATATTCCCTTCTTTTTGCCTTTTTAAGCTTTCTAAGGAAAAAATCACTACTGCACCGCAGGCCAGAGCCACTGCCGCTGTAAACGGAAGGACAGGCAGCCTGAACTGGATATATCCGAAAAGCAGGATCATAGTTTTCCATATAATAAAAATAATCCCTCCCGAAATAACTGCTGCCCATAAAATACTTCTTCCAAGGATTCTTGCGCATTCCCATAAGACCATTTTTTCTGCCTGCTCTCTTGTCATGCCTACGGAATTTAATACAGCAAGCTCTCCCTGTCTGTCCGCCATCCATCCGCTGATGGAATTATACAGATTCATAAAGCAGATAACCGATACAAGAAGAACAAAGCAGAAAAGCAGCACATGTATAGCCGTCAGTATTATTTCTCCTATTTCCTTTATCACATCATTATAGTTTTCTTCTGTAAACCCGATCTTATCATTTGTACTGTCTATATTTCTCAAATGCTCGAAAAGCGCTTCATCCTTTTCTCTCATTTGAATCCTGACTTCTCTGCTAAATTCCGTGACTCCATCCTCATCTTTTGTAATCTCCATCATTTTTTTACAGGTATTTTCGCTGACAATGATCCATAAAAACTGGCTGTCAATTTTCACATAATCCTTTAACGAATCATTGTCCGCAAGGCCTGCTACCTTTAAGGGCATGGAAACATAATCGCCTTTTTTCTGGGAATACAATTGTGTCTCCAAGGCATCTCCCTGTTTTAGATCCGTCATTTTTTTCAGCTCATAATGACGATAATTGGCAGGCTTCTTATTCTCCACGGATACGCAGTCCGTAGACAAAAACCCTTC
>DWYZ01000095.1 GCA_019118425.1 Candidatus Blautia faecavium | reverse complement strand
GGTCCTGCCGCTGCATGCTGCAGTGCGTGATCCCGTGCCTTCTCAATCTCATCAAAGAGGACAACGCTGTACGGTTTCCTTCTTACCGCCTCCGTAAGCTGGCCGCCTTCCTCATATCCTACATATCCCGGAGGTGCTCCGATCAGTCTGGATACAGAATATTTCTCCATATATTCACTCATATCAATACGGACCATATTCTGTTCATCATCAAAAAGATTTTCCGCTAAAGTTTTCGCCAGCTCTGTTTTACCTACACCTGTAGGCCCAAGGAACAGGAAAGAACCGATTGGCTTGGACGGATCCTTAATCCCGGCTTTGGAACGAAGAATAGCGTCCGTCACCCGTCTTACGCCTTCGTCCTGTCCGATCACACGCTGATGGAGCTGATCCTCCAGGGTCAAAAGTTTCGCACGTTCGCCTTCCGTAAGCTTAGCTACAGGAATCCCCGTCCATCTGGAAATGATCCTTGCAATCTCATCCTCCGTCACAGCCTCATGTACAAGGCGTCTGTCTCCTTCTTTGGTGTTTTTCTCTTCCACTTCAAGCTGCTGCTGCAGTCTTGGAAGCTCGCCGTACTGAAGCTCTGCCGCTTTTTCCAGATCGTAATTCTGCTTTGCCAATTGGATCTGTTTATTTACATCCTCGATCTGCTCACGAAGCTTCTGCAGTTTTTCCACAGAATGTTTCTCATTATCCCATTGGGCCTTCTGCACATTAAATTCATCTCTTAATTCAGCCAGCTCTTTTTGCAGTGTTTCCAGACGTTCTTTGCTCAGATTATCCGTTTCCTTCTTCAAGGCGGATTCCTCGATTTCAAGCTGCATGATCTTTCTGCGCTGCTCATCCAGCTCTGTAGGCATGGAATCCAGTTCTGTCTTAATGAGGGCACAGGCCTCGTCTACCAGGTCGATAGCCTTATCCGGAAGGAAACGGTCACTGATATACCTGTGGGATAAAGTGGCTGCAGCCACCAACGCACTGTCTGTGATCTTTACTCCATGATAAACTTCATAACGTTCCTTCAATCCACGAAGGATAGAGATCGTATCCTCCACAGAAGGTTCATCCACCATTACCGGCTGGAAACGTCTCTCCAACGCAGCGTCCTTTTCAATATACTGCCGATACTCATCTAAAGTAGTCGCGCCTATACAGTGGAGTTCTCCTCTTGCCAGCATAGGCTTTAGCATATTTCCAGCGTCCATGGCGCCGTCTGTTTTTCCGGCTCCGACGATCAGATGAAGTTCATCAATGAAAAGAATGATATTCCCTTCGCTTTTTTTCACTTCTTCCAGAACGGCTTTCAGACGCTCCTCAAATTCGCCTCTGTACTTAGCTCCCGCTACCAGAGCGCCCATATCCAAGGCAAATATCTTTTTATCCTTCAGCGCTTCCGGCACATCCCCTGCTACGATCCTCTGAGCAAGTCCTTCTACTGCCGCGGTTTTTCCTACGCCAGGCTCACCGATCAGCACCGGATTATTCTTAGTTTTCCTGGAAAGAATGCGGATCACATTCCGTATCTCCGCGTCTCTGCCGATGACAGGATCCAGTTTTTGGTCCCTTGCTTTTTCTACCAGGTCTTCTCCGTACTTATTTAATGTGTCATAGGTAACTTCCGGATTATCGCTTACTACCCTCTGATTTCCACGTACTGTGGAAAGAGCCTGCAGGAAACGTTCCCTGGTGATCCCAAACTCTTTAAAGATTTTTTTCATACTTGGGCTTGGATTTCTTAAAAGGGATAAGAACAAATGCTCCACGGAGACGTATTCGTCTCCCATAGCTTTCGCCTCGTCTTCGGCGCTTACCAAAGCCTTATTCAAATATTGTCCAAACCGCAGTTCGCCGCCGGATACCTTTACTTTCGCATCCAGTGCTTTTTCTACTACGTTTATAAAGTATTCTTTATTGATCTCCATTTTTTCGATCAGTTTAAGAATCAGGCTGTCCTCCTGCTGAAGAAGAGCATATAAAAGATGTTCCTGCTCAATCTCCTGATTGCCGTACTCATAAGCAACCTTTTCCAGATCCTGGACTGCCTGTATGGATTTCTGTGTAAATTTACTGATATTCATATAAGCACCCCTCCTAATATTATAAGAAGCAAATTCTGCTGTATTTTCTTGTTCTACATGAAATATAACACCTTTTGTTAGCACTGTCAAGAGGTGAGTGCTATTTTTTTCATCTCAATGATACCTCAATTTCAATACTATACCTCGTTTAATCCCTTTTTTATCTTATGTACTATGTTTTGTATTTTACTGTTGATATTATACATACTATGTGGTACGATGTGTCCAGTCAAAACACAGGAGGTGTTATATGAATCTGGACAAATGGAAATCGCAGATCCTGCGTGGTACTTTAGAATTCTGTATTCTGCTCATGCTTGACCGAAAAACCTGTTATGGGTATGAGATTTTACAGGAGCTGAGCCATTATCCCATTATAGCTTCCACAGAAAGTACCGTTTATCCTCTGCTTCGGAGACTGCAAAAAGAAAACTATCTCCAGTCTACCTGGCAGGATTCCGCGGAGGGACTTCCTCCCAGGAAATATTATTCCCTGACGCCTGAGGGAAAAGAATATCTCCAGACCATGTCTGCAGAATGGGAAAAATTGCTGCAGGCAATTTCTAATCTGAAAGGAGAAAACTAATTATGAACACCACATTAGAAAAATATTTGAATACAGTTGACCGGCATTTAAAGCCGCTCCAAGTATCTGAACGAGTAGATATTGTTAAAGAAATTAAGAGCTCTATGATAGAAATGGAAAACGAGCAGCTTTCTCCCCAGGAGATCATTGACCGTCTGGGAGCTCCTAAAGAGCTTGCCAGAGCCTATTTAGGCGATCTCATCACATCGAAAAAAGGCGTTTCCTGGAATAAATTTTTATGCCTCTGCGCTTTTTATAGTCTTGTAGGACTTTCAGGCGTAATCATTATTCCCGCTCTTGCTATCATAGCACCGGTATTTATCGGCTGTGCTTTTATCGCCCCAATCCTATCCGCTGTAAAATTAGCCAATTACCTTTTTCACCTGGGAATCCCTTATATGGAACATGTAGGGATTGTCCTCTCCGGTATCGTTGAGCTGAATCCTGTAGTAGAATTCCTTCTTACTCTGATCGTGTCTGCTCTGCTTTATTGGGCCGGCCGGGGTGCCTGGAAGCTGATGCTTTTCTACATCAAAAGCGTCAGCAGGACAAAGGAAAAAATATCTGCCGCTGATTGACAAACATATTCCCAGCCTATAGAATATTTCCTATAAAGAAAGGAAATACATTATGAAATATTATTCTCATAAAAAAAGCATCCCGGCTTACATAAAGGTACTGCTCTTTGTTACCTTTGTCCTTTTCCTTGGATGGAGCATCTTTCTCGTCCGGGAAAAACTTTTGATCAATGCCAACCAAATGGGAACTATCCTCGCACAAAATTACGCGAACGAAGAAGAAAACCGCATTAATATGTACTCCCTGCTCCTGAGCACTATGTCCCATTCCATTCAGGAAAGTATTTCCCACGACCTCAGTCCTGACCTGATCCAGGATCAGATGGAAGCCTATTCCCAGCAGCTTGAGAGTATGCTTGGATCCAGGATCATTGATCCCTACGGCGTAATCCACGGAGAGATCATTGCGGCAGTTCCCTGGGAAGGAGACGCAGACTACAGCTATGCCGCTTCCCTCTGGTATAAAGCTGCTCTGGATGCAGAAGGAAATGTTATTTATACTGATGCCTATGAAGACGCTGTCACCGGAGAAAAAGTGATCACCCTAGCTAAACGTATGAATGAAAATGGAGATGTACTGGCCTTTGACATTCTCCTGTCAAACTTCCATACGCACCAAAACAGAGTGGTAATACCTGACGCAAGTTCTTTTTTCCTGTTTGATTCTGACGGTGCGCTTATGTACTATTCCAGTGACATATCCGCGAACGAAGCAAACGCGCAGGAGTATCTTAAAGAGCTAGTTTCCAATATCCGCCAGGGCAGGCTGGATTCCCATGACGATACCATCACTGGACTTGACGGAAAAAAACGAGTGGTTTATTATTATGAACTCAGCAACGGCTGGCTTTCCGTGATCACTATTCCCATTGACGTGATCCTTCAGGACGGCTGGGATACTACCCTCCTTGTCCTTTCATCTATCTGTGCCATTTTGGTGATCACAGCTGCTGTTATTCTGATACGCGGTCATTTCAGCGGCCGAAGCATGCGGCAGATATACGAAACGCTCCAGATTCTGGGAGACTCCTATTATGCTATTTACCGTGTAAACTTTCGTACGGAAACCTATACAAGCATAAAAAGTTCTGATGATGTAAAAGAACTCCTGGGAGATTCCGGAAGCTATCGGCATCTGCTGGATGTGGTAAAAAATGTTGTAGACAAAAATACACATGAAAAATTCGAAGAAAATTTATCCGCCGAAAACATCCGAAACCTTATAGAAAACGGAATTTATGACTTCGGAGGAGATTATCAGAGAGATTTCGGCGGTCATTATAAATGGGTGAATATCCAGGTTCTCTATAACAAAGGTCTGCATATTGATGAAGTTATCCTGGCTTTCCGCGAGATCGATGCGGACAAGCGCCGGGAGCTGCAGCAGCATGTTCTTTTGCAGAATGCCCTGGATGCGGCCAAAAAAACCGTTCAGCAGAAAACCATGTTTTTCAGCAATGCCTCTCATGATATGCGCACTCCCTTAAACGCTATCATAGGCCTTTCCAAGCTTGCCCAAAGACCGGATGTTTCTAAGGAAACCATCAGCGGATATATGAAAAAAATTCAGAATTCCGGAGAACAGCTTCTCACTCTCGTCAATGATATTCTGGATGTATCCCGCCTGGAACACGGAAGAGGAAGTTCTTTAAATTATATTTCCATGAATATTTCTAAATGTGTACGTGAAAATATTGACACCTTTCGCGAACAGGCCATCCTCGAAAAAAAGGAGCTCACCGATGAATATGAAGTACAATTCCCCCATGTGTACTGTGATCCTGCACGTCTGGGTCAGATTTTAAATAATCTGCTCTCCAACGCTATGAAATACAGTCACGAGGGAGCTAAAATACAGGTCTCTTTAAAAGAACTAAATCATCAGCCCGGGCACAGTAAATACCAAATCACCGTACAGGATACAGGAATAGGAATGTCCAAGGACTATCTGGCCAGCATTTTTGAACCCTTCTCCAGGGAAGCTACTTTTACTGCAAACAAAGTAACCGGCACAGGGCTTGGAATGCCCATTGTAAAAACCCTCATCCAGCAAATGAGCGGAGAGATCACCGTCTCAAGTGAACCAGGAAAAGGCAGCACCTTTATCGTCACCCTTCCTCTGCAGAATCTGGAGGAAGCTCAGGAACAGCCGCCGGTTTCCCAAAATCTTGAGGAAGACTTTACTTTGGAAGGAAAAACATTTCTTTTGGCAGAAGACAATGAAATCAATATGGAAGTAGCCACAGAATGTCTGAATATGCTGGGAGCCCATGTTCTCCAGGCCTGGAACGGCCAGGAGGCTGTAAATATTTTTCAGGCCAGTGATGAGCATCAGATCCATGCCATCCTTATGGACATGCAGATGCCGGTAATGGATGGCTGTCAGGCTGCAGAAGCAATCCGAAACCTTCCTCGTCCGGATGCAAAAACAATCCCCATCATCGCTGTTACGGCAAACGTATTTGCAGAAGATATCGCCCGTACTACTCAGGCAGGCATGAACGCCCATATTGCAAAGCCTATTGATTTTAAACAGCTCCAGACCGTTCTGAAGGATTGTCTGACAGCTGGGGCGCTTTAAACAAGAAATAGAAACCTGCATCTATAAAGTCAAAATAGCTTACTTTCCTATAACAAGAAAAATCCGGGTTTTCCTGCTGGAAAACACCGGATTTTTTTATGCGCTGTAAAAATTCCCTCTTCCGTTCTGTCCATAACCAGTCTGACGGCTGGCAAACTCATATTCTCTTAGTTTCTTCTTCGCTTCCGGAGACAGGCTGCGGGGTACCTGAATCTGTACGACTGCATACTGATCACCATGCACAGACGGATCCTTCATGGAAACGATTCCCTTTCCACGGAGACGGATCTTTGTACCTGACTGGGTGCCTTCTTTAATTTTACAGATCACATTTCCATAAATGGTAGGCACGGTAATTTCGCCTCCAAAAACAGCCGTAGTAAAAGGTACGCAAACGGTAGAATAAATATCCATTCCTTTACGTTCAAATCCCGGCCGCTCTCCTACCATTACCTTCAGGATCAGATCTCCCGGCTGGCCTGTGCCCACGCCCGGCATTCCCTTTCCCCTAAGGCGGATACTCTTACCTGATTCTATTCCTGCAGGAATAGAAATCTCCAGTGACTGCACACCGCCGTTTTCATTCTGGAAACTGATCACTTTCTTACAGCCAAAGGCAGCTTCGTCAAAGCTCACCTCCACCTGAGCATGCAGATCAGAACCTTTTCCGTAAGCATGACCGGAACCAAAGCCTCCGCTGAAAAAATCATCTGTCCCAAAGCCATGGCTTCTAAATCCGCCGTAACTGTTTTTACGATTAAAGATATCTCCGAAAATATCTCCAAAGATATCGTCCATATTTCCTTCTGAGCCATTAAAATGATATTCCCGAAAGCCGCCTGACTGCCTGAAATCATCCGCGCCCGAAGCTCCCTGGTCAAAAGCGGCATGGCCGAACCGGTCGTACATTTTACGCTTTTCATCATCGCTTAGCACATTGTATGCCTCTGTAATATCCTTGAACATTTCTTCTGCTTTAGGATTACCGGCATTTGTATCCGGATGATATTTCTTTGCAAGCTTTCTATATGCTTTTTTTATCGCAGCCTTATCTGCATTTCTGCCGATGCCAAGGATCTCATAATAATCTCGTTTTGCACTCAATATCATCACCCTCTTTATATACAAACTATTTACAATATATAAATCCTTTTATCATAACAAGGGGAGACCGGTTATCCGCTCTCCACCCTTTCCTTGTTCTATATGTAATATAACACTCGCCTTCTAAGTTGTCAATAGACTTCTCAGACATTTCCCAAAATTTTCACATCTGCCTTTGCTCTTCTTTAACACACTCGCCCGTGCAGGACTTTCCCGCCTATTCTATCACCAGCTCGCTGCCGGCGGCAAGGTACTGTATTTTTCCTTTCATTTCCTTGCGAAGCAGCTCATAAGCCTCTGTTCCTGTACAGTGGCAGGTATAATAATCACATCCTGTATCCAAAAGCCTGGCAGCAAGTCCCTGGCAAAAATTTTCCAGTTCTTTTTCATCTGTATATGCATTTTTCAAATGCATGCCTCCAATAACCGCATCAATCCCCTTAGGGGTAAAAGTCTGGGCCTTTTTTAATATGTTAACTATTCCATTATGGGCGCAACCGGCTATTAGCACGATCTTATTTCCTTCTTTTAACAGAAGATTCTGTTCATGCATAAACAAATCTTGTATATGATGCCCATTCATATCCTGAAACAGCCTGTCGTTAGCCGGAGAATAGCATTCTCTCCCTGTAACGCCGGCAAATACCTGTATTCCGGCATCGATCTTATAGTCCCCTGTATGGAAGACAATGCGCGGATGCTCCTTCATTTCCTCGGGCAGACCTATATATCTGATCTTGCCGTCCGGATCGTGTGCGTAAAAGGCGCCGAAAGCTTTTTTCTGCATATGTACCGATGCTTTAGAATTTGCTTCAAAAAAAGCTTTCAGACCGCCTCCGTGATCGTAATGTCCGTGGGATAAAAAGGCGATGTCCACACCGGCAATGTCCACTCCAAGCCGCTGTGCATTTAAAAGAAAGCTTTCGTCCGCTCCCATATCGAATAGTATTTTATGGTTCTTTGTCTCAATGTAAAAGCTTAATCCATGGCTTGCCTGAAATTCTGCAGAAAGCTCTCTGTCATCCATCAATGTAACGATTCGCATATGGTTTTCCCCTTTCCTCAAGATATACTCTCCCCTTTTGCTTAAATCATAACCTTATCTTTTAAAATTTACAATAGAAATTTGATAATTTTATTTTTTTCCGCTATAATGTGTTTACCATCGGCCCGTAACCACGCAGGAAGTGCGTGGTTACGGCGTGGCATATAACCTATATCCAGAAAGAAGGGAAGATAAATGGAAGAAGAATATATAGAAAAAATCAGCACCGAAACATGGATGGCATCCGATGCCCAAAGCTTTATCGCCAATGCCTCCCGCTTTAATGACCTAATGATGATGTATCGCTGCGCCATCAGAGAAATCCGGACAAAATTCGAAGTTTTAGACGATGAGTTTTCCGTAGAATATAAAAGAAATCCCATTTCTTTTATCAAAAGCCGCATTAAAAAGCCAGAGAGCATTTACCGCAAGCTTAAAAAGCTTGGCTACGACTTCACTCCGGAAAATATCCAGACAAAGCTTCACGATGTGGCAGGGGTTCGGGTAGTATGTGCTTTTATTGATGATATCTATACTGTGGCTGATCTGCTTGCCGCCCAGGATGATATCACCATTATAGAAATAAGGGATTATATAAAAAATCCCAAGCCTAACGGTTACCGCAGCTACCATATGATCGTAGATGTACCTGTATTTTTTTCCAAGGGAAAAACCCTTATGCGCGCGGAAATACAGATCCGTACCATAGGAATGGACTTCTGGGCCACCCTGGAGCATCAACTGCGCTATAAAAAGGGCATTGAACAGATGGAAGGATACGAAACTATAAGCCAGGCTCTTCTCGAGAGCGCCCAAACTGTATCTCATATGGATAACGAGATGGAAAAGATCAAGGATATGATCGGACAGTTCCACGAAATATAACCAACTTCTATCTAAAAACTCTTTATCAGATTTTATTTCATCATTGGTATATAGGCTTGAGAATACCTTCAGATAGGAAAACCAGAAAGCGAAAGAACCGCGGGTCAAGAAATTTAGAAGGCGTGTCTGAATGTGAGAACTTTTGTATATATATTAAAATCTATGTCTATTGTATCAT
>DWYZ01000094.1 GCA_019118425.1 Candidatus Blautia faecavium | reverse complement strand
CTCTACTGCACACTCGGGGCATATCCCCGCCGGTGTTATCCCTATCATTTTTACTCCGTGTCTTTTTTCTAAGTATCCCATAGTCTTTTCTCCTTTGCTGGTATAAAATTACTTTCAATATAAATGCAAATGTAAAATTAAAAGTACGATGGATACTGCAAGGAACAGCAGAATCTGTGTCCAAAAGGCAGCTCCTAAATATGTCCTCCTAAATTTCCTTTTTCTTTTTGAAAATATTCCCGTTTAGCAGCTCCAGGCAGAGATAAAAACCGGCTGTAAAGGCATATTCCTCCTGCGCAGATACCGCTTCCATGATCGTACTTTCAACATATAGTGCTTTTTTTCCCGTAGCTTGTAACTGGTTGATGATGTTCCCTATCGCAAGGTTTACTTCTTTTACATCACTCTTTGTTCCGTGGAATCGGCGATCTGACCATGCATCATAAAGGGTCCTTATCATTTCTTTCCTTATTTTTTTCATAAATTTTCCTTTCTTCCGGGCTTTCGGCCGGAACGTAAGCAATTTTTCTGAATTCCGATGTTTTACTTTAGATTATAAAGAAAAATGCATTTCCTGTTTTTTCAAATGAAAAAAATGGCCCGGATCAACCGGGCCTGGAACAGATTTAGAGGTAACTTTGAGTAGTTCACCATATCAAAGAAATCACTTGAAGATAACACCAGAGCCATCCGGAAAGCAAACTAAATAGCCTCTCCTTTTTACTTCCTTTAAAAGATCCTGATCGGAGGCATTTCTGATAACGCACTCTTCCGCAGAAAGTTCCGTGTATTCACTGCCAGAAAGGATATATTTTCCATCATAATCTCCTGTAAATGAAATGTTTCCTGCCACGGACAATCCCATTTCTTTTAATGTCTGACAGAATATGTCTATCTCTTCTGTGATATTGCCTCGTGTTTCATCTGAAATTACAATATATGTGACTCCATCAAGCTCTTCTACATCAGGATGCAAAAAAATTTTTTTAACAAGTGGTATTGCTCTTTCCAAATCTTCCTTTTTACATCTGATTTCACCATTATAAATGTAATTCATTTTTTCCTCCTTGATTGTAAAATACAGTGGTCATCCGATGGGTGTATTTTTCATCTATTTAATAATCGTTTCCGGTCCATCCGGATAATACTTTTCACACCCATATTCTTCCCATTTTTCCTGTGAGTAACAAAATGACGCATTATACACATTTATGTTACGGTCGGGAAATTTCTTCCGGAATTTTCTGATTGCAGACTTCTCATTGACAGCTTCGACAACGAGGTAGGTATTCTGGTATGGGAACCCGGGATCCGATCCAAAAGTAAAGTAAAATTTTTTACTTTCTCCAGGGCAAACAGATTCCTTGTTTGCATCTATGGCGTAAGCCTGTGTGCCGTTTGCCATGATGAGATATTTTCCGTCCTCAGAGGCATGGTGAAAGCCAAATCCCGCCGCTTCCATCTGTTCACGGCTCATATCGGTAACGTGGAAAATACCTCTCGGCGTTCTGACGGTTTGGCCAATCATAAGTATTTCGGGATCTATTTCCGTCTGCCGCTCCCCTGAAGTTTGATTTACCCTCAGAGAAGGAAACATCAAGTCCTCCGCAATGCTTATATGGAACGTCTCCTCAAACCAATGCCAGACATCCCCTCTGGAAGTACCTTCAGGGAAACAATGCCAGGATTGTTCCAGGCATTCCGTATCCGGATCCATGGGAACATCGCCAAACTCATCCCATAACCGCCGGATGCTGTCCATTCTATATACGATCGTAAGGCTGATACTCCCATCGGTAAATAACGGAGCGAGTATCTTGCTGTATACGATCTCCCAGTCTCCACCAGCAATTCCGCAGCCTATATATCCGGGGATTGCAATACAGCGTGCCCCCAGTGCCGCAGCTTTTTCCTTAAGTTTGACAAAGCTCCTGGCCAGTGCGTCATAGTCTGTATCAAGCTGTTTTCCTGTAGGGATGTTCTCACCAAAGAGGTTGGCGATATATCTTCCTGGAGCAGTATCTTTCCGTTGGAAGATCAGGCAGCTGCCAAGCAGCCGTTCTTTCCATTCCTGGCAAAGGTTCTGGTAAGTTTGGAACTGTCCTCCCGTAAGGATCTTTGAGCGGATTTGTCTTGCCACGCCGGCTCCCATCACCCCTGTACAGTTGACCTGATGAGCAATGATTTGGGCGTCCATCTGCAACAGATCTCCCTTTGTTTCCTGAATACTAAGAGTTTCGTGGACTGCTTCCATGTGCTTTTCTTCTAAATATTCCTTCAGAACTTCAAAGCCATCCAGAACAGGAATCCCACGCTCTTCTGCATAACCGATCTCTCCTTTCATGCCTTCGCTGGGGATACCAAAACACCATAGCTCACAGCATTTGTCCAGAAACTGCTGTCCCATACGTAAGCCGGCTTCCCGTTCTTCCGGGATCCTATCATCCAAAAAGCGGGTACAGTAAATATGTGGTGCTATAGGCAGCACATCAGGATATTTTTCCACGGCAAGCCTACAATACTTTTCTGCCTTCCGGATATTTTCCTCAATGTCTCCTCTGAGAGGGGAGCAGATATAAATCAGCCTCATATTCCCGTCAGTCCCATGACCGTCCAGGACAGGCTTATCAGCGTTTCCAGACTTTGGATAGTCTGCTGCGTATAAGTCTTCAGCAAGACTGTACAGCATCTGTTCGATTTCCTCTGCATCATGGACCAATATTCTTGCTGGAGGGATATTTGATGTCCTATTTTTCTTCGCGTTGATCCACAAAGCAACGTGTTCGTCCACATCAAAGTCCTGGGCATACATAGCGACCTGCTCAGGGAAGCGTTCCACTTTTACACACACAATGAAGTCTTCCCCGGCAGGGGTTTCTGTTTCAATCTCAACCCTTCCGTCCTCCGTGTAGCTGGATACTCTCCATCCATGTTCCTCAAGGATGTCTACATATTCCTCTCTTAATTCCATCTGTTTCATTTTTTTAATCTCCTTTCGTTTTTCGATAAAAATAAAATGACAGTTTGGCTAACAGAATGAACATGTATCGTTTTAAAAGGAAAGGTGTTAGGCGGCAATCTCTGTATGAATTGAAATTCACATAAAAAATCCAGGATTACCCTGGATTTTTCAGTATAAAAAGCATATGTCTTCTATTTTCTGCAGAGTATAGGCTAACAGCAGAGCACTATATGCTAATGGGAGTCTCTGTATGGCCCAAACCATTTTTCTTCTGCTGCTTTCCTGGCTGCTATGGCGTCCTCTTTTGTATCAAAGTTCCCCAGATGAATATTCTTTCTTTTGATCTTAATATAGGCACGCCATTTGCCGCGATTCTTTCTGTAAGATACCCCTCTTACACCAGATGTATTGTTATTATTGATCTTCCGTGTCTCTAGGATGCTTGGCACATATATACCTTCTACACAATATGGCTCTAAGCTATCCTTGATCTTTTTCCCGGTCTCTTTTCTCATGCAGCCACAGCTTTGTACTGCCCCGGATCTTAAATTCTTTCCCTCAACAAATTTGATATTCCCACATCTGCACTTGCATTTCCAGACGGTATGGTTACTGCTGTTTTTTTCCGACCCAATCACTTTTAGCCATCCAAACTCCTGGTTAGTCAGATCTTCTCCTCTTCTTCGCATTCTTGCTAGCAAGGAAGGTAAGGGTTCCCAGTTCCGGACACCCTCACCTTTTCATGCCCCAAAACATTTGTATCTATCAGTCCATACAATGTCCTTTGATTTCACTCAAGTCTATATTTACAGTTCCATTTTTAATTTCTGTTCTGGCGTATTCGTTCTCATAGAAAGAGGCTGCCTTATAGGAATCAAGAATCTTATTTTGGTAGTTCATCCGTTCACCAAAATCCGGGATGGAATCATCTTCCCAATACCATACAAAATAGGTATGTACGGTATAATTTGCGTCATCATAAATACGCTTACAACGCCATATACTCCCATTCCTCCGGAAAGTATCCTCGATGGCATTTAACGCATCAAACTCTTCCGGTGTGACATGGTGTTTTATATTCTTATAGGTCCATACCATGTTATTGTCAATGACGCCCCTGAACGTCCTTAGCCATGCCAGAAAATCTATATCGTTTTCCCATGCTTTCCCGAGAGTAAAAAAATGATAGCGGCTCCCTCTTTTTTCCGGTTTGGGATCGTAAGTGATCCAATATTTGTCGTGCGTCCTCGTGGAAAAATCTTTCTCATTCAGATCACACTCCCACACATTGACATTTGCGTAAAAGTCAATTCCTCCATCCGCGCACGCACCGCAATGCCCGAAATGCCAGAACCTCTTCTCTTCCTGTTCCCCCGAATATGTGATCTTATCCAATGGTATTGAATAGAACGGCCCGCCAGATATGGAAAATCGGATATCGCTTTCTTCCCCCTCCCATATGTACACGCTTGAATGCTCGGCTATATATGCTTGGTTCTCGTCTATTTTTTCTATAAAGGCATGGGAAGAGTATTCGCCGTCTTTGCTGGTATACCGGACGATATCTCCTGGCATTGGTTTTTCCTTCCTCCGGGAATTCTCTATTAATTCCACATATTGATTGGCCATTTCCACATCTGGTTCTGTGAGCTTATAATGTGCATTTGTAAATCTTGCGTTGATCTTTGATAATGTTTCAATCGTGTATTTCCCCATTGTTTGGTCCTCCTACATATACCGTTCGTTTTTTCCTTGTCTATATGCCTATTATATAGAAATCCTGCTATCCTGTTTTTTCCATAGCTTATTGCGAAAGAAGGGTACGCGTTTCCATCTACCTTCCCTTAACTTAATGTTGGATACCTTAACTTGTCCAGTCTATGCCCTCCCGGCAAGATACCCTATCCCAATACATATGATTAACTCCTATTAGGAAAACACACTGTCAAAAGGGTTTTTGCTTTGGCGGGGGTCAGCCCGCCTCGGCGGTATCGGTGGTGTTGATTTCAATGTACTCGGCAATCTTGCGGAACTCGTCCGCGA
>DWYZ01000093.1 GCA_019118425.1 Candidatus Blautia faecavium | reverse complement strand
ATAGAAAAGAGGACGATATAATTGAGTTATAAAATTGTTATAGATAGTTGCGGAGAGCTTTTAGATGAATGGAAACAGGATGAACGCATTGAATCCGTACCTCTGACTCTTACAGTAGGAGGAGAAAGCATCATTGACGATGCTGCCTTTAACCAGAAAGAATTTTTGCAGAAAGTAGCCGCCTGTCCGGAATGTCCGAAATCTGCCTGCCCTTCTCCAGAAAGATATATGCGGGCATTTACCTGTGACGCAGAGCATGTATATTGCGTAACACTATCCGCAGAGTTAAGCGGTTCCTATAACAGCGCGGTATTAGGGAAGAGCCTTCTTTTAGAAGATCAGCCTGATAAAAAGATTCATATTTTTAATTCCCGTTCCGCCTCTGTGGGAGAGACTTTGATCGGAATGAAGATTCAGGAATGCGAGGAGGCCGGCAAGTCCTTTGAAGAAGTGGTGGAAGAGGTGGAAGCTTATATTTCCCAGCAGAATACCTTTTTCGTCCTGGAAAACCTGGAGACATTAAGAAAAAACGGACGCCTAAGCAAGGTGAAGGCATTGGTTGCATCCGCTTTAAAGATAAAGCCGGTTATGGCTTCCACAGACGAAGGGACCATCTGCCAGCTTGACCAGGCCAGAGGAATGAATAAGGCCCTTGTAAAAATGGTAGAATATGTTGTGGAAAAAACAGTGGACAGCAAGGATAAGATCCTGGCGATTTCCCACTGCAATTGTGCATCCCGCGCCCAGCTTATTAAAGAGGCCCTTCAGGAGAGATTGAATCCCAAGAAGATAGTCGTCCTTGATACAGCTGGCGTCAGCAGTATGTATGCTAATGACGGCGGAATAATCGTTGTGGTTTAACTCTTTTCTTTGGGAAGAGATTGTGCTATAATAATTTTATCTTATGGGCCGCTGTTTTTGGCAGCTCTCAGGGACTGGTCACCGTATGGCTGGTAAGACTTTATTATGGGTACAAAAGGAGATTGATCATGAGCCAGAAAAAAGTAGATGAATATAAGAAGAAAAAAGCAAACCGCGATAAAATCATGAAAAAAGAAAAGATGGCTTTAAGGCTGGAAAAGCTGGCGGCATTGATTGTTGGTCTTGTAATCGTATGCTGGATTGGTTACTCTGTATATGATAAGGCTACAGAGGGGCAGGAGGCGACAGTGCTTCAAACCGTTATGGACACCAGCGCGCTGGATAATTACCTTTCCTCTCTTTCCCAGGATACGGCAGAATAAAAAAATATAAAAATTCTCCTCCAAGGAAATCGGCTGTTTCCTGAAGGGAGAATCTACCCACATAAAAATCCCCGGAAAACCGGGGATTTTTGTGTTTGTTAATTGGTGATGCGGCTAAGGTCTCCCTTGGGGATACTCTTATAATTTAGTAACGTTAGCAGCCTGCATTCCACGAGCGCCTTCTGTTAAGTCGTAAGTTACGGCCTGACCTTCGTCAAGAGACTTAAAGCCTTCTCCGTTAATTGCAGAAAAGTGTACGAAAACATCTGCTCCGTCTTCGCCTGTGATAAAACCATATCCTTTTTCTGCATTGAACCACTTTACAGTTCCATTGTTCATGATGTTACCTCCATAAAAATAAAAAAAGATTAAAATGTTCTCTGACGATAAAAAATCACCAGATTTTACAGACTATATCATGTAATATATAATCTCTAAAAACTAGTGATTTTGTATTAAACAATATAGGTTATATTCTGATTATATATCTGTGAAAATAAATTGTCAAGGTTATTCTGAATTGTTTGGACGAAAAAATGAAGAATAGTCATTTAAGGCGAAACAGGAGAAAACAATGGATTAGCGGAAAAGGAAGATTGCATTGTTTAAGTAAGAAAAAGAGGAGAGGATATTGACGGGAAGGTTTGACTAAACAGGGGTTTTCGTGTATGATAAATTCATATCAGCCAAAAAGAAACACTTACTGGTCTCGTGGTGAACAGTAACTGGAAATTTGGCATTTAAGGGAAAAAATAATATCTGGAAGGAGTATGTTGACATGGGTATTCTGATTCGCGGAGGCCGTATTCTTGATGCGGCCACAAATACGGACATGACAGGCGATGTGTATGTGGAAGATGGAGTGATCCGGAAGATAGGAGAACACATTGAGATGGAGGAGCTGGCGGATCGGGTGATAGACGCCGCAGGATGTCTCGTCATGCCTGGCATCATTGACTTGCATGTGCATTTGCGTGATCCGGGACAGACGGATAAGGAGGATATCGAAACAGGTTCTCAAGCGGCAGCACATGGCGGAGTGACCACTGTAGTGGCAATGCCGAACACCAGCCCTGTCATTGATAATCCAGACAGGGTAAATTATGTTCATAATAAAGCGGCTCAGGTTTCCGGCATCCATGTCCTGCAGGCCGGAGCCATTACGAAAGGCGAGAATGGAACAGAACTGGCAGATATCTGGGGAATGGCCAGGGCAGGGATACCGGCTCTTTCTGAGGACGGAAAGTCAGTGATGAACAGCCGCGTTTATAAAGATGCCATGAAGATCGCGGCAGAATGTGGGATTCCGGTGTTTGCCCACTGTGAGGATATCGATCTGCGGGGAAATGGGTGTATGAACGAGGATAAAAACGCAGAACGTCTCCGCCTGCCGGGAATCTGCAATTCTGTAGAGGATGTTATTGCAGCGAGAGACATCCTGCTTGCTGTGGAGACAGGGGCTCGTCTGCATCTGTGCCATTGTTCCACAAGAGGAGTGGCAAAGATGATGAAGTATGTAGAAGAGGCGGGACTTGGAAAGCAGATCACAGCGGAAGTCTGCCCACACCATTTTACCCTTACATCAGACGATATCCCGAGAGATGATCCCAATTATAAGATGAATCCGCCCCTGCGCGCCAGGGAAGATGTGGATGCCCTGATAAAGGGATTAAAGGAAGGGTATATTAAAGTGATCAGCACAGATCACGCTCCCCATACGGCGAAAGATAAGACCGGTTCTATGAGAAATACAGCTTTTGGGATCGTAGGGCTTGAGACCAGCCTTGCGCTTACGTACACAGAGCTTGTGGAAAAAGGTATCCTTACACCTCTTCAGATGGTAGAAAAAATGTGCTGGAACCCTGCGCAGATCTTAAGACTTGATAGCGGAACCCTTCAGGAGGGACATCCGGCAGATGTGATCGTAGTCAATGTGGAAGATGAATATGCCATTGACAAAAATGCCTTCGCCTCTAAAGGGAAAAACACGCCTTTCCATGGCAAAAAGGTAAAGGGCAAGGTTCTGTATACTATCTGCGACAGTAAGATTGCATACGAAAACGCCTGAAAGACAAGATATAAAATAAAAATACAAACGAAATCCGGAGGAAAACCTTATGATCAACAAATTGATTGACAAGATCAAAAAGACAAATGCGCCCATAGTGGTAGGACTGGATCCTATGCTTAGCTACATTCCGTCTCAGATTTTGGAACGTGCTTTTAAAGAGTACGGAGAGACTTTGGAGGGCGCGGCAGAAGCCATCTGGCAGTTTAATAAAGGAATCGTGGATGCCACCTGCGACCTGATCCCGGCGGTGAAGCCGCAGATTGCTATGTATGAACAGTTCGGCATTCCGGGACTTATGGCATATAAAAAGACGATTGATTATTGTAAAGAAAAAGATCTTATTGTGATCGGCGACATTAAGAGGGGAGATATCGGTTCCACTTCAGCAGCGTATGCAGTGGGACATCTGGGACATGTCCAGGTGGGAAGCAGATCTTATGCCGGATTTGACGAAGATTTTGCTACGGTAAATCCTTATCTTGGATCTGATGGAGTAAAGCCCTTTATAGATGTTTGTAAGGAAGAAAAGAAAGGCCTGTTCATTCTGGTAAAAACCTCTAATCCTTCAAGCGGAGAGTTCCAGGACCGCATGATTGACGGACGCCCTCTTTATGAGTGGGTAGGAGAAAAAGTTGCCCAGTGGGGAGAAGAGCATATGGGCGGCAGCTACAGCTATGTAGGGGCAGTAGTGGGAGCAACCTATCCGGAGATGGGCAAGGTGCTTCGCAAGATTATGCCAAAGACCTTTATCCTGGTACCGGGATACGGCGCCCAGGGAGGAAAAGGAGCAGATCTGGTCCATTTCTTCAATGAGGATGGACTTGGGGCTATTGTGAATTCTTCCAGAGGGATCATTGCCGCATATAAACAGGAAAAATATGCTTCTGCAGGTGAAGAAAATTATGGGGAAGCATCCCGTATGGCAGTAAAAGACATGATCGAGGACATTGATCACGCTCTGTCCAGCCGCTAGGAGGAGATTTTGGAAGTTTGGCGCAGCCAACGTACTCCGTGAGTAAGCTGCGTCAGAAGGAGGAAAAAATGCAGGAAAAGACGAAAGAAAGCTGCAGGATCATCAGCCAGGAATGTATCGGCACAGATATATACAGCATGTGGCTGGAAACTGAAAAAATAGCACAGAACGCCCGTCCCGGACAATTTGTCTCTCTATATACCAGGGATGGAAGCAAACTGCTTCCCCGTCCCATCAGTATCTGTGAGATTGATAAAGAACAGAAGTCCCTTCGCCTGGTATACAGAGTTACAGGAAAAAACACCGGGACAGAGGGCTTTTCCCGCCTTCATGCAAAGGTGGCGATAGAAACCCTTGGACCTTTAGGAAACGGCTTCCCGTTAGAGGAAGGGAAGGGGAAAAAGGTCTTTTTAATAGGAGGAGGAATCGGTATTCCCCCTATGCTGGAAACAGCGAAACAATTCCAGGGAGAAAAACAGATTATCCTGGGCTACAGGGACGAGCTGTTTTTAAATAAAGAATTCGAACTTTACGGAAAGGTATACGTTGCCACAGAGGACGGAAGCGCCGGAACCAAAGGAAATGTACTGGATGCCATCCGGGAAAATCATCTGGAAGCGGATCTGATCTTTGCTTGCGGCCCTGCGCCCATGCTTCGGGCCTTAAAGGCGTATGCTCTGGAAAAGGGAATCCCCTGCTGGATTTCTATGGAGGAACGTATGGCCTGCGGTGTAGGCGCCTGCCTTGCCTGTGTGTGCAGATCCAAGGATGTAGACGCCCATTCCCATGTGCACAATAAACGCGTGTGCAAGGACGGTCCGGTATTTTTAAGCACGGAGGTAGAGCTATGAGTAAGATGAGCGTAAATTTAGCTGGTGTGCAGCTGAAAAATCCGGTCATGACAGCCTCCGGTACCTTTGGCTCCGGAGAAGAATACAGTGAGTTTGTGGATCTGAACAGCCTCGGAGCCGTAGTGACTAAGGGAGTGGCTAATGTACCCTGGCCAGGGAATCCTGTTCCCCGTGTGGCTGAGACCTGGGGCGGCATGCTGAACGCCATTGGTCTTCAGAATCCCGGCATAGACGTATTCTGCAAAAGGGATATCCCCTTTTTAAAAAAGTTTGATACAAAGATCATTGTCAATGTATGCGGAAAAAGTACGAAGGATTACTGTGAAGTGGTGGAACGCCTGGGCGATGAACCGGTAGATATGCTGGAGATCAACGTATCCTGTCCTAATGTAAAAGAGGGCGGGATTGCTTTCGGACAGGACCCTGCGGCCCTTCTTGCCATTACCAAAGAGGTAAAAAAATATGCGAAGCAGCCGGTTATCATGAAGCTTAGTCCAAATGTGACAGATATCACAGAGATGGCCAGGGCTGCCCAGGAGGGGGGCGCGGACGTACTGTCTCTTATAAACACCATTACAGGGATGAAGATCGATATCCATAAAAGAACCTTTGCCCTTGCCAATAAAACCGGCGGAATGTCCGGACCGGCGGTAAAACCTGTGGCAGTGCGCATGGTCTATCAGGTGGCAAACGCAGTCTCCCTTCCGATCATCGGTATGGGCGGGATATCCACAGCAGAGGATGCACTGGAGTTTATCATGGCAGGAGCCACAGCCGTGTCGGTAGGAACGGCAAATTTCTTTAATCCTTACGCTACCGTGGAAGTGGTAAAAGGAATCCGGGAATTCATGGAAAAGGAGCAGGTGGAAGACATTCAGGAATTGATCGGAACAGTAAGATAAAGTTATATGTCACACCTGAACCACGCACTTGCTGCGTAGTTACGGTCCAGCATGATTCAACAGGCAATTTGACTAAAGCGAAGCGAACTTTAAATGCCAAATTGCCGTTACTAGTCACCGTGTGGCCAGTAACAAGACAAAAACGATTAAGGAAAATCAGGTAAAACGGCGTTGGAAAGAGAACCAGCGCCGTTTTTTACTTGACAGACAAGCATGGGACGAGAGTATTTCTGATGAGAACTGTTTTGGATAAAATGACTTAGAACCCCAAGGTATTAACACAAGAACTTATTGTTTCTTCAACTGGAAAATTATCTGCTTTATAATAGGGGAAAGTTTAAAATGGTGTGGACCAAAAACGGAGGTGTATGATGAAACTTGGGAAAATATTTGATCAGATAAAAAGAAAAGGATTGCTGCCGTCCTGCTTTCTTATCCTTCTTGCTCTGGCAGGAGGGGGCAGGCCGGTGTATGCAGAGGAGATGACAGGCGTGACCGAAAACACAAAAGTGATGGATGTGATCGAAGACCCGGATTTCGAGGGGTTCGGAAGGCTGATCTTTCCGGCAGACAAGACGATAGATCCGGATCTGGAGTTAAAGGATGTGGGAGATATCCTTACCTGGTACAATTATGTAAATCCCGAACGTACTGTGGAGATCGTGAATTATATGAAAGAACAGGCGGAAGAGGGAGAGCAGATTTTTTATGATATTTACACAGAGGAAGAAAAAGCGGAGGATCCGGATAAGGAAAATACGGGATTGTTTTTCTTCCGCGGAGATCCCGGAGAGAAATTCGCAGTGGTAAATGCAGGGGGAGGTTTTGCCTATGTGGCTGCTATGCACGACAGCTTTCCCCAGGCATTGGAACTGTCAAAAAAAGGCTACAATGCCTTCGTGCTGATCTACCGTCCAGGCGCGCAGACTGCCTGTGAGGATCTGGCCAGGGCGATCGCTTTTATCTTTGAAAATCAGGAAGAGCTGGATGTGGATGTGACAGACTATTCCCTCTGGGGTGGATCGGCAGGAGCCAGGATGGCGGCATGGCTTGGCTCATATGGTACGGAAGCCTTTGGAGAGGATGCTTATCCTGCCCCGGCGGCAGTGGTTATGGAGTATACCGGGCTTTCTGATGTGACAGGAAATGAGCCGCCCACTTACGCCTGTGTGGGAACCAGCGATGGGATTGCCTATTACCGTACTGTGGAGGATTACATCAGCAGGATCCAGGAGAACGGTACGCCTGCGCAGGTGGAGGTTTTTGAAGGCCTTCCCCATGGATTCGGGCTGGGAGAGGAAACCGTGGCGGAAGGATGGCTTGAGAATGCGGTGGATTTTTGGGAAGAAAATATGGAATAAGCAGTAAGAGGAAAAAATCAAACGGCGTTTGCCCGCTCCTTTTATAAGGAGACGGCAGGCGCCGTTCGTTTCTTTCGGAACCTTTAGGGCGTTTCTGATGAAAAGTTTTAAACAGCCTCAATTGAAAATGTAGAAAACTTATGGTAGAATTGAAAGGAAAAAGTTTTGGTGCAAGGCTGTTTATATAAGAATACAGAGAAAAAATCGGGGATGCGCCCACAAATACAGGAGGTTTTAGAAAGATGGAGCAGTATAAAAAAGAATTTATTGAATTTATGATCGACTGCAATGTATTGAAGTTCGGAGATTTTGTTACGAAATCTGGAAGAAAGACGCCGTTTTTTGTAAATACCGGTTTTTATCGTACCGGCGCTCAGCTGCGTAAGCTGGGGCAGTATTACGCAAAGGCCATTGAGAGCAAATTCGGCCTGGATTTTGACGTTTTATTCGGACCGGCCTACAAGGGAATCCCCCTTACTGTCGCAGCGACCATGGCTATCAGCGAAGAATACGGAAAAGACATCCGCTATTGTTCTAACCGTAAAGAAGTAAAGGATCACGGAGACAAAGGAATTCTTTTGGGAAGTCCTATTGAGGATGGGGATAAGGTGGTCATCATTGAAGATGTGACTACAGCGGGAACTTCTATTCAGGAAACTCTTCCGATCATAAAGGCACAGGGAGAGGTACAGCCAGTGGGTCTGGTAGTATCTGTAGACCGTATGGAGCGGGGGCAGGGCACGAAAAGCGCCTTAAAAGAGATAGAAGAGACTTACGGCCTTCGCACCACCGCCATTGTAACCATGGCTGAGGTGGTGGAGCATCTCTATAATAAAGAATATAAGGGGAAAGTTATCATCGACGATACGCTTAAAGGGGCGATTGACGCATATTACCAGCAATATGGCGCAGAATAATCATAGATATATGTCACACCCGAACCACGCACCTGCTGCGTGGTTACGGGCCAGATGATTCAACAGGCAATTTGACTAAAGCGGATTTTAAATGCCAAATTGCCCGTTGCTGGTCAATGTGTGACCAGTAACTAACCATAAAAGGAGGATCGGTACATGAATGAAAAGATTTATAAAACCATGTCCAAGTCCGGAGCGTGCAATCTTGCACTTGGTATTATTGTTCTTGTGACGGGAATTGTTGCAGGGATCCTTATGATCGTCAACGGCGCGAAGCTCATAAAAAGAAAGACGGATATATTGTTATAAAAGGGTTCAGAAGCCACAGGAGATCTCCTGTGGCTTCTGGGCGGCTTGAAATAGGGGAGAATATTGAAGAAAGAAACGAAACGCATCATCAGAAAAACAGGGGTATTCCTTTTTGTTATCTATGTACTGCTTCTTATGTATCTGCTTTTCTTTTCAGAAGGATATGGACGAGTGGCAGAGGCTGAGAGGGAGTACCGGTATAATCTGGTTCCTTTTGTGGAAATCAGGAGATTTTGGATATACCGGGAACAATTGGGAGTATTCGCTCTTTTTACAAATCTGATCGGGAATGTCCTGGGGTTTATTCCCTATGGTTTTATTCTTCCGGTGATCCACAATGGACTTAGAAGCGGTTTTTTGATCATTCTTTCCGGCTTTGGCCTGAGTTTATGTGTGGAAACCATACAGCTTGTGACGAAGGTGGGCTGTTTTGATGTGGATGATCTGATTTTAAATACGCTTGGCGCGGCGCTGGGGTATCTGGCCTTTGCAGTCTGCGATTACCTGAGGAGAAAATATTATGGCAAGAAGATATAGATATGCATTCGCAAAGAAAAAAGAGGCGGCGAAGGGAAAACTCTCCGTAGGCCTTGCCGCTGCATCGGTGATACTTTTTGCGGCGGCAGTGCTGACATCCTTTATCCTGGAAGGGGGATATGGGTTTGTTGTAGGGGGGATCAGTCTGTTTGCGGCCCTGCTTTCCATTTATGGTTTTATTATGGGTCTGGCAAGCTTTTCTGAGGAAAAGCGTATGCACCGGACCAGCATCATAGGTTCCATTGTAAATGGAATCGTGATGATAGGCTGGCTTTGCTTTTTTTTAATGGGCTTGTAAAGTTAGGAGGAAAGAATGGAAAGATTAAAAAAACAGATGGAATTTATCCTGGAAGTGGATAAGGTGAAAAATATTGTGAGGCAGACCTATTTGGCGGATGGAAGGAGGAAGGAGAATGACGCGGAGCACTCCTGGCATCTGGCTTTAATGGCGGTTCTTTTAAAGGAATATGCCCAGGAAGAGATAGATCTGTCCAAGGTGGTGTCTATGGTGCTGATCCATGATCTTGTGGAGATCGATGCAGGAGACACCTATGCTTACGATGAGGCCGGCGCGGCCACAAAAAGAGAAAGGGAAACCAAGGCGGCAGACCGCATTTTCGGGCTGTTGCCATCTGATCAGGGGAAGTGGCTTAAGGCGCTGTGGGAAGAATTCGAGGCGTACGAAACGCCGGAGGCGAAATACGCTCACATGCTGGATAACAGCCAGCCCCTTTTTTTAAACGATGCTTCAGACGGAAAAAGCTGGGCGGAACATCGGGTGAAAAAGAGCCAAATCTATAAAAGAAACGAGCATACGAAAGAAGGATCAGCCGCTATCTGGGAATATATGGAAGCGCTTATCCAGAAGCATGTGGAAAAAGGACATATTATTGACGATATGGGCGAACGCTCATAAACTATGCTGAAAAGAAATGGAGACAAAGACAGTGGACGAATGGATCATGGAACGGTATACCCTGGCCAAGGAAAGGATCAGGGAGATGAAAGAAGAGACAGAGGTAAAGCCGCCTTTTCTGGATTTTTTCCAGAGAACGGCAGACTTTTTGCAAAAGACGGTGGACCTGATTGAGACAGATATACGGAAGACAGAGCTTTCAGAGCTTGAGAAGCGCAACAGGGAGCTTTATCAGGAATTATTCCCTGAGAATTACAGCACTTCTTATGGAAATCCTTCTTATGCCGCGGAAAAATTAGGGGAATACGGACCGGTCTTTACTTTCTTATATGGGGAACTGCGGGGTGCGATTCCCTATGCATATGAAAAAAAATGGTGGGACCTTCTGGTTTCTATGGAATTGTTTTTAGAAATTTACGGGGAGTTTTGTGCAGAGGAGCTTCCGGAAGTGAAAACAGTACAGGATATCCTTTCCTCCTATGTAAATGATTACTGTCAGGACATGGTAGAACAAAGAATCCTGGAGGGAATTGACCCGGAGCAGGATTTTGCCCTTAAGATTGTAATGGAGGCAGATCTTACGGACTTGAGATATCTGTACTGGTATGGAGAATATGTGTCTGACAATGAGACAGGAGTAGCTCAGTTTTTAAATACGCTTTCCCAGGAACAGATAGACAGTATGGCCCGTACCTATACGGAAGGGTATCGGATCGGCTTTGTCAATGGAAGAAAGGATATCACAAAGAAAAAGACAGTAAACATCCGTTATCAGCTAGGCTTTGAGAGAATGGTAAGAGCAGCGGTGCTTAAGTTTCAGGAGATGGGGCTTAAGCCGGTGATCTACCGTCATGCTTCCCACGTCATAAATAAAAAGGGCCAGGCAAGAGTAGGCTTTACGGGAGGAAATCCCAATCCTCAGTATGATTATGACCACAGGCAGGACTGTGCCTTGTTTTTGGATGGGGATTTCATAAAAAGAAAGCTCCGCGCAATGCAGACGGCTTATGAAAAGCATAAGGAGCTCGCAGAAGTCCACGGGGGCCCGGCATGTATCGAAACTTTCGGGGAGGCACCATTCTCACCGGAGAGTAAAAAGGACGCCTGGTCACTTAGTGAGGCACAGCAAAAACTTATGGTAGAGATGGACAATGAATCCGGTCAGATCGTAAACCGTTATATTAAGGGGGATGAAAGAAGCTTTACCATCATCGCCTATCCGGTGCCGGAGATAGGAGAAAATTTCCCGGAGATTTTCCAGGAGATCGTGAAGATCAATACCCTGGACTATAAGCTCTACGAACGGATCCAGCAGACCATCATAGAAACCTTAGACACCTGTGAATGGGTGGAGGTAAAGGGAAAAGACGGAAATGAAACAGACCTTCTTATTCATCTTCACACTCTTACAGATCCTGAAAAACAGACGAATTTTGAAAACTGCGTGGCGGATGTAAATATTCCGGTGGGAGAAGTTTTTACCTCACCGGTCCTGGCGGGTACAGGGGGAACGCTCCATGTGAAAAAGGTTTATCTAAACGGCCTGCAGTTCAAGGATCTCAAGCTGGTCTTTGACTGCGGACAGGTCATTGACTATTCCTGTGAAAATTTCCCGGATGAGGAAGAAAACAGGAAATATATAGAGGACAATATCCTGCACCATCACGAAAAAATCCCTATGGGAGAGTTTGCCATCGGCACCAACACCACAGCTTATGTAGCGGCTAAAAAGTATAATATCGCGGACAAGCTTCCGATCCTTATCGCAGAGAAGATGGGGCCTCATTTTGCTGTGGGAGACACCTGCTACAGCTGGGCGGAAGATACGCCGGTATTTAATCCGGACGGCAGAGAGATCATAGCTAGGGATAACGAGATTTCCAGTCTTCGAAAAGAGGATTTGAGCCTGGCTTATTATGGGTGCCATACAGATATTACTATTCCCTATGAAGAGTTGGGCAGTATCCGGGTGATCGATGAGGAAGGGGAGATGGTTTCCATTATTGAGAATGGCCGCTTCGTCCTTCCGGGGACAGAGGAATTGAACCTTCCTTTTGAAAACTAAGATTTTGGCTTCGCGAAGAGAATTTAAAATGCCAAATTTCCCGTTACTGGTCAAACGGCGACCAGTAACCTTAATAGTAACATATTGACAGAAAAAGGGAATCTTAGTAGAATCTACGATTAGAGAATGAAATAAAATAAATAAACATAAAGGAGAAAAGCTATGGCAAAAGTAGGAATTGTAATGGGTAGTGATTCAGACATGCCGGTTATGAGAAAAGCGGCGGAAATTCTGGAGAAACTGGGAATTGATTTTGAGATGAAGATCATCTCTGCCCACAGAGAACCGGATGTATTTTTTGAGTATGCGAAAACTGCGGAAGAAAAAGGATTTAAGGTGATCATTGCCGGAGCCGGGATGGCAGCTCATCTGCCAGGCATGTGCGCAGCTATTTTCCCGATGCCTGTTATTGGAATTCCTATGCACACCACTTCTCTTGGGGGGAGAGATTCTCTCTATTCTATCGTGCAGATGCCTTCCGGTATCCCTGTTGCCACGGTAGCTATCAACGGCGGGGCGAATGCCGGCCTTTTGGCAGCGAAGATCCTTGCTACTTCAGATCCGGAGCTTCTGACCCGGCTGAAGGCATACAGCCAGGAGTTAAAAGAGCAGGTGGAAGCGAAAGACGCGAGATTGCAGGAAGTCGGATATAAGGAATATTAATGTTTATGGGAGGATATTATGGATTACAAGAATGCTGGTGTGGATATTGAAGCAGGATATAAGTCAGTGGAGCTTATGAAGGAGCACATTGCAAAAACCATGAGACCGGAAGTGCTGGGAGGAATCGGCGGTTTTTCCGGAGCTTTTTCCATGAGCGCTTTTAAAAATATGGAGGAGCCTACCCTGGTTTCCGGAACGGATGGAGTAGGGACCAAGCTTAAGCTGGCTTTTCTTATGGATAAGCATGATACAGTAGGAATCGACTGCGTGGCGATGTGCGTGAACGATATTGCCTGCGCAGGGGGAGAACCTTTATTTTTCCTGGATTACATTGCCTGCGGAAAGAACTATCCGGAGAAGATCGCGGAGATCGTAAAAGGTGTGGCAGAAGGCTGCAGCCAGTCGGGAGCTGCCCTGATCGGCGGAGAAACCGCGGAGATGCCTGGCTTTTACCCGGTTGACGAATACGACCTGGCAGGGTTCGCTGTAGGCGTGGTAGATAAAAAAGATCTGATCACAGGAGAAGCGGTGACGGCTGGCGATGTATTGATCGGTATGGCGTCCTCCGGCGTGCACAGCAATGGTTTTTCTCTTGTGCGCAAGGTTTTCGAGATGACGAAGGAATCTTTGGATACTTATTATGAGGAGCTCCAGGCGACTTTAGGAGAGGCCCTGCTGGCTCCCACCAAGATTTATGTGAAGGCTTTAAAGAGCATAAAAGAAGCCGGGGTTTCCATTCACGGATGCAGCCATATCACCGGCGGAGGTTTCTATGAAAATATTCCCCGTATGCTGAAAGAAGGAACTAGGGCTGTAGTGGAAAAAGACAGCTATCCGGTGCTTCCGATATTCAAGCTTTTGGCGGAAAAAGGCGGAATTGAAGAAAAAATGATGTATAATACCTACAATATGGGCCTTGGAATGATCCTGGCAGTAAATCCCGCAGATGTGGAAAAGACCATGAAAGCCATTGAGGCTGCGGGAGAGACTCCTTATGTGGTAGGGCATATTGAGGCAGGAGAAAAAGGAGTGACCCTATGTTAAGGCTTGGTGTTTTAGTGTCCGGCGGAGGGACAAATCTTCAGGCAGTCCTGGATTCTATCGAAAAAGGAGAGGTCACCAATGCCAGAATAGAAGTGGTCATCAGCAATAATCAGGGAGCCTATGCCCTGGAACGGGCAAAAAAGCACGGCATAAACGCCCTGTGCATTTCGCCGCGCCAGTATACGGACCGGGAGGAATTTCACAGGGCACTGCTGAACTGCCTTAGGGAAAATCAGGTGGATCTTGTGGTCCTGGCAGGATTTTTGGTGGCGATTCCTCCGGTTATTGTGGAGGCATTTCCAAACAGGATCATTAATATACACCCCTCTCTGATCCCTTCTTTCTGCGGGGTCGGCTACTACGGCCTTCATGTGCATGAGGCAGCCTTAAAGAGAGGAGTAAAGGTGACGGGAGCAACTGTACACTTTGTAGATACTGGTACAGACACCGGCCCTATTATCTTACAAAAAGCAGTGGAGGTAAAAGCGGAAGATACGCCTAAAATCCTTCAGCAGCGGGTTATGGAGCAGGCGGAGTGGGTGATTCTTCCCAGGGCCATTGACCTGATCGCCAATGGAAAGGTAACAGTTACGGACGGAAAGGTTTCAATAGAAGATTAAGGAGTAAGTTTGGAAGTAAACTTCCAAATCTACCATTATTGACGCAGCCGAATGCGTCAGAAAGAGGTAAAAATGAAGGTATTGATTGTAGGCAGCGGCGGCAGAGAGCATGCCATCGCCTGGAGCGCGGCAAAAAGCGCAAAGGTGGATAAAATTTACTGTGCCCCTGGAAATGCAGGGATTGCCCAGTATGCGGAATGTGTGGATATCGGTGCTATGGAATTTGAGCGTCTGGCAGATTTTGCCCAGGAAAAGGCGATCGACCTGACTATCATCGGCATGGACGATCCTTTGGTGGGAGGCATAGTGGATGTATTTGAAGAGCGGGGCCTTAAGGTGTTCGGGCCTAGAAAAAACGCGGCAATTTTAGAGGGTTCCAAGGCATTTTCCAAAGATCTGATGAAGAAATATCATATTCCTACTGCAGCGTATGAGAATTTTGACGATCCTGCCAAGGCTCTTGCGTATCTGGAGACAGAGGCGAAATTTCCCATTGTATTAAAAGCGGACGGACTTGCTCTTGGAAAGGGAGTTTTGATCTGCAATACCCTGGAAGAGGCAAAGGCCGGGGTGAAAGAGATCATGGAAGATAAAAAATTTGGCAGCGCGGGAAATACTATGGTTATAGAAGAATTTATGACTGGACGGGAGGTTTCGGTACTTTCCTTTGTGGATGGAAAGACCATTAAGCCTATGACCTCCGCCCAGGATCATAAGCGTGCCAAGGATGGAGACCAGGGACTGAACACAGGAGGAATGGGAACCTTTTCTCCAAGTCCTTTCTACACCAGAGAGATAGACGAATACTGCCGGAAACATATATATCAGCCTACCGTGGACGCTATGGCCGCTGAGGGGAGACCTTTTGTGGGAATTATCTTTTTCGGACTGATGCTTACCAATGAGGGCCCCAAGGTATTGGAATACAACGCAAGATTCGGGGATCCGGAGGCACAGGTGGTTCTTCCCAGAATGAAAACAGACATGATCGAAGTGATGGAAGCCTGCGTGGAAGGAAGGCTGGACCAGGTGGATCTTGTATTCGAAGAGAATGCAGCTGTGTGTGTGGTTTTGGCAAGCGACGGCTATCCTGTGAAGTATGAAAAGGGATATCCCATCGAAGGACTGGAAAACTTTAAGGACAAAGACGGTTATTACTGCTTCCATGCGGGAACAAAGTTCCAGGATGGGAAGATCGTTACCAACGGAGGCCGTGTCCTTGGGATCACAGCCAAAGGAAAAGATTTAAAAGAGGCAAGAAAAAATGCTTATGACGCCACGAATTGGGTGTCTTTTGCAAATAAATATATGCGCCATGACATTGGCAAAGCGATTGACGAGGCATAGAAGGAGGAAGAACAGCGATGTACTGTGTGAAAAATGTGACGGAAGATTTATACTGGGTCGGCGCCAGTGACAGAAGGCTGGCCTTGTTTGAAAATATTTACCCTATTCCTAAAGGGGTGTCTTATAATTCCTATGTGCTTTTAGATGAAAAAACCGTTCTTTTGGATACAGTGGATAAAGCGGTGAGCGGACAGTTTTTTGAAAATCTGGAGCATGTACTTTCCGGGCGGAACCTGGATTATGTGATCATAAATCATATGGAGCCGGATCACTGCGCTACTTTAGGAGAAGTGGTGCTTCGGTATCCGAATGTGAAGATCGTGGGAAATGCAAAGACATTTGCCATGATAAAGCAGTTTTTTAGCTTTGATGTGGATTCACGCGCAGTAGTGATCAAGGAAGGGGATACCTTAAACACAGGTAAGCATACGCTTGCCTTTGCCATGATCCCTATGGTTCACTGGCCGGAGGCGATGGTTACTTATGACGCCTATGACAAGGTGCTTTTCAGCGCGGACGCTTTCGGCACCTTTGGGGCATTAAACGGGAATCTGTTTGCGGATGAGGTGAATTTTGAAGAGGAGTGGCTTGCTGAGGCAAGAAGATATCTGACCAATATTGTTGGTAAATACGGTACTCAGGTGCAGGCTGCGTTAAAGAAGGCGTCTGCTTTGGATATCGCGGTCATCTGCCCTCTGCACGGTCCTGTCTGGAGAGAAAATCTGGGATGGTTTATTGAAAAGTACCAGAAGTGGAGCACTTATACTCCTGAGGACCATGCAGTGCTGATCCTTTATGCTTCCATTTATGGGAATACGGAGAATGCAGTAAACGTACTGGCTGGAAAGCTTGGGGATAAGGGAGAAAAGAATATTGCGGTTTATGATGTCTCAGTGACAGATCCTTCTTATCTGCTGGCGGAGGCCTTCCGCTGCGACCGCATTGTTTTCGCTTCCCCTACCTATAATGCGGGTATTTTCCCGAAGATGGAGACTCTGCTCACAGAGCTTAAAGCACATAATCTGCAGAACCGCAAAGTAGCTGTAATGGAAAATGGAACCTGGGCCGTATCTGCAGGAAAGCAGATGAAGGAGATACTTTCGCAGATGAAAAATATGGAGATCTACGAAGATACCCTTACGGTGAAGTCCGCGTTAAAGCAGGATCAGATGGAAGCTATAGACGGAATCGTAGAATTTCTTACAAAATAAAAACTTATAGAGAAGGACCGCTCAAGGGCAGTCCTTTCTCTTTACTTTTAGAAGGTTTTATAATAAAATAAAAAAAGCATTTGCTGTAAAGGCATTTGAAACGATCAACAGGAGAATAAACGTTACATGTCGTACTTGCTGTTCCAAAACGAACAAAGGTTACATGTAACCAGCTACAACAAATGAAAGCTATGGAAAAAGAAGAAATCACCGCAGAGATGGTCCGACAGCGGCTTATGGACCTTGCGGAGCCGGAATACAGGGCGTTTCACAGCCAATTGGTTCCGGGGGAAGAAAACATTCTGGGAGTAAGACTTCCGAAAATGCGCGCGCTTGCCAGAGAACTGGCTGGGAACGACTGGGAAGAATGGTTTGACAAGGCAGAGGATGTCTATTACGAAGAGACTATGGTGCGGGGGCTGGTGCTGGCCTACAGCAAGATGGATGCGGAAAAAAAACTGGATTATGTTAAGACTTTTATAAAGGACATTCATAATTGGGCTGTATGCGACACTTTCTGCAATACGCTGAAAGATGCGGATAAATACCAGGAGATGTACTGGGATTTTTTGGAACCGTATTTTGATTCCGAGGAAGAGTATCATGCCAGATTCGCGGCAGTTATGCTTCTTTGCCACTTCGTGAAGGAAGAGTACCGTGAAAAGGCTATAGAAAGACTGAAGCGTATTCACCAGGATGGCTACTACGCGAAAATGGGAGCAGCGTGGGCTATATCCGTATATTTCGTGGCATTTCCCAAGGAGATGCTGGCATATTTGAGAGGAGAGCATGGTCTGGAGGAATTTACTTACAGGAAATCCCTGCAGAAGATCACAGAATCCTACCGGGTAAGCAAAGATATGAAAACGATCATAAAAGAAATGAGACAGAGAGGATAAAGAAAATGGGAATAAGTAAGGAACAGGCAGTGAAGGAGCTGCAGAACAGAGATTTTGTGTTTGTCGCATATTCACAAGCAACGAGACTTCCGTATGTGACCTGCGACGAAGAAACCTACAACGATCAGGCATGGGTATTTTCCACAGAGGAAGGGATCAAGGAGTATGGAAAGAAATGCGCGGAAAATAAGATCCTTTTAATGGGCATGCGCTATGAAAAGAAAGATTATCCCAGATTCTACGGAACTTTATATGCCATTGGAGTAAATACTGTTCTGTGGGTGGATGGAGAAGAATCCTGCGAGGTGGAGCTTACGGATATAGCGAAGCAGGACTTAAGCAAGCTGGAACCGGAAAAAAGACCGCTCTTAAACCCTACCCTGCAGCTTTCCGGAATCTATTTCATGCAGGAGCTGCGCCGGCCGATAAAAAATGAAGAACGTAAAAATATGAGGGAGATGGAAGAAGAGCTTCTGGTAAATCTCCGTAAATCCGAATATTTAATGGTAATGAATGTAAGCGAGGAAGATCCGAAAAAGATCAATATTCCTTTCTTGAAAGATAAAAAAGATCAGATCCTTCAGCCGATCTTTTCTGATGTAATGGAACTTGAAAAATTTACTAAGGGAAAGAAAATGCGCGTGGCCAAGCTTCCCTTTACCAAGCTGATGGATGTAATGCTGGAAAATGCCGCTGCTTATGTGGTAAATCCTATGGGCTTTAATCTGGTACTGAACAGAGATCAGGTTAAGAAGATCATCGGGTAGCAGGGGGGACAGCAGTGGGATTTGTAGAGTTATTTCTGATTGCAGTAGGATTATCTATGGATGCTTTTGCCGTATCTATTTGTAAGGGCCTTTCCATGCCGAAAATGAAATGGAAAAATGCCATTCTGGCAGGCGTATATTTCGGCGGATTCCAGGCACTTATGCCGGCTATCGGTTATCTTTTGGGAAGCCAGTTTGAGAATGTGATCGTAAATGTGGATCACTGGATCGCCTTTGTGCTGCTTGCCATCATCGGTATCAATATGATACGGGAGGCATTGGGAGAAGGGGAATCCCTGGATGATTCCTTCGATGTAAAGACCATGCTTCTTCTTGCGGTGGCAACAAGTATTGACGCCCTTGCAGTGGGAGTGACCTTTGCTTTTCTGAGGGTAAATATCGTCACGGCCGTGATCTTTATTGGGTGTACTACCTTTGTATTCGGTGTGGCAGGGATCAAGATCGGAAATGTGTTCGGAAGCCGTTTTCGGGCAAAGGCACAGATTGCAGGCGGCGTGATCCTGATTCTCATCGGATTAAAAATACTTCTGGAACATTTGGGAATATTAGGCTGAAAACAGGGCGGCAGAAGCCGCCCTGTTCTTTTAGAAAAAAGCTGGAAAGATAAAAACAGGAAAAAATTTTTTCTTGCAAAACTTTGATTATGTGCTACTATATGTATAACATAGTTGCATGTCAGATCCAGATCATGCCTTTGCTGCGTGGCTGCGGGGATCCGATATTGCACATTATGTGCATTACTTAAGAAACAACGGAGGAGGTTGCCGTATGGTCATAAAAATAGATTTTAACAGTGAGGAAGCGATTTATATTCAGCTCACAAATCAGATCATCATGGGAATAGCCACATCCAGACTGAGAGAGGGGGATCCGCTGCCATCGGTGCGGCAGCTTGCAGAAACCATAGGGATCAATATGCATACGGTAAACAAGGCATATTCTCTTTTGCGCCAGGAGGGGTTTGTCAGTATAGACCGCAGACGAGGTGCTGTCATATCCATTGATGCGGATAAGATAAAGGCGCTCGAGGAGATGAAGCAGAATCTTTTGGTCGCTCTTGCAAGAGGATGCTGCAAGAATGTGACTAGGGACGAAGTGCATCAGCTCATTGACAATATATTCGATGAATATTATATAGACAGATAGGAGGACACTATGCAGGAAAAATTTACCAGACAGGCAGAAACTGCCCTTGAGCTGGCGAAAAAAGCCGCACAGTCGCTGAAACACAATTATGTGGGAACTGAACATATCTTAATAGGTTTGATGAAGGAAAAGGAAGGCACTGCCGGAAAGATCCTGGAAGAGTTCGGACTGGAGGAAGAACGCCTGGAGGCGCTGATCGATCAGCTGATCGCCCCTCCGGATACTCTGCTTGCCGAACGGACTCCCGGATATAGTCCCAGAGCCAGAAAGATCCTGGAAGGAGCAGCCAGGGAGGCGGAATCCTTTCACGAAGCCCAGGCAGGTACGGAGCATCTGCTTTTGGCTATGCTGAAAGAGACGGACTGTGTTGCCACAAGACTTTTATATACTATGGGGGCGCAGATCCAGAAACTTTACGCAGCGGTTTTATCCGCTATGGGTATGGACGGAGAGGCCATTACCGAAGAATTTCAAAACGCCAAAGCAGGAAGAAATAAAAGAGCTTCCGGCACGCCCGCCCTTGACCAGTACAGCCGTGACCTGACGCAGATGGCCAGGGAAGGAAAGCTGGATCCGGTAGTGGGAAGAGAAAAAGAGATTGCCAGGCTGATACAGATACTAAGCCGCAGGACCAAAAATAATCCCTGCCTTGTAGGAGAGCCGGGGGTAGGAAAGACCGCTATCGCGGAAGGACTTGCCCAGCGTATTGTTTTAGGAATGGTGCCGGATACGGTTAAAGATAAAAGAGTGGTGGTTCTGGATCTTTCCGGAATGGTGGCTGGCAGCAAATACCGCGGAGAATTCGAAGAAAGGATTCGAAATGTAGTACAGGAGGTACGGGAGCATCAGGGTATACTTCTCTTTATTGATGAACTTCACACCATCATTGGTGCAGGAGGAGCGGAAGGAGCTTTGGATGCGTCTAATATTTTAAAGCCTTCCCTTTCCAGAGGAGAGATACAGCTGATCGGCGCTACTACTCTGGAAGAGTACAGGAAGTATATTGAAAAGGATGCGGCTTTAGAACGGCGTTTCCAGCCGGTTATGGTAGAAGAGCCTACGGAAGAGGAAGCGGTGGAGATCCTGAAGGGCCTGCGGCCTTACTACGAAGAGCATCACGGAGTAAAGATAGAGGATGAGGCTCTTGAGGCTGCGGTAAAAATGTCAGTGCGTTATATAAATGACCGGTTTCTGCCGGATAAGGCCATTGATATCATTGACGAGGCCTCTTCTAAGGTGCAGCTCGCAGGCTATAAATCCACGCCGGAGCTGGACGCTTTGGATCAGGAGCTTAAATCCCTGCTGAAAGAAAAAGAGGATGCCATCCGTGAGGCGGATCTTGAAAAGGCAAGAGAAATACAGGCGCGTCAGGGGGAACTACACAAAGAGATAGAAAAACAAAAGGCGCGCTGCGAACGGAAAAATAAGAAAAAACCGTTGACTGTCACAGAGACTTCCGTGGCGGATATTGTATCAGACTGGACTAAGATACCAGTGCAGAAGCTGACAGAGGGGGAGACGAAGCGCCTCGCCCATCTGGAGAAAGAACTGCATAAACGTGTGATTGGACAGGACGAAGCGGTAAGGGCAGTGGCCCAGGCAGTTAAAAGAGGAAGGGTAGGATTAAAAGACCCCAACCGCCCGATAGGTTCTTTCTTGTTTTTAGGACCTACTGGTGTGGGAAAAACCGAGCTCTCCAAGGCTCTTGCAGAAGCTGTGTTCGGCAGCGAGCAGGCAATGATACGTGTGGATATGTCTGAATATATGGAAAAACACAGTGTATCTAAGCTGATCGGTTCGCCGCCCGGATATGTGGGATATGATGAAGGCGGACAGCTCAGCGAAAAGGTACGCCGAAACCCGTATAGTGTGCTTTTGTTTGACGAGATCGAGAAAGCGCATCCGGATGTATTTAATATTCTCCTTCAGGTACTGGACGATGGACATATCACAGACGCTCATGGACGAAAGGTAGACTTTAAACAGACGATCATCATCATGACTTCCAATGCAGGAGCCCAGGCCATCATTGAACCGAAGCGGCTGGGGTTCATTTCCAATGAAGATGAAAAACAGGATTATGAGCGGATGAAAGCCGGCGTTATGGAAGAAGTGCGCCGCATGTTTAAACCGGAATTTTTAAACCGTATTGACGAGATCATGGTGTTCCATGCCCTGAACAAGGAGCACATCAAGAAGATCGTTACCATCCTGCTAAAGCAGCTTCAGAAGCGCTGCAGGGAGCAGATGGATATAGAACTTAAGGTGACGAACGCGGTGAAGGAGCATCTTGCCCAGTCTGGATTTGACAGTAAGTATGGCGCCCGTCCTTTAAGGCGCGCCATCCAGAATCAGATCGAGGATGCTATGGCGAATGAAATCCTGGCAGGGAAGATCAAACAGGGAGATACGGTGACTGTGCAGCTTCATAAAAAAGAAATCCGTTTTGTCACGTCCAGAGAAGAAAAATAGTTACTGGTCATCGTGTGATTAGTAACGAAAAATAAATTGCTTCTCTGTGCCATTTCTAAAAAAGATATTAAAAATGGCCCAAGACTCTGGTCAAAATATAGGATTTATTATATAATTAGGGATACAAAAAAATAACCAATTAAATACGGAAAACAAGAGAAAGTCTTAGGGAGGACATAAGATCATGGCAGTAGTTAAGGAACTCATTCGCACAGAGGCAGATGGAACGATAAGCTTCGGAGATTACGAGCTTTCAGCGAAGTCCAAGTTATCCGATTACCAGCATCAGGGCGATATGTATAAAGTAAAAACCTTCAATGAGATCACTAAGCTGGAAAGAAATGGAATGTTCGTATACGAATCTGTTCCGGGGACTTCTGTGTTTCATCTTGCGCAGGACGGCTCCAGTATGAGCTTTACTGTGGAAGGACCGGAAGATGCCCAGATCACAGTGGAAATGGAAGGAGATACAGAATACGAGGTATTCATTAACGGAGCCGACACAGGTAAAATGAAAACGAATCTTGGAGGAAAGCTTTCCTTTAGCGCAGAGCTGGGAAACGCAGCCCAGGTAGAAGTGAAGATCATAAAATGCTGAAAAATAAAAAAACTGTTTTTTTCTGCCAGGAATGCGGATACGAATCTGCGAAATGGATGGGACAGTGTCCGGGATGTAAAGCATGGAATTCCTTTGTGGAGGAGACGGTGTCCATTGTTAAGAAGACATCCGGCACAGCGAAGACTTACGAAAAAAGGCAGGAGCCTGTTTTATTAAAAGACATCCGCCTGTCCCAAGATGAAAGGCAGACCACGAACATAGGTGAACTTGACAGAGTGCTCGGGGGCGGTATCGTTCCCGGGTCTCTGGTTTTAGTAGGGGGAGATCCCGGTATCGGGAAATCTACCCTTCTTTTGCAGGTATGCAGGAACCTTGCCCTTGGGGGAGCGAAGGTTCTTTATATTTCCGGGGAGGAATCCTTACGCCAGATTAAGCTTCGGGCAGACAGAATCGGAAGCTTTAATGAGAATCTGGAGCTTTTATGTGAGACGAATCTGGAAGTGATCCGGGAGGTGCTGAATCGGCGTAAGCCGGACATGGTGGTGATCGATTCCATCCAGACTATGTTTCATGAAGAGGTGAGTTCTGCCCCGGGGAGTGTTTCTCAGGTGAGAGAATCCACGAATATCCTGATGCAGATTGCCAAAGGAATGGGAATCTCCATTTTTATCGTAGGTCATGTGACTAAGGAAGGAAATGTGGCGGGCCCGAGAGTATTGGAGCATATGGTGGATACCGTCCTTTATTTCGAAGGGGACAGGCATGCATCTTACCGGATCCTTCGGGCAGTAAAGAATCGTTTTGGCTCTACCAATGAGATCGGTGTTTTTGAAATGCAAAACACCGGACTTGAAGAAGTGAAAAATCCTTCGGAGTTTATGCTGAATGGGAAACCTACGGACAGCTCAGGCTCCGTTGTTTCCTGCTCTTTAGAAGGAACCAGGCCCATCCTTGTGGAGATACAGGCGCTGGTCTGCCAGAGCAATTTCGGCATTCCCAGAAGGACGGCTGTGGGAACAGATTTTAACAGGGTAAATCTGCTCATGGCGGTTCTTGAAAAAAAGGTGGGTGTGCATTTGGCTTCCTCGGATGCCTATGTAAATATTGCAGGAGGAATGCGCATGACAGAGCCGGCCATTGACCTTGCCATCTCTCTGGCGGTTGTATCCAGCTTCAAGGATATCGTGATTCCGGACAGCGTGCTCGCCTTTGGAGAGGTGGGCTTAAGCGGAGAAGTGAGAGCAGTGAGTATGGCGGGCCAGCGGGTGACCGAAGCGAAAAAGCTGGGCTTTCATACAGTGATCCTTCCAGAGGTCTGCCGTACATCGGTAGGAAAGAACCCAGGGATAGAGATGGTGTATGTGTCCAGGATACAAGATGCGATTTCTTATATCATGAAAAAACGGTAAAAATAATTTGGCTTTTCGTGTATACTGCCGGAAATTCAGGCAAAATACGTTTTTTTAGAAAACCCTCTTTACATGGAGGGTTTTCTTATGCTATAATGCAAAAGTTGGTGAAAGCGGCATAACTGCGGCTTTCAGAGTAAGCACGTGCAGAGATTCTTATGGATGGTGCCTGACGGTGTGCGGCAGGTCCGGATAGAAAATGATCTGCAGGGAAGAATCTAACCAAAAAGGAGAAAAAAAGATGAGTGTTATTTCAATGAAACAGCTTTTGGAAGCAGGTGTTCATTTCGGACATCAGACAAGAAGATGGAACCCTAAAATGGCTCCATACATCTACACAGAGAGAAACGGTATCTATATCATCGACTTACAGCAGTCTGTAGGCATGGTTGACGATGCGTACAATGCTATCGCTGATATCGTTGCAAACGGCGGAAACATCTTATTCGTAGGAACCAAGAAGCAGGCACAGGATGCGATCAAGACAGAAGCAGAGCGCTGCGGACAGTTCTACGTAAATGAAAGATGGTTAGGCGGTATGCTGACTAACTTCAAGACCATCCAGAGCCGTATCCAGAGATTGAAAGAGATCGAGGCTATGGAAGCTGACGGAACTTTTGAAGTCCTTCCAAAGAAAGAAGTCATTGAGTTAAGAAAAGAAATGTCCAAGCTTCAGAAGAACCTTGGCGGTATCAAAGAAATGAAGCGTATCCCGGATGCAATCTTCATCGTAGACCCGAAGAAGGAAAGAATCTGTGTTCAGGAAGCACATACACTGGGAATTCCGCTGATCGGTATCTGCGATACCAACTGTGATCCGGAAGAACTGGACTATGTGATCCCGGGAAATGACGATGCGATCCGTGCCGTAAAACTGATCGTTTCCAAGATGGCAGATGCTGTTATCGAAGCAAATCAGGGTGTTACAGAAGCAGATGGAGAGATCGAGGCTGAATCTGAAGAATTCTCTGAGGAAGCAGAAGAGGTAACAGAGGAATAAATATCTAAACCAGAAAATCACGCTGGGCGTGCTGCTTATGCAGCGCGCTGTAAGCGTTTAAATCGTTCAGGAGGAAATGAAAATGGCTATTACAGCAGCACAGGTAAAAGAATTAAGAGAAATGACCGGCGCCGGAATGATGGATTGTAAGAAAGCTCTTACAGCTACAGAAGGCGATATGGATAAAGCAGTAGAATTCCTTCGTGAAAAAGGTCTTGCTACCGCACAGAAAAAAGCAAGCCGTGTTGCAGCAGAAGGCCTTTGCAAGGCTCTTGTTGCTGAGGACGGAAAGAAGGCAGTTGTTGTAGAAGTAAACGCAGAGACAGACTTCGTAGCTAAAAATGAAAAATTCCAGAACTACGTTGCAGATGTTGCTGCACAGGCACTGACAACTACAGCAGCAGATATTGACGCCTTTCTTGCCGAGCCATGGGCACTGGACAGCACGAAGACTGTAAAAGAAGCTCTGGCAGCACAGATTGCAGTGATTGGTGAGAACATGAACATCCGCAGATTCCAGCAGGTGACAGAGGACAATGGTTTCGTTGCTTCCTACATCCATATGGGCGGAAAGATCGGTGTTCTTGTAGACGTTGAGACAGATGTAGTGAACGATGCAGTGAAAGAGATGGCTAAGAACGTGGCAATGCAGGTTGCAGCTCTGAAGCCTCTGTACACAAGCGACAGCGAAGTAAGCGCTGACTATATCGCACATGAAAAAGAAATCCTTATGGCTCAGATCCAGAACGATCCGAAAGAATCCCAGAAACCGGAAAAGGTTATCAAAGGCATGATCGAGGGACGTATCAAGAAAGAGCTGAAGGAAATCTGCCTTCTTGACCAGACCTATGTAAAAGCAGAAGACGGAAAACAGTCCGTAGGCAAATACGTAGAGCAGGTTGCAAAAGAGAACAACGCTAAGATTACCATCAAAGGCTTCGTTCGTTACGAGACTGGCGAAGGTATCGAGAAAAAAGAAGAGAACTTTGCTGAGGAAGTTGCAAAGCAGATGGGAATGTAATGCAAATTTTTCTTTAAATTTAATATAAGTATTTTGAGGCCCTGAGAGCCTTATAAACACAGTGTTTTCTAGTGATTATAAGGTTTTCGGGGCTTTTTTTTGTTGCTAAAAGGTAATGGTTGAAATATCGCTGGAGACCGCCTGAAATTGTCTATAATCACTTCAAATTGAGTATTACTCAAGTCGCAAAATTGAGTAAAACAAGAATCACAATATTCGGCGAAGTTTACTCAAGTTATCAGCAAGTAAGAATCAAAGCAAAAATGTAATTATCAGGAGGTCGTTATGGCAAACGCAGCGATAGGAGCAGAGAATAATCAGGAAAGAAACACTATCTTTAAGAATAAGGAACACGAAAATTTTATATCATCTATCTTTCACTATATCCGCGTCAGATTTTACAAAGAAAAATCGGTTGAAACATGGCTTTATTTTGTAAGCAATATTATTCTGCATAAGAGATGTCAGAGATTTTTGGAAGCAATTAAAACTCGATATTCAGATCGCTGCTGCTATGTAGACTGGGAGGATATGTTTTATGCTGAAGATTAGGCTGCAAGATACAGAAAAGGATATTTGCTGGTTTAAACGGCTGCTGGAGAAATATCCGGAAATACGGGTCCTCCAGGTATCTGAAATATTCTCTAATAAAGGGACAAACAGATATTATCGCTCATATGCAGAGATTGAAAGAACAGAAAAGGATGAAAGGTAGGTAGAAATTATGTGCAGAATTATCGCAATCGCTAATCAGAAAGGCGGCGTGGGTTATGAAAAGTAAGTTATTATGCAAAGTAAGAGCCTATACCTTGCAGACTTTATAGAGTATAGACTCTTTTGAACTTTGCATAACTCTTTGGTATGGTCGTTTCTGTTTAATCTTCCTCCAGCTGAGGAAGGATCGCTTCCATAGATTCTTTGAATTCTGCGTCGGAGGAATTATGGAAAAGTATCAGGTCATGACCTGCATCCAGCTTCTTCAGGGGCACAGGGATTGAAAAATCCACTGTTTTTATGTATTCTTTCCAATGTTCCAGTTTCCAGGTATCACGTTCAGAGTTTCTCGCGATCATTCTCTCATGACATACTTCCGGGTCTGTCACAACCCAGATAATGACCAGCTTGGCGTCTTTTTTACGGAGCTTTGTACGGAATCGCTCCAGAGTTTCTTCGCTGTGTACTTCCTTTGTAAAGGGCGCGTTGATCAGAACGATATCGTCGTACTCCAATGCCTCCACACCAATATCGACGATCGCTTCATATTCATAGTCACGTATATTTTCTTCAAAAAATTTTGAACTGCGGTTTATTTCTTCGCCGGCAGCAGCAAATACACGATTGGACAAGGGGATTAAAGTATCTTTGTCAAGATAGACCACATGTTTGAGATTTTTGGCAAGCTGTTTTGAAATATAGGTCTTCCCGCATGCCGGGGGAGAAGTAACAAGTATCATTTTTTTCATAGCATTCTCACGGCGGAAGTGCCGGCTCCTTTCTTTAATATAAATCTGTTTTTCCATTCCTCTATGGATTTTATAAGTACAAAAAGGGGGAATAACAGCCATCTTATCTAACCGAATATCTTAGGCTGTTTCTGTACTTTTTGTTTATATTATCACCAGGGAAAAGGGATTTCAAGAGAAAGGGAAGAAGATCCGGCCTATAATTTGAAATTCTAAATGAAACGGGCAGAATAAATAAAATAAGACATTAAAATCGGTTTGCGGTATGCTCTGGCGTATAGTATAATAAAGCGGGAAAAAGAAAGGATGCGGAAAAAATATGACAAAAGAAAGAGAGAATCCGGCCCGCCCGGAAGGAAAAAGCGGAGAAAAAATGCTGGAAAGGATGAATCGAAGCCATGGACCGCTGCGGGATTTCGGACTGCCGTTGCTGTCCTGGAGACCCGACATGCGGATCCTGGATGTAGGCTGCGGCGGCGGCGCCACTATTGCAGAAATGCTGAATCTTTCAGCGGACAGTGTGATTGACGGAATAGATTATTCACAAGTCAGCGTCCGTCAGTCTGAAGAATTAAATAAAAAAGATCTGGGAAGCAGATGCAATATCTGCCAGGCGGATGTAGCAAAGCTGCCTTTCGCGGAAGACACATATGATCTGGTGACAGCTGTAGAAACCGTATATTTTTGGCCGGATATAGACGGAGCTTTTAAGGAAATTTTCCGTGTATTGAAACACCAGGGCGTTTTTGCCATCCTTAATGAAGGCAGTGATCCGGAACAATGCGACTGGCCTCCTGTGGATGGATTTATGCGGATCTATCGCCCGGAAGAATTGGAAGAACTGCTGAAAAAAGCCGGGTTTCAGGCAATAAAGACCAGTCATGGCCCAGGGCAGATGATCTGTGTGACCGGAATGAAATAGAAGTAGTTTTACTTACATTGGAAAAGAAAAATGAAGTGATTCTGGAAATAAATTCCTACAGAATCACTTCATTTTTTAGAAAGAGAGATTAAATCCTGGCAACGCCAGTTTTTCTTGCCGCTTCTGCGACAGCTTTTGCAACAGCAGGTCCAACTCTTTTATCAAATGCTTTTGGAATAATATAATCCGGGGTCAGTTCTTCATCGCTGATCAGATCCGCTAATGCTTTGGCAGCGGCCATTTTCATTTCTTCATTGATATCTTTGGCACGTACATCGAAAGCCCCGCGGAATACTCCTGGGAATGCCAGTACATTATTGATCTGATTCGGAAAATCGCTTCTTCCGGTGGATACGACTTTTGCTCCTCCGGCTTTTGCTTCATCCGGGAATATTTCCGGAGTAGGATTAGCGCAGGCAAAGATAATAGCGTCTTTATTCATGGTTTCTACCATTTCCTTTGTAACTTGTCCAGGTGCGGATACGCCGATAAAGACATCTGCTCCTTTGAGCATATCAGCCAGCGTTCCCTGTTTCTTTTCCAGGTTTGTTACCTGAGCCATTTCTTCTTTGATCCAGTTCATTCCTTTTTCACGGCCGCTGTAGATCGCGCCGGAACGGTCACACATGGTGATATCTTTAAAGCCGGCTGACAATAAAAGCTTAACAATGGAAACAGCTGCGGCTCCGGCGCCGGAAGTTACCACTTTTACGTCTTCTTTTTTCTTTCCTACTACCTTTAAGGCATTGGTCAGTCCGGCAAGAGTGATAATGGCTGTGCCGTGCTGGTCATCATGAAAGATAGGAATATCGCATTTTTCTTTCAGCTTTCTTTCAATTTCAAAGCATCTGGGAGCGGAAATGTCTTCCAGATTGACACCCCCGAAGGAACCAGAAATCAGGTAGATCGTATTAACGATTTCCTCCACATCTTTGGATTTAATGCACAGAGGGAAGGCATCTACATTTCCGAATTCTTTGAATAAGACACATTTTCCTTCCATCACCGGCATTCCTGCTTCCGGTCCAATGTCCCCCAGACCAAGAACTGCGGAACCATCAGTAACTACCAGGCACATATTAGAACGCCCTGTCAGTTCATAGGACTGACTGATGTCCTTCTGGATTTCCAGACATGGCTGGGCAACGCCGGGAGTATAGGCCAAAGAAAGGTCATCCTTTGTCTCCACTGGGACTTTAGAGACAATACCGATCTTTCCTTTCCATTTTCTGTGAAGTTTTAGTGATTCTTTTGCGTAATCCATTGCTTTTCATCCTTTCTTTTAATAATTTCCTGTAAAACAGTCGCTTTTTGTGGGAAGCTTATAGTCTTTAAAGTAGCTGTCAAAATCAAGAGACAGATAAGAACAAAGATCTGCCAGTTCGATCATAGTATTGCCGTTAACAGGTATTCCATTTTCCCTTCGATCTTTTTCCGCCAGGATTTCTTTTTCACCATGGGTATAAATTTTATCTGCTCCATCTGCTTTCGGACTTTCCCGCAGCGTTTCCAGGTATTCGGAGAGATGTTTTTTGATCGCTTCCTTATCCCCGAAAATCCTAGGATCCATAGCGAGAAAACCATGACAGATACCAGTTTTATCTTTAAATGTACAGCATTTATCTGAAGTGATGCCAAGAGATAGGATAGAACTGAACAGTTCGCACACCATTCCATAGCCATATCCTTTATGGCTTCCGGTTTTTTCTTTATTTCCGCCAAGAGGCATGATCCCGCCGCCGTTTTTTGCTACGATATTTGAAAGCACTCTTGGAGCATCCGTACATTCGCGGCCGTTTTCATCTAAAGCCCAACCCTGGGGAAGAGGCTTGTCCATTTTATTATACATTTCCAGTTTTCCTCTTGTCACAACGGTGGTGGAACAATCAAAAAGAAATGGATAGGGATCAGCCGGCATGGCGAAAGCTATAGGATTAGAGCCAAGCATAGCTTTGCGCCCAAAAGTAGGAACCATGATCGCCTCGGAATTGGTGCATGCCATTCCAAACAGCCCTTGCTCGCTTGCCATTTTGGCATAATATCCGGCGATGCCGAAGTGATTGGAATTTCTTACAGTGACGATGCCGATACCGGTTGTCAGGGCCTTTTCGATAGCCTTCTTCATAGAAAAAGACGCAATCAGCTGTCCCATTCCATCATGTCCGTCAACAACAGCAGAAATGGGAGTCTCAAATACGATTTCCGGTTTTGCATCTACATGGATCGTTCCCTTTTCGATTCCTTTATGATAACGAACCATTCTCTGCATTCCATGGCTTTCAATTCCATATAGATCGGCGAGAAGCAAAACATCCTTGATCGTTTTGCTGTCTTCCTCAGAAAAACCAAATTTTCGAAATACATCCTGGCAAAAGCGGTTTAATGTTTCATAACTCCATTTTACATCTTCCATAATGTCCTCCTTTTCTTTGGCTATACTATGATCAATGTTGGTAAAACCAATTTTTAATTAAGTATACCACAAATAAAACCAAATACAAGAGAAAAATTTTTTTCTATAAAAAAGACTGTCGCTTTTACGACAGTCTTTGAAAAGGGACATGATTTATAATTTATTTAATTCCATGAGTTCATTGATATATTTTTCTATTGTTGCCATGTGTTCCTGCATATATTGTCCAGCCAATGCGGTTTGATGATGGGTGATGGCGTCTACAAGCTTTCTATGTTGTTCGTCTACATCAGAAGAGGTATGGTTTTTCTGCATGATGTACGAACGGATCCCGCTTATAATGTTTTCCGTGAGCTGGGAGGAGGCGGAGAGGACACTGAATATCATAGGATTTTCAGCCATTTTTCCAATTTTCATATGGAGATCCCGGTCAAGATCCGCACGGAGCTTTTCATTTTCTTCAGCGTCAAGCTTTGCAATATATAGCTGAAGTTCGGCGGCGTCTACAGGGGTACATTTTTCAGCGGCAAGCATTACAGCCCTGCATTCAAGGGCGGAACGCAGTTCCTGCGCCTGAAGGACACTGCTGTTATTTAACCGGAATAAAATAGAAAGAGGACCAATGAGGCAATGCTCTATATCCTTAGAAACATAATTTCCTCCACCGCGGACAGAAGTAAGTATCCCAAGCAGTTCCAATGCACGGAGCGCCTCTCTGAGTATGGGCCTGGAGATATGCATGGCTTCCGCCATATTCCGCTCTGTAGGGAGAGCATCTCCCGGATTAAGGGTTCCATTCTGAATCTGCTCTAAAATTTGGTTTAATATGTCATGAAATGCGTTTTCTTTCTTTACTTCTTTAAACATATGCTTTCCATCCTGTATTTGTTTATAAAAATTTTGACTGTACACTCAATCATTTTTCTAACGGCTTTTTTTGTGTGATCATATCCGTGCAGATTCCGGCGGCTCCTCCTATCAGGTGCTGCCGTGCCTTCGCAGATGATTTACCATATAATTTCTGTCCGCATATTCTTAGGGTAAAAAGGAAATAAATATTGGGATATTCTTTTAGGACCAGAAATAAATCTTTAAGTGGCATAAAAGAATAGATTCCGTTTATCTGCATTTAGTATCTATTTATTTAGCATGATAGCACAGAAATATTTGTATAGCAAATAAAAAAGACAGTG